>NZ_CALWOJ010000079.1 GCF_944383115.1 uncultured Flavonifractor sp. | reverse complement strand
TTCTCGTCGCAGCCCAGGGTGAAGGTGCCCTCCATATAGTGGCGCTTGGGGTGGAAGTTGATGGACTCCTGCCGGGTGAGCTTGCACTTCACCGGACGGCCCACCTTCAAGGCGGCCAGCACCGCCAGGTGCTGCACGGACACGTCCTCCTTGCCGCCAAAGCCGCCGCCCACGAACTTGTTCTCCACCACGATGCGGTCGGGCTCCCAGCCCAGCATGATGGAGATCTCTTTCCGGGTGTCGTACACGCCCTGGTCGGAGGTATACACCTTCACGCCCTCCTTGTAGGGGAAGGCAACGGCGCACTCAGGCTCCAGGAAGGCGTGTTCGGTGAAGGGGGTCTTGTAGCTCTGGGTCACCACATACTTGGAATTGGCCAGGGCGGTCTTGGCGTCGCCACGGGTCACATGGCGCTGCTGGCACAGGTTGCCGTTGGGGTGGAGCTTGGGGGCGTTCTCGGCCATAGCCTCCTGAATAGAGCGCACCGGCTCCAGGGGCTCATACTCCACCTTGACCAGCTTCTTGGCCTCTTTCAGCACGTCCTCATTCTCGGCTACCACCAGGCAGATGGCGTCGCCCACGCAGCGGGTGATGTCGCCCTTGGCAATCATCACATCCCAGTCCTGCTGGATGTGGCCCACCTTGTTGTTGGGCACATCCTCGGCAGTGAGAACGGCCAGTACGCCGGGCAGGGCCAGGGCGGCAGAGACGTCGATATCCAGCACCTTTGCTCTGGGGTACTGGGAGCGGACGGCGGAGGCGTGGACCATACCCTCCATCTCAATGTCGTCGCAGTAGGCGCCGGTTCCCAGCACCTTGTCCCGCACGTCGGTGCGGAAGGCCCGGTCGCCCACGCCGTAGATCTCCCCCTTCTCCAGCTCAGGGTCGATCTTCTCCGCCCCCCGGAGGATGGCGGCTGCCAGGGAGATGCCCTCGATGATCTTCTTGTAGCCGGTACACCGGCAGATGTTGCCACGGATGGCCTTCTTGATGTCCTCCTCGGAGGGGTCGGGGTTCTGGTCGATGAGGGCCTTGCCCGCCATCACCATACCGGGGATGCAGAAGCCGCACTGGACGGCGCCCACCTTGCCGAAGGCGTACACAAAGGCCTCCTGCTCGTCATGGGACAGCCCCTCCACAGTGAGGATGGTCTTACCCACCGCCTTCTTGGTGGTGAGGATGCAGGATTTGACGGCTTTGCCGTCCACCACGATGGTGCAGGTGCCGCAGGCCCCTTCACTGCACCCGTCCTTGACGGAATAGAGGTGCAGATCGTCCCGCAGATAGCGCAGCAGGGGCTTCTCCTGCTCTGTGGTACAGGTCTTGCCATTTACGACAAAGGTATAGCACTCACTCATCTTGGGTTCCTCATTTCCATTGAAGATTGACTGATCCATGCGCGGAAAGCCTCAGCCTTCCCGGCTGAGGCCCCGCGCACGGTTGGTTACGGCAGCAGATAGCTGTAATTGTCATACACTGCGCAGATCAGCTTGCGCAGGGGGTCGTACAGGCCGCGGCCGGCGTCGGCCACGTCGTACTCCTTGACCTGGCCACCCAGGCGGACCCGGGTCTTGGTGCCCTCCAGCTTCAGGAAGCCCTCGTTCTCGCTGTTGGCAAAGTCCTCCTCGCTCCAGAACAGGGTGAACTTATCCTTGTAGGGGCGGCTGTCGTAGGGGCAGAAGGTGGCGCAGTTGCCGCACTCGTTACACATACCGTCCACATGGATGATCTGGCGCATCCGCATGCCGGGCACGGCGATGGCCACGTTGGCACGGTTGGGGCACACCTCGGTGCAGGTCTCGCACACGGTGGCGCAGCCCAGGCAGCGGATCTCGTCGCAGCTGCTGCAATCGGTGCAGACGTCGCCACGCTTGGCCAGAGGCTTCTGATAGTCGGGGTTGACGTTCTTGTCCACATAGACGTTCACGTCGAAGTCCTGGATGGCGCGGGCGGCCTTGGTAGCGCCGGCAATGGCCTCCACCACGGTGCCGGGGCCCTTCTGGCCGTCGCCGATGACGTAGACGTTCTTCACGGAGGACTCCAGGGTGTCGGCGTTCACCACGGCCTTGCCGCGGTTATCCACCTCCAGACCGTTGGCGGTGTACAGCTCGGTGTCCACCTTCTCGCCCACGGCGGTGATGACGGTGTCGGCGGGAACCTCAACCACCTTGCCGGTGTCCACGGGGGACCGGCGGCCGGAGGCGTCGGGGGCGCCCAGCTCCATCTGGTGGCAGGTCAGCACGCCGTCCTTCACGCCCACGGGAGCCAGCAGCTCGCAGAACTCCACGCCGTCCTCCAGAGCCAGCTCCAGCTCCTCCTGATCGGCGGGCATATAGCGCTTGGTGCGGCGGTAGACCAGGGAGACCTTCTCCACGCCGGGGATGCGCTTGGCGGCACGGGCGGCGTCCATGGCGGTGTTGCCGCCGCCGATGACCACCACGTTCTTGCCCAGATCCAGGCTCTCGGGGGCCTTCTTGGCCTTCTCCAGGAACTCGATGACGTTCATTTCCTCGCCGTACTCCATGCCGGCGCTGCCCTTGTGCCAGGCGCCGGTGGCCAGGATGACCTGGGTGTAGCCCTTGTCGAAGAGGTCCTGCACGCTCTTGACCTCGCAATTCAGCTCCACCTTCACGCCCATGGCGTTCATCAGCTTGACGTCGTTGTCGATGGCGGTGTCGCTGATCCGGAAGGCGGGGATCACGTGACGGACGATGCCGCCCAGAGAGTCCTTGCGCTCAAAGATGGTCACGTCCACACCGGAGCGGCCCAGGAAGTAGGCGGCAGACATACCGGCGGGGCCGCCGCCGATGACGGCAACCTTCTTGCCGGAGACGGGAGCGGCGGGCTTCAGCTTGGGCAGCAGGGCCTCAAAGCCGCCCTCGGCAGCCTTCAGCTTCTGGGTGCGGATATACACGCTCTCGTCGTAGGCGTTGCGCATACACTTGTCCTGGCAGCGGTGAGAGCAGATGGTGCCGGTGATAAAGGGCAGGGCATTGCGGTGGGTGATGATCTGGAGGGCCTCCTCGTACTTGCCCTCGTTGACCTTCATCAGGTAGGCGGGGATATCCTGCTCGATGGGGCAGCCGTTGCGGCAGGGGGCCTCGAAGCAGTCGATGAGAGGCACCTTCTTATCCATCTTGCGGCTGGGGATGGGCTTCATGGGCTTCTGGTAGTGGGCGTCGGTGACGAACTCCTGCACCAGAGCCTGGGCCTTGGCCACGTCCACGCCGGTCCAGGGCTCGTAGCTGATATCCATCAGCTCCTTGCCGATCTGGCTCATGCGCTGATAGCCGCCGGGCTTGAGGACGGTGGTAGCCATGGTGACGGGCCAGATGCCGGCCTCCACCAGCTTCTTGATGGAGTGGATGTCGGCGCCGCCGGAGTAGGAGATGCGCAGCTTGCCCTTGAACTCCTTGGACAGCATCCCGGCCAGAGACAGGGACAGGGGATACAGGGAGCGACCGGACATATACATCTCCTCGCTGGGCAGCTCACCGGCCTTCACGTCCACGGGGAAGGTGTTGGTGATCTTCACGCCGAACTCCAGGCCCCGCTCGCCGGTGAGCTTCATCAGGCGGTGGAACATGGGGATGGCGTCCTCCCACTGCAGGTCCTCCAGGAAGTGGTGGTCGTCAAAGGCGATGTAGTCGAAGCCCAGGCCGTCCAGGGTCTTGCGGGCAAACTCATAGCCCAGCAGCGTGGGGTTGCACTTGATATAGGTGTTCAGGTTCTTCTCGGTGATGAGGTAGGTGGCAATGCGCTCGATCTCATCGGGGGGGCAGCCGTGGAGGGTGGACTCGGTGATGGAGTCGGACACCTTGGGGGAGATGGCGCGTACATAGGCCTCATCCACGTTCTGGAACTTGTCCAGATTGGCCAGGGCCCAGTCCATGCACTCCTTCCACACCTCGGTCTGGGAGGCGTCCATCATGCCGTTGATGTACTTGTCCACCTTCTCGCTCTTGATACCGGCCAGGTCGTAGCCCACGCTCATGTTGAACACGAAGCCGTTGGGATCGCCCAGCTCCAGCTCACGGGCCAGCAGCTTGCAGGCAAACCAGGCCTTGACGTACTCGGCGAAAGCCTGGGGCACATACAGCTCGGTGGACCACTCGCAGTTGTAGCACTCGTCGGCGGCGGTGATGCAGGGCTTGTTGACGCACTTGCTCAGCTCGTCGCCGTCCATGACCTGAACGGTCTTGACCTCAAAGAAGCGGCTGCCGGCAGCGTAGGCGGCGATGATGTTCTGAGCCAGCTGAGTGTGGGGGCCGGCGGCGGGGCCGTAGGGAGACTCGATCTTCTCCTCAAAGATGGGCAGGGTCTTGCCGTTGGTGTGCTTGACCAGCTTGGACACGCCGAAGATGGAACCCTGGCTCTTGTACTCGCTGAGGATCCAGTTCATCAGGTGGGCAAAAGGCATGGGACGCATAATATCGCTCATAATCAAAACCTCCAGTTATCGTTATAACTCGGAATTACATTTTGTTTTCAGTTTTTGGGGGATTTCTCAGTAAGTGCAGTGGTTCAGCTCGCCCCACAGCTTCTTGGACTGCTCCATGCACCAGGCGTTGATCTTGTCCTCATCAATGCCCACGAACTCGCGGTCCTTGTACAGCACCTTGCCGTTGATGATGGTGGTGCGGCAGTTCTTGCCCATCATGCCGAAGAGCATATGGCCGTCGATGTTGGCGTCGGAGAAGGGGGTGAAGGGCTTGTAGTCCATGACGATCACGTCGGCGGCGGCGCCGGGCTTCAGCACGCCCAGAGGCTTCTTGAAGTAGCGGGAGCAGATCTTGGCGTTGTTCTGGAAGAGCATCCCGGTAGCCTCGCACCAGCCCACGTTGGGCTGACAGACGTTGTGGCGCTGCATGGGCAGCAGAACCTTCAGGCTCTCCAGCATATCGTGGGTGTAGGCGTCGGTGCCCAGGCCGATGAGGATGCCCCGGTTGTACAGCTGCAGCACGGGGGAGCAGCCCACGGCGTTGCCCATGTTGGACTCGGGGTTGTGGCAGACCATGGTGCCCGTTTCCTTGATGATGTCCATCTCGGCGGGAGAGACGTGGATGCAGTGGCCCAGCATGGTCTTTTCGCCCAGGATACCGTTGTACAGCAGGCGGTTGATGGGGCGGCAGCCGTAGTTCTGCAGGGAGTCGTACACGTCGTTCATGCCCTCGGCCACATGGATGTGGAAGCCGGTCATGCCGTCGTTGGCCTTGACCATCTTCTCAAAGGTCTTGTCGGAGATGGTGAACAGGGCGTGGCCGCCGAACATGGCCTTAATCATGTCGTCGTCCTGCTCCTTGGCCCACTTAGCGAAGTCGGCATTCTCCTGAATGGACTGATCGCACTTCTCCTGGCCGTCACGCTCGGACACCTCGTAGCAGAGGTTGGCGCGCATACCCAGTTCCTTGCACACGTCCTTGATGGCAAAGAGAGAGCCGGGGATCTCACAGAAGGAGGCGTGGTGGTCGAAAATGGTGGTCACACCGTCCCGGATACAGTCCAGGATGGTGGCGTAGGCGCAGGCGCGGGTGCCGTCCAGGGTCAGGTGACGGTCGATGTACCACCACTGGCCATCCAGCACCTCAAAGAAGTTGGTGGGATTGAAGCCGTTGATGGACAGGCCCCGGGCCAGGCCGGAATAGATGTGGGTATGGACGTTGATGAGGCCGGGCATGATGACGCCGCCCTTGGCGTCCACGAACTCGGCGTCGGGGTACTTGGCCTTCATGTCGGCCAGGGAGCCAACCTCCTTGACCACCTCGCCGTCCAGAACGACGGCGCCGTCTTCCAGATAAGGGAGTTCCTCACTCCGGGTAATCAGTCTGCCATTACCGATCAACAGCATAATAAGATTCCTCCTTTTATTTTGTCCTTTTCTCCGTAAAAAAAGTGTCCATTCCTGGTGGAATGGACAAGTCAGATCCGGTTTCGTTCAGGCTGCATCCGCAACCCCAGCCGAATCCAATGTCCATCCAGCCCGTGCGCGATAGCACTCCGTTGCAGCTACAACTTTTTATATGGAAATTTGTTCATGTTGTACAGTTTCAACCTTGCGTTGTCTTTATACTACCACAATTCGCTCAGTTATGCAATACTTTTGTTTGAAAAACAAAAAATTTTTTAGGTTTTAAAAATGTGTTGAATCTGTAGCCAGATGTGGTAAAATAAAAGAGATATTTTGACGTCTGACGCGGGAGCGGCTTATCTTGCCGGTTTGAGGACAGTCAAACCCGGCAGCCCATCCTCCCCGCAGGCAAATGGAAGGCGGGAATCTTAGTGCCAGAAGCATCTACCCTGCAATTTCTCTTCAAGCTCGCCAAGGGGATCGCCAGTCAATTCGGTCCCAACTGCGAGGTGGTGGTTCATGACCTGGCCACCAACGATCCGGAAAGTTCCATTGTAGCCATTGAAAACGGGCAGGTCACAGGACGCAAGGTGGGCGACGGCCCTTCCCATGTGGTCCTGGAGGCGCTGCGGGGCGGCCAGGCACAGCTGCAGGACCACCTGAGCTACCTGACCCGCACAAAGGATGGCAAGATCCTTAAGTCTACTACGATTTACATCCGCAATGACGACGGTACCCCCATCGGCATTTTCGGTATCAACTACGATATTACGCTGATGCTGGCCATGGAGACCGCCCTCAAGCAGTTCACCGCTACGGAAAAAGATGAAAAGGAACCGGAAGCCATCTCCCGCAACGTCTCCGATCTGTTGGACGAACTGATGGAGCAGAGTGTGAAGCTGGTGGGCAAACCTGTGGCCCTGATGAACAAGGAAGACAAGGTCAAGGCGGTGCAGTTCCTCAACGACACCGGCGCTTTCCTCATCACCAAAAGCGGCGACAAGGTATGCAAGTTCTTCGGCATCTCCAAATACACGCTGTACAGCTACATCGACGAAGCGAAGGAATAATCTTTGATAAAGGCCCGGCTCCAGAGGAGCCGGGCCTTTTGTTGTCTTGCGCTTATTTGCTTTCCTTTTCCTTGGGCAGGACCAGGTTGAGGATGATGGCCACAATGGTGGCGACCACCACGGAGGAGGAGCCAAACACGGTGTTGACCCACTCAGGGAAGCCCTCACCGGCCAGGCAGCCGGACACCTGAGTGATGCCCACGCCCAGAGCCACGGACAGACCCACCACAGAACTCTTGCGGGGGGTGAAGCCGCCCTCGGTGATCATGCGGATACCGGTCATGGTAATGGTGGCAAACACAGAGATGGTGGCGCCGCCGATGACGCACTGGGGAATGGTGGTGAGCAGGGAGGCAAACTTGGGCATCAGGCCGGCCACCAGCAGAATACCGGCAGCCAGGGTAAAGACGGCACGGTTGATGACCTTGTTGACGGTGACGATACCCACGTTCTGGCTGTAGGAAGCGGTGGGCAGGCCGCCGAAGAAGGCGCCCAGAATGCTCATGATGCCCTGGCCGATGATACCGCCGGACAGTTCCCGGTCGCTGGGCATACGGTCCATGCCGCCCATGGTGGTAGAGCTGAGGTCGCCGATGGTCTGCACGGCGTTTACAATGTACACAATGGCCAGGGAGACGCAGGCGGAGGGAACAAATTTGATCTCAAAGGGCATGACCTCGGGCAGTGCAAACCACTGGGAGGTACCCACGCTGGCAAAATCCACCATGCCCACGAAGTAGGCCACAATATAACCCACGATCATGCCAATCAGGATGGCGCCCAGCTTGAAGATACCCTTAGTGAAGTTGGACAGGATGACCACCACCACCAGGGTAATGAGGGCCACTACCCAGCTCTTCACATTGCCGAACCAGGCGGTACCGGCGCCGCCGGCCATATATTTGACAGCGGTGGGATAGAGGGACAGGCCAATGGTAAAGATCACGGTACCGGTGACCAGGGGCGGGAACAGGGGACGGATCCACTTGACAAACACGCCAAAGACGATGGCCACAATACCGCCGATGATCTCAGCCCCCAGAATTGTCGCAATGTCAAACTGCGCGCCGATGGCCTGGAGGGTGGGAATGTACGCAAAGCTGATGCCCATGATGACAGGCAGCCCGGAGCCGATGCGCCGGAAAATGGGGAAAAGCTGAAGCAGCGTGGCAAGGGCGGTCAGGATCAGGGAGACCTGGATCATCAGGGTCTTTTCCGCCTCGCTCAGGCCACAGGTGTTGGCAACCAGAATAGCAGGCGTAATAATACCCACTACCGCGGCCACCACATGCTGGAGACCCAGGGGGATCAACTGTCCCGCCCGGGGGATACCGTTCCATTGGAATACGGTATCAGAGTTGTTGGTTTTTGGTGTACCCATTCCAATCACCTCACAAAAATTTTTTTGCCCAAATTGTTTTTTTGCTTAACCAAACTATACTCTATTTATTCCTTGGATGCAAGCGAAAAATAAAGTGTGGCGTCCAAAATTCACTTTTCATTTTTGTGCATTTCAGAAAATTTTTTCGGACGTAGAGGGCTTGAAACGGAACTTAATCTCTATTTTTTCTAAACTAATCAGTTTTCATTCTCCCGACCACTGATTTGGCGTCTGGTGTCGTTCCGGGGTGGACTTTCCCCAGCAGATATGCTAGAATGGCCCTGTTATGTGTCTCTGCGGTATTTTTCAAGTTTATTTAGGAAAGGATGCATTGGTATGGATACCACCCTCAGCACCCTGAGCAATCTGGCGATTTATATTGCGCTGGTGATCCTGGGCGCGCTGATCGGTTCCAGGCCCGGGGTACGCAGCCGACCCCTGGTGTGGGTGAGCAAGCTGCAATTTGTGGCGCTGATGATCCTGATTGTCACCCTTGGAGTCAACCTGGGCGCTAACGATGAGGTCATCGCCTCTCTGGGACAGATCGGCCTGGCCGCTCTGCTCATTACGGTGCTGGCCATGTTTGGTTCCATTCTCTTCCTCACCCTGCTGCGCCGGTTTGTCCTGCGGCTGGATCATGTGGGCCTGCCCCAGGGCAGCAGCCAGACCGCCGAGGATACCGCCCGCTCCGCCGGCAAGGCAGACAATTCCCTGACCAAGTGGATTGTCATTGCTGTGGTGCTGGGTATGCTGGCCGGCCGCTTTGTGTTCCCCCCTGCCGTCACCGCCCACTGCGGTACTGTCATCAACTTCGGCCTCTACCTGCTTTTATTTATGGTAGGCATGGATATGGGCAAGCAGGGCACCTTCGTCAGCGACATCAAGACCGCCGGTTTTCAGGTGCTGCTGGTGCCGGTGGCGGTGTGCGCCGGCACGCTGGCCTTTGCCGCCCTAGCCGGGCTCTTTCTTCCTCTGGGCATCAAGGACTCTATGGCCGCCTCCGCCGGTATGGGCTGGTACTCCCTGGCCCCCACCCTGCTGGCTCCCTATTCCCTGTCGGTGTCGGCGGTGGCCTTCCTGTCCAATGTGATGCG
>NZ_CALWOJ010000078.1 GCF_944383115.1 uncultured Flavonifractor sp. | reverse complement strand
CCCCTTAAGGGGCTTCGTCCGTATCAGGCCCTTTTAGGGCCTACTCAAGCCTCCGGCTTAGCCGGAGGTTTTGACTATTTCCCAGCTCCGAAGTCCGCTATCATCCCGGCAGGTAGTACCTTTTTGCCGGGCAAGTAGGATGCTGTAGCCTTGATCAATGGTGTCATCTGGAAAGAAATTTTCCTGGCTGAGCAAAGTTCCCAACCCAAGCATTTCCTTTGCCAGATCGACATTAACACGAATCACACAGGAGATGCTTGAATTGAAGTCATAGTTTACGTCTTTTCCCCTTACCACCCATCCGTGCTGTGAACAAGGACGCAGAAAATTGGATGGAAGCGCCTTCCTGAGATCTATGGTAAATGTCTCATTCCCCATATATACTCCACGAAAATTTGACACGTTTGTATCAGCTACATACAAAAATAGAAAGAGATGATCATTTTTCTCGATGCGGTCAATTTCCTTGTTGTAGTCCGAGATACGCCTGCAAGTATCTTCCCAGGATTTATGATCAACTTCAAACTTTCTGATTGTGTTTCTGCGTACCAATTCCTCAAAAGAAATTGGTGCGCGTTTTGCATGCTCTTTTAACTCAGCTATTTTAGAAGCGGCAAGCTCTGTTGCTTCGAGCGTAGGTTCAGTTGGTGGGATGACTTTTTCCAGCTGACTACTTTTTATAATATAAGAGCCGTCTTCTCCACAGCCGGAGTTGTTGCGGAGCAAATAGCGGCTAGTGGACTTATCCCATTGATATAGACCAAACCAGAGGGCGGTCCAATGATTATCCACAAAATCGACACAATATGTAGTTGCACCATAATGCTGAAATACCGCCTCAATCACAAGCATTTGGAACAATTCCCATCCTTTTACATCGGTATTCTTTAAGCCGAGAAATTTCAGAAGAGAATCTTCACCCAGGACTGCTTTCATGGTTTCTTCCAGACGAGCCTTGTTTTCTTCTTCTGTACTTAAATCGTGCTTTATGCTGGGTACAACTTGCTTATATAAACTACATTGCCCGCGATATAGCACCGTACCATTTGACGCGTTAATATGTTTGATATAGCCAACCAATTGATTGAGAGCGTGCATGGAGGGAACATCATAGATAGGAATGGGAGAGGGGCCCCAGGTTCCCACGAAAGTGGCTTTTTGGAAATCTGTTGCTTTTGGATATTCGATCATCGTATCATCCCTATCTTTAGAATTAGTATTGCTGTACTGGCAGCTGCTTGCTTTTTCCAAAGGACGTAACACTATACTTGTTCCAAAGGACGGGGGAGTGGATTTTAGAAGGAAACATGACGGATAGTTGCCCGATCCCTGTGCTGTAACACAGACAAACCAGGAAAGACGGTGGGACTTATGAAGATGGAGCGGTTGAAAACCGTCATCCGCCACCCAATCAGGAGGGTACTATGAAAGGATTTACCCGTACAGAAACCCGCTTCTCCCTATGCGGCCTCAACTGCGCCCTGTGTTCCATGCACCTGGGCGGCTACTGCCCCGGCTGCGGCGGCGGAGCAGGCAATCAGAGCTGCGCCATTGCCAAATGCTCCCTGGAGCATGGCGGCGTCCAGTTTTGCTGGGAGTGCCAGGAGTACCCCTGTCTCCGCTATGAGGGCTTTGACGATGGGGACTCCTTTGTCCCCCATCGAAACAGGCGGCAGGATATTGCCAGGGCCCGGGAGTTGGGAATGGAATCCTACCTTTCCCAACTGGAGGAAAAGCGCGCCATACTGGATGCGCTTCTGGAAGGCTATAACGACGGCCGCCGCAAAACGTTTTTCAACACGGCGGTCTATCTCCTGCCCTTGGAGGAGCTGCAGTCCGTGATGGCTGCTCTGGGCAGCCGGCCGGAATTGACTGAATACCCCATTCAGGAGCGGGCCCTTGCCGCCGTTGGACTTCTTCAGGAGGCGGCGGACCGCCGGGGTATCGGCTTGAAGCGCAGCAAGAAATGAAAGAAGGAACGATCCGCAGCGATCCACTTTTCAGTCTGGTTTCAGGTTGACGCGGTATGATAGAACAAAAAGAGGTGGCGACCGTGAAGATCCTGATTATAGAAGATGAGAAAATGTTGGCGGATTCCCTTTGACATACGGGAACTGCTGGCCTGTATTCATGCCCTGCTCCGCCGGCAGGGGCCGCAGGTGGATGAGCTGGTGCAGGGCAATACTACCCTGGATCTCTCCTCCGCCATGCTGCTGTGCGGCGGGGAGCGGGTGCGGCTGTCGGCCAAGGAATTTGAGATCATGCGCTTTCTGTTCCAGGCGGGGGGACGCAACTGCTCCAAGGAGGCCATTCTGGCCAAGGCCTGGGGCTACGATTCCGACGCGGTGGAAAACCATGTGGAAGTATACATCGGCTTTCTGCGGAAAAAGCTGGCCAGCATCGGCTCCAACGTGCGCATAGAGACCATCCGCAGGATGGGGTATCATCTGGAGGTGGACGGGGATGATTAAGAAGCTGCGGCTCAAGTTTGTCCTCATCAATATGAGTATTGTCACCATCATGCTGGTGGTGATCTTGGGCCTGGTGTTCTACTTTACCAGCGCCAACCTGGAGCGGGAGAGTATGCGGATGCTGGAAAATATCGCCGCTCAGCCGGTCCGGTTGGGGGTGCCGGGTGAACTGGGGGAGGATGTGCGCCTGCCCTTTTTTAAGCTGCAGCTGGGGTTGGGCGGAGAGGTAGTGGCTACCGGCGGAGGTTATTATGATCTGTCCGACGATGCCTTTCTGGATCGGTTGATTGCTCAGACCGCTGCATCCCCCAATCATCTGGGGGTGCTGGAGGAGTATAATCTGCGCTACTACCGGCTGGACAGCCCCGCCAATCAGTGCGTGGTCTTTTCCGACATCTCCAGCGAGCGGGCCACACTGGAGGGGCTGACAAGGAGCTGCGTTCTGATCGGCTGCCTGAGCTTTTTCGGCTTTTTGTGGGGGAGCATTCTGTTGTCCAAATGGGCGGTACGGCCTGTGGAACGGGCGTGGCAGCAACAGCGGCAGTTTGTGGCCGACGCCTCCCACGAGCTGAAAACGCCCCTGACCGTCATCATGACCAATGCGGAACTGCTTCAGGACGGCGGGGATGGGTCTGAAAACCGGAAGCGGTTTTTATCCGGCATCCTGGCCATGTCCCGGCAGATGAAGAATCTGATCGAGCAGATGCTGGAACTGGCCCGGGCCGACCACGGGGAGTCGCAGGCCGTCTATGGGCCGGTGGACCTGAGTAAGGTAACGGAAGATACGCTCTTGCCCTTTGAACCCATCTTTTTTGAGGGGGGGCTGGCGCTGGAGAGCGAAGTGGAACCGGATATCCAGGTGAGCGGTGACGGGGCCCAGCTGAGTCGTGTGCTGGAGGCCCTGTTGGACAACGCGGGCAAATATACCCGGCCCGGCGGCCGGGTGTGGGTGGCGCTGCGGCGAAAAGGAAAGGGACGGTGCGTCCTTACTGTAGCGGACGAAGGAGAACCCATCCCGCCGGAGCGATTGGAGCTGCTGTTTAAACGGTTTTACCGGGCTGACCCGGCCCGCAGCCGGACAGGCAGCTTCGGGCTGGGGCTGCCCATTGCCAGGAGCATCGTTGCCCGGCATCGGGGAAAGATCTGGGCGGAAAGCCGGGAGGGGATCAACTGCTTTTTCGTGGAATTACCCTGTGACTGAAGGGGGCGGCGTTTTAACGCCGCCCCCTTTTTATGTTCTATTTAGCATCCTTTCAGCACTGTTTCAGCATCAGAGGCTATAATGACTCCCATACCAGCGCCGGCTATCGCCGCGCGCCGTAAGGAGGACCGATATGATAAGCATGGAACATCTGACCAAGTGCTATGGTGATCTCCTGGCGGTAGACGATCTCTCCTTTGAGATCAATGAGGGCCATGTATACGGCTTTCTGGGGCCCAACGGGGCCGGGAAATCCACCACCATGAACATCATGACAGGCTGCCTTTCCGCCACTGCCGGCCGGGTCAGCATAGACGGGTATGATATCTTTGACTCGCCGGGCGAGGCAAAGCGGCGGATGGGATATCTGCCGGAACAGCCGCCCCTCTACCTCAACGAGACGCCGGAAGAGTATCTGCGTTTTGTGGGTCAGGCCAAAGGCCTCAAAGGCGCGGAGCTGGAGGGGCAGATCCGGGAGGTAATGGAGCAGACCCGGATCGGAGAAGTGAGACGCCGGACGATTTCCGCCCTGTCCAAGGGCTACCGGCAGCGGGTGGGCATCGCCCAGGCTTTGCTGGGGGACCCCAGGGTCATCATCCTGGACGAACCCACCGTGGGACTGGACCCCATCCAGATCATTGAGATCCGTGATCTGATCAAACAGTTGGGCAAAACCCACACCGTGATCTTCAGTTCCCATATCCTCAGCGAGGTCCAGGCCATCTGCGACAGGATCCTCATCATCAACCAGGGGAAGCTCATCGCCTTCGACACGCCGGAGGGCCTGGAGAAGCGTCTGCTCTCCCCCAGCGAGATCACCCTCACCGCGGAAGGGACGGAGGAGACGGTGCGCGCCATTCTGGCGGATGCGGCGCATATCACACAGATGGAGATCAGGGAAGCGAGCGCAGAACGGGTCTCCGTCACCCTTAAAACCGACCTGGAGGATATCTATCAGTTGTCCCGCCAGCTCTTCTTCCTCTTTGCGGATCGAAAGACGGCGCTGCTGGAGATGGCGCTGAAGAAAGCCAATCTGGAAGATATTTTCCTGGAACTGACGGAAAGTACGGACACGGCCACCCAACCGGAGGAAAGCGAGGCGAAGGAAGCATGAAAGCGGTTTTCAAGCATGAGCTGCGCAATTACTTTCACTCTCTCACCACCTATGTATTCGGCGCTTTTCTGCTGGCCTTTGTGGGTATCGGCGCCATGATTTTCAATCTCCAGGCGGCGGTAAGCAATTTTGAATATGTCCTGGAATTCGGCAGTCTGGTATTCGTGGTCATCGTGCCGATTTTGACCATGCGGGTCATCGCCGAGGAGAAGAAGCAAAAGACCGACCAGCTGCTCTACTCTCTGCCTATCACCACCGTCCAGGTGGTGCTGGGCAAGTATCTGGCTCTGCTGGTACTCTATCTGATCCCTCTGGCGGTTATTTCGGTCTATCCCTTCATCTTCGCTCAGTTCGGCGAGGTCTATCTGCCCACCTCCTACGGTTCTATTTTTGCCTTTTTTGTGTTGGGCGCCGCCCTCATTGCGCTGGGCACATTTATCTCATCCCTGACCGATAACCAGGGCCTGGCCGCCGGGGTAGGCATCGCGGTGATCTTGTTCAACTACTACAGCGTCAGCCTGTCGGAATATGTATCGGCTACCGCCCTGGGTTCGGTGATCGCCCTGCTGGTGATCTATATCTTGCTGGGCCTGCTCATCCGCTATGTGACGGGTAATGGCAGCCTGGCTTACTGGATTGCCTTCGCCCTGTCGGCGGTGACGGTGGCATTGTTTGTGGTAAATAACGCCGCCTTTGAGGGCCTGCTGCCCAATATCATGAACCAGCTGTCCCTGTTTGAGCGATTTACCACCTTTGTCAACGGGATCTTCGATGTGAGCGCCATCGTATACTACCTGACAGTGATCGCCTTCTTCCTGTTCCTGTCGGTACAGTCCCTGGAGAAGAGGAGGTATAACTGATGAAACTGCCGGTGCATTTGAATCCGAACGGCGGGAAGGGACGGGGCAGGATCGCCTTCCAGGGGGGTACGTACTCCCTGGCCATCTCCGCCATTGTGCTGGCCCTGCTGGTAGTGGTCAACATCCTGGTATCCATCCTGCCCACCAACCTGACCCGATTCGATATCAGTTCCTCCCAGCTGTACTCCATCACCAGCAACACCAAGTCGGTGGTCAACGCCCTGGAGGAGGACGTGACCATCTACTGGATCGTCCAGGCCGACCAGGAGGATCCCATCGTGGAGAACCTGCTGAACAAATACGACAGCCTGTCCGAGCATATTTCGGTAGAAAAAAAGAATCCTGACGTCTACCCCACGTTTGCCCAGCAGTACACCGACGAGACGGTGGACAACAACAGCCTCATTGTGGTATGTGGGGACAAGAGCCGCTTTATCAGTATCAACGATATCTATCTGTATGAGACCGACTTCTATTCCTACAGCTATACCAGCGCCTCCTTCGACGGCGAAGGGGCCATCACCTCCGCCATCGACTATGTGGTCAGCGACGAGCTGCCCCAGCTCTACCTGCTGGAGGGCCACGGGGAGGCGGAGCTGCCCCAGACCTTCCAGGAGCAGCTGGAGAAGGATAATATCGAGACCCAGACCCTGTCCCTGCTGACGGTGGATACCATCCCGGAGGACGCCGACTGCCTGATGATCTACAGCCCCTCCAGCGACCTGTCCCAGGAGGAAGTGGATATGCTCCGGGACTATATGGCCGGCGGCGGCAAGCTGCTGGTGATGGCGGGTCCGGTGGAGGACAGCAGCCTGGACAACCTGTACAGCCTGCTGGAGGACTATGGCGTCACCGCCGCCGAGGGCATGGTGGTGGAGACCGACCGGAACCACTACGCCTTCCAGATCCCCCTGGCCCTCATGCCCGACATGGCCCAGAGCGACATCACCCAGCCCCTCATCGACGAGAACTACTATCCCATTGTGCCGGTGGCCACCGGCCTGACGGTGAGCGGCAACGCCTCGGGAGCCACCGTCACCGAGCTGCTCACCACTTCGGACAGCGCCTTCAGCAAGGTGGCGGGCTATGAAATGACCACCTATGACAAGGAGGAGGGGGACATCGACGGGCCCTTTGCCGTGGCCGTGTCGGTGGAGCTGGACGACGGCGGCGAGATGGTGTGGTTTTCCTCCTCTCTCTTCCTGGACGATGGGTACAACGCCTACTCCTCCGGGGCTAACGTGAACCTGACCATTAGCGAGTCCACCGCCTCCCTGCTGAAGGTGACCATGATCGGCGTATTCCCCCTGCTCTATCTGGCCGTGGGCATCGGAGTGGTGGTCAAGAGAAGGAGGATGCAGCATGAGCCGGTCTAAAAAGCTCTATCTGCTGCTGGGCGCCCTGGCGGCGGTGTGCGTGGTTACCTTCTGCGTCAGCCGGTACCAGGAACACAAGGAGCAGATCAAAACCAGCGACCAGATCATTCTGGAAATTCCGGAGGACTCGGTGACCGCCCTGTCCTGGACCTATGACGGCCAGAGTCTGGCCTTCCACAAGGACGATGTGTGGTATTACGACGCCGACGAGACCTTCCCGGTGGATGAGGACGCCATATCTGCCCTGCTGGAGGGCTTCCAGTCCTTCGGCGTCTCCTTCATCATCGAGGAGGTGGAGGACTACGGCCAGTACGGGCTGGACGACCCGGTATGTACCATCCAGCTCACCACCGAGGACGCCAGCTATGAGGTAAAGCTGGGCAACTTCAGCACCATGGATTCCCAGCGGTATGTGTCCATCGGGGACGGCAACGTCTATCTGGTGCAGGAGGACCCCCTGGATGCCTTCGATGTGGAGCTGTCCGACCTGATCGACAACGACAGCCTGCCCTATGTGGGGACGGCGGACCAGATCAGCATCCAGGGTGAGGATTCCCTCCAGATCACCTGGCAGGAGGAGAGTTCCAGCTACCGGGAGGAGGATCACTACTTTGCCTCGGTGGATGGTGCGGCCCAGCCCCTGGATACCAGCTTGGTGGAGGACTTCCTGTACACCCTGGGTTCCCTGGATCTGACAGACTATATGACCTACAACGCCGGGGAAGACGATCTGGCCACCTACGGCCTGGACGACCCGGAGCGCACCATCCAGCTGGACTACACCACCGAGGATGAGGACGGCAATGAGACCGCCCACACCGTGTCTCTGGCGGTGAGCCGTGCCCCGGCGGAGCGGTGGGACGACACCCAGGCCGACGCCGAGACGGAGACCGGCGAGGAAGAGGAGGTCACCGCCTACGCCCGGGTGGACGATTCCCCCATCATTTACAAAATCACCACCGAGGAATACCAGGCCCTGATGGACGCCTCCTACGGCACCCTGCGGCACAAGGAGATCCTGCCCGCCGACCTGGAGAATGTGTCCCAGGTGGACGTGACCCTGGACGGAACCTCCTATACCCTCACTGCCAGCGGCGAGGGGGAGGAGCGGACCTGGTCCTACGGGGAGCAGGAGCTGGAGACCAGCGACCTGCCCGATGCCCTCCAGGCCCTGACCGCCGACCGCTTTACCGAGGAGGAGCCCACCGGACAGGAGGAGATCTCCTTCACCCTCCACCTGTCCCTGGAGGGGGAGCCCACCGTAAGCATCCAGTTCTATCGCTATGACGGCACCTACTGTCTGGCCGTGGTGGACGGCCAGCCCACCGCCCTGGTGACCAGAAGCCAAGTGGTGGACCTGCAGGAGGCGGTGTATGCCGTGGTGCTGGGAGAAAGCTGACCCTGTAAGAAAACTGAAAGAAATGTTCGGAAACTTGTAGGGTGCGGGAAAGAAAAAGCAAAAACATCAAACGCCTTGCTTTGGTACCATATGGGTATCAAAGCAAGGCGTTTTTTTGCCTGTTGGGAGGAATCTGCCATGAAAACCATTCTGGTACTCTTCGGCGGCTGCTCCACGGAGTACGCCGTCTCGCTCCAATCAGCCCATGCCGTGGCCGCCCATATGGATCGGAAGGCCTATACGCCCCTTCTGGTGGGCATCACCCGCTCGGGACAGTGGCTGTACTACACCGGCCCCCTGGACCGGATGGAGGCCGACACCTGGCAGCGGGAAAACTGTACCCCCTGCACCCTCTCCCTGGACCGGGGGCGGGGGGAGCTTCTGCTGCTGGACGGTACCGGAACGGGGCTGCACTTTGACGGGGCTTTTCCTGTCCTCCACGGGAAAAACGGGGAGGACGGCACCCTCCAGGGTCTGCTGGAATTGGCGGGGGTGCCGGTGATCGGCTGCGGCACCCTGGCCAGCGCCCTGTGTATGGACAAGGACCGGGCCCATAAGCTGGCCGCTCTGGCGGGGGTAAAGGTCCCCCGTGGGACGGTGGTGGGCCGGAGCTGGCGGGAGGCCGACCTCCAGGGAGCGGCCCGGGATCTGGGCTATCCCCTGTTCGTCAAGCCGGTGCGGGCTGGTTCCTCCTTCGGCATCACCCGGGTGGCCGGGCCGGAGACCCTGATGGAGGCGGTAAAGGAGGCCCTGAAGCACGACCGGGAGGTGCTGCTGGAGGAGGCAGTGCCCGGCTTTGAAGTGGGGTGCGCCGTGCTGGGCAACGAGGAGCTTACGGTGGGGCTGGTGGATGAGATCCAGCTGTCCCAGGGCTTCTTCGACTACGAGGAGAAGTATACCCTCAAGACCTCCGCCATCCACTGTCCCGCCCGCATCAGGCTGGAGCAGACGGCGGCCATCCAGGCGGCGGCCCGAACCATCTATCAGGCGCTGGACTGCCGGGTGTTTGCCCGGGTGGACCTGTTCCTCACCCCGGAGGGGGAGATCTACTTCAACGAGGTCAACACCATCCCCGGCTTTACCGCCCACAGCCGCTACCCC
>NZ_CALWOJ010000077.1 GCF_944383115.1 uncultured Flavonifractor sp. | reverse complement strand
GACATTCACAGAGTACATCGGGCTCGCCTGCCCTTATCATTGCTCTGCTACCTTGCGCTCCGCGCCTCTATCCATGCATGTTATTTACTTTTGACAAAAATACTATACCCCAGTGGATTTGGTTTGTCAACTATTTTTTAAAAATTTAGGGGGGCAAAATTTTTCTCTGGTACGCAGACTTTTGTACGCTACAGCGGGACAGTGATTACCAAACGGTAAGTGCTGATGGGAAAAAGTACCGGCGGGCAGCGAGGGCTGTCCGCCGGTACGGAAAAAATCACAGATCGGCCTGGAACAACTCCATGAGGGTGTCGTCCAGTTTGAGCAGCCGGCACACCCGCAGGGCGTCCCGGGGGCAGGGTGCGCCGGGAGGGGCGGGGAGGAGCCGGTAGTCCATCCGCCGGGCGATCCGCTTGCGGGGATCGTCACCCTCGTCGCCCTGGATGTCCCGCACCAGGCCGGCCACCTGATAGTGGGCGGCGGCCACGTCGGACACTCCGTCGTAGTGGGTGGTCATGAGAGCTACACAGTCCAGACTGCTCAGGTGGCGCACCAGGGCCCGGGCCAGAGCGGCGCCCTCCTGGGGGTTGGTGCCCCGGGCGAACTCGTCCAGGGCCACGAAGAAGAACTGACCGTGGGTCTCCCGCAGCAGGTTGTCCAGCAGGTGGACCTCTTTGCCGAAGGAGGACAGGCCGCCGGCGCCGGGGCCGCTGTCGGCCAGGATCAGCTCCACCCGGTGGAACAGGGGCAGGGTGGCGGACTGGGCAAAGACGAAGAAGCCGCACTGGCACAAAAGCAGGGAGAGAACCGTGGAGCGGAGAGACACGGTCTTGCCGCCCATGTTGGCGCCGGTGATGACGGTGCAGCTCGGTTTCAGATCCAGATCCAGCAGGGTGAACTGTTCGCCCCGTTCAGCCAGATCTTCCTCCACCTGGGGATGACGTACGCCCCGGAGGAGGATGGACTTGTCGGCGCTGAGGGCAGGGCGGACGCAGTTGTAGCGCAGGGCCAGCTTGGCCTTGGCCACAATGAGGTCCAGCCGGCCCAGAGCCTCCATGTTGGCAAGGAAAGCGTCTTTGTAGGTCATCAGCTTGCCGGTGAGCATCTGACGCACTTCCAGCTCCAGCTTATCCTCTTCCACCGCCAGAACGCGGCGCTTTTCCATCAGCGGCCCCCGTTTGTCCTCCATGGTCATGCGGATGGCCTTTTCCAGCTTGGCCTTCTCCGCCCGCAGGGGAGCCAGGTCGTTGTGATAGGAATTTACGATGGAGAAGGTGGGCAGCCGGCGGCCCTCCGGATCCATCAGAGCCAGGGCGTCGGCCAGGGAGGGGAAGGACAGCCCGGACATGGGGGGGAGGGCGGCGTAGGCCTGGACCAGCTGCTCCAGGGTGACCAGGAAGTGCTTGATCTCAAACAGTTCCACCAGGTCGAAGGGGGTGCCGGGCTCCCGGTCGAAGGAGCCCCGGATATCGTGGAACAGGGGCAGGCAGCGGGTGACGCCCCGCAGGGCGGCGGCGGCATCCTTCCGCTCGGCCTCGGTGAGCTGCACCGGGGCGCAGCCGCAGCCGTCTGCCTGGGGCGTGGTGCTGCCCGCGTTCCAAAGCTCCATGGCCAGGGACACGTTGTCCAGTTCCTCCTCCAGATCGGCCTCGTCGCCAGGGCCGTACCACCGCAGGGAACGAGCGGCTGATTTGCCAAAGGGCGACATGGGGCTCAGCCGGTTCAACACCCACTGCAGGCCGGCGTGTTCCCGCAATTCATGTGTCAGTTCCATCTTGATCCTCCTTCACGTTGACCACCGGCAGATTAATCGCCTGCCGGAGGGCGGAGATGAATTTTTCCGGTTCAAAGTGCCAGCCGTAGGCCGACCAGGGATTGGCAGCCACGGCGGCGATGGTCAGTTCCCGCCGGACGGTGAGTTGGCCGCCGTTGCGCAGGAACAGATCCATAGCCGACCTGCCAGCCAGCACATGGGTGGCGTCCTGGGTGACCAGGGTAGTGGGTGCGCCCCGGCGGGCCAGGGTTTTGAGCAGGGGATCGGTGACCCCGCCGGCAGCCCATACCGCCAGGGGACGGCGGGGCAGCCTGTTCCATCTGGGATTGTCCGCCTCGTCCAGAGGCAGTTCCAGAGGGGTGCCGTCCAACTCAAACAGAGCGAAGCGGTCCGTCACATCAGCCAAAGACTGACGCAGGCCGGCCTGCTCCGGTTCCTTCCGGTCAAAGATCCAGCAGGTGTGGGCGGTCTCCGCCACCACCAGGTCCATGTCCCGCTCCAGGGAGGCTCCGGTACAAAGCAGAGCCACGCCTTCGATCCCAGCCCCGGCCAGGGACTTGCGCCCGGCGGCGCCGTCAATGAGGACCCGCTGGGCCCCCAGCTCCATAAAGCGGGCGGTGAGGGGTCCCAGCTGCCCGGCGGCGGAGGGACCTGCCAGCTGAACGTATCCGTCGGACAGGGCCCGGAAGATGGCCACCGGTCCAAGGGGGGTCATCACGTCGGTGAGATCCGCCACCTCCAGGGTGGCGTCGCACAGGGTGATCATACCCCGGGCGGTGGCGAACAGATCCCCTTGCTTTATGTACAGGTCCGGCTTCTCGGTACCGGTGACCAGGTCGGTGCGCTCCCCGTCCCGGCCCACTGAGGTGAGGGCCAGCCGCTCCTCCCCAAGCTCGGCCATCAGGCGGCGCATGGCGGTGGTCTTGCCCGCGTTCTTACACAGGCCGATCACGGTTACAGGAGAGGCGTCTCCCACCAGCGGCGCTAACAGATGTTCCAAAATAGGGCCTCCCTTCCAAAGGAAAATTCGGTCATTTTCGGGTTTGTCGAGGCCATTATAAGAGGCCCCCATCGGTTCTGTCAATGGGGAGAAACAGAAATCACTGCGCAGGAAACGGGCGGGAAGAAAAATGCAAAAATGAAAGATGCAGATAAATATATTGCAAGTTTATTTTAAATGAGCCCACAAATAAACCTTGACATATAATACAAATAGAAATATTTTATAAGTAAATTACAAAACGGAAAAGAAAAAGCAGCCTGAAAGAGTGAGAGAAGTGAACGGCAAGTCCGTTAAATGAATCAATTAAAAATAAAAAATGCAAAAAAGAAACCGCCGGTTGGGCGGTGGAACCGTCAAACCGGCGGTATTGGGACGGGAAAATCTTACTGCTTGGAGAACTGATCTTTCCCCGCGCCGCACAGGGGGCACACCCAGTCGGCGGGAACCTGCTCCCAGGAAGTGCCGGGGGCCACGCCGTTGTCGGGGTCACCCTCGGCGGGATCGTAGATATAGCCGCAGAGATCGCAGACGTACTTATTCATATTAAAACGCTCCTTCTTTTTCAATCAAAATCAAGCGGCGGATACCGGACGGGGAAACAACCTTGCCGGATGCCCTGTCCTGTGGTATGATACGCTTGTTACGCCACTATTTATAACACATCGGGGGACGCTGTGAAAATTGGCAATGTTACTATAAATTCCGCCCTGGCGCTGGCGCCTATGGCCGGAGTGACGGATCTGGGATTCCGTACCATCTGCCGGGAACTGGGGGCGGGCTATACCGTCACTGAAATGGTGAGTGCCAAGGCCCTGTGCTACCAGGATAAAAAATCCATTCCGTTGTTGAAGCTGGGAGAGGATGAACACCCGGCGGCCGCCCAGCTCTTCGGCAGCGACCCGGCCTGCATGGAGCAGGCGGCGGGTATTGCGGCGGAGGTGTCCGGGGCGGATATCATCGACATCAATATGGGCTGCCCCGTCCCAAAAGTGGCCAACTCCGGGGATGGTTCGGGGCTGATGAAGGACCCGGAACTGGCCGTCAAAGTGGCCCAGGCGGTGATCCGGGGCGCGGGCGGGAAGCCGGTGACGGTGAAATTCCGGCTGGGCTGGGACAAGGGTTCCATTAACTGCGTGGAGTTTGCCAAAGCGATGGAGGAGGCCGGGGTGGCCGCCGTGGCGGTTCACGGACGGACCCGCACCCAGATGTACGCCGGCACCGCCAACTGGGACTATATCAAGGCGGTGAAGGAAGCGGTATCTATCCCGGTCATCGCCAACGGCGATGTATTTGAACCCAGGGACGCGGTACGCATACTCAAGTACACCGGGGCGGATATGGCCATGATCGGCCGGGGCTGCTTCGGCAATCCCTGGCTGTTCCAGCGGGCCAAGGCGGCCCTGGCGGGGGAGGAGATTCCGCCCCTGCCGCCCCTGGCTGTGCGGTGTGACACCGCAGTGCGGCAGTTTGAGCTGTCGGCGGCGCAGAAGGGGGAGCATATCGCCTGCCTGGAGGCCCGGAAGCACTACGCCTGGTACCTGAAGGGGGTACCCCACGCCGGGTACTATAAGGAACAGATCAGCCATGTGTCCACCCTGGCGGATATTTATAGAGTGACTGAGGGCATCAAGCGGGATCTGAAAGACGATCCCAGACCATAAATAAGATTGCAGGCCTGAAAGGCAGGTGAGAGAAAGGCATGAAACCGGAATGGGAGCTGGTCCAGCGGGCCAAGCAGGGAGACGAGGATTCCTTTGCCGCCCTGGTGGAGCAGAACCAGGGGCGGATCTACAATCTGGCCCTGCGGATGACAGGCAACCCGGACGACGCCCTGGAGCTGAGTCAGGAGGCCTTTCTCAACGCCTGGAAGGGGCTGGGCAAATTCCAGGGGGAGAGTTCCTTTGCCACCTGGCTGTACCGGCTGACCAGCAACGTGTGCATCGACTTTCTCCGCCGGGAGAAGCGGCGCAACGCCCTGTCCATGACCATCTCTCTGGATGACGAGGAGGAGGCCCGACAGGCGGAACTGCCCGACGAGCGGTTCTCCCCCCATGTGGAGGCAGAGCGGCGGGAGCGGCAGGAGGCCCTGCGGGCGGGCCTCAATACCTTGTCGGCGGAACACCGGCGGGTGCTGATCCTCCGGGAGCTGGAGGGCCTGTCCTACGGCGAGATCGCCCAGGTGCTGGGCCTGGAGGAGGGGACGGTGAAGTCCCGCATCGCACGGGCCCGGCTGGCCCTGCGGAACTATTTGAAAAAACAGGGGAACTTTTTCGATCCCACCACGTCTATATCTTGAACAATGGGGGAGACGCCCCCAAACGGAGAGGAGGGAACGATATGCTGAGTTGCGACGAGGCGCTGGAACTGATCAGCGCCAGACTGGACGGCCCCCTGAGTCAGGAGGAACATACCCGGCTGGAGGAGCATCTGTCGGCGTGCCCGGCATGCCGGGCCCTCGCGGATGATTTGGACACCCTTCACCGGGAACTGCCCGGGTTGGCCGCCCAGCCCCCTGCCGGATTGAAGGAGGGGGTTATGGACCAGATCCACGCCTCCAAGGTCACCCCCTTCCAGAGCAAGAAGCGGCAGTGGCGCTGGCGGAGCCTGGCCTCCCTGGCGGCGGTGGCCGCCCTGGTGCTGGTGGGCGCGGGCGTTATGGATCAGTGGCGCACCGGTGGTTTCCGAGGCAGCGGGCAGACCTCTGGCGACATTCCCGTGGTGATGGAGACCAACCTGCCCGCCGGAGGCGATGAGGACCAGTCTGTGACCCGGGAGATCATACCCCAGTCTACTCAGGCCCAGACGGAGAGCAGCAGCCCGGAAAGCAAGACCGCCGGTGGACAGGATGGCCGGAGCGCCTCCAGCCAGGCGGAAACGCCGGAACCCGCTCAGGTATTGCCGGAACCTTCGGGCAGCGGGATCGAACCCTACAGCGTGACCCCGGACGACCGGGGAGTCCAGACAACCCAGGCCACCGTGAATCCCACGCTTACCCAGGTCGGCCTTACCCAGACGGAAGCCCTGTACAAGCTGGCCGCCTGGCTGGGCTGGAACACCGACGAGCTGACCGTGGGTGAGGACGGTACCATCGCCGGCCCCACCGCTCAGGACGGCACCACCACCAGGTTGATGTGCGCCGGACTGAACCAGGAGGGTACCGGCTGGCTGTGCCAGCTGGAGCAGGTTACCCCTGGCCCTGACGGTACCGCCAGCTGCACCGCCTACACCGTGCCGCTGGACGGCAGCGAGATCGTGCAACCGTAATTATTTTGAGAAAGCGCAGGCCGCGGGCCTGCGCTTTTTCTATTTGGATGTGACGAAACAGAGGGCTGGCGCGTAGTTCAGGTGAAAAGCCTTTTCAAACACCTGGAGAGGAGGGGTCATGTGAAGAAGGATGACGACGGGTTCAACGCCCGGGCGGAGGAGCTGCTGGAGCGGTACGCCGGGCTGGTCTACCGGCTGGCTTTTGCCCGCACCCGCAGCAGGGAGGGAGCGGAGGACGTGTTTCAGGAGGTATTTCTCCGCCTGGTGGCCAAGCGGCCACAACTGGAAAACGAGGAACACGAGAAAGCCTGGTTCTGCCGGGTGACCATCAACTGCGCCAACTCTTACTGGCGCAATCCCTTCCGCCGCCGGACCCAGCCCCTGGAGGACACGGGGGAGCTGACGGCGCCGCCGCCGGAGGAGGGAAACGAGCTGGACGCCTGCCTGGACAGGCTGTCCCCCGAGCTGCGGGTGGTGGTCCATCTCTACTACTACGAGGGGTACTCCACCCCTGAGATTGCCGGGCTGCTGGGCAAGAAGGAGTCCGCCGTGCGGATGCGCCTCATGCGGGCCCGGCGGCAGCTGCGGGATTTTTTGGAAGAAGGAGGGAATTCCTGTGTTTGAACACGACTATCGCGCCAAATTTGACGAGATCGCCCCGGACCGGGCGCTGGTGGAGCGTACCCGGGACCGGATGAAAGCCGTTTTGTCCGGAGAAAAGGCCCGGCCCCGCCGCCTCACCCGCCGGGGACTTCTGGCGGTGGCTGCCGCCGTCCTCACGGTTTCGGCCCTGGCGGCGGGGCCCACCCTCTGGCAGGCCATCCGGAACGACCTGGGCAGCCGGGCCCCCTATGCCACGGAGGTGGAGGCCGCCTGTGAGGATCAGGGGGTCCGGATCGAAGCAGTCCGGGCCCTGGCTGACGGCAGGATGGTGCGGGTCTATTTTACGGCTCGGGATCTGGGCGGGAATCGGCTGGATGAGACCACGCAGATCAGTTGTTCCCTGATGAGGACGGACAGGGACGTCTGGCCCTACGGCAGTTACAGCGTCAGGCAGCTTTCCTACGACCCGGACAGCAGGACCTGTCTGTTTGTACTCACTGCCACCGGCAGGGAGAGGGTACCGGAGGGCGCCGTACTTTGTCTGGACGTGGAGCGCCTGCTGGGGGGATACCAGTCGGTGTCCCAGCGGATTTCCGCTTCTTCCGAACGGGCTGGAATCACAGAAAAACCGCTTCCCAGTACCCGGACACAGGACGGCTCCACCGTCCTGCTGCCCCAACCGGAATTGGAAAGCGCCGCTGCCGCTGGAGGGCCGTTTTCCATTGTGGCGGCTGGCTTTGCAGAGGATGGCAATCTCCATGTGCGGGTACGCCCCGCCAATCGTGCGGTTTGGCAGAACGTAACCGTCTGCGCCACCATCTTGAATGAGGACGGTGCGGGAATCGGGCGTGATCTGGAGCAGATCACGCCGGTGGAGGGGGATTTGGACTACTGCCTGGAGGGCTTTGGCCCGGAGCAGCTGTCCCGGCTGACCCAGGTTGAGATGCTGGTGGACTATTCTGCCCTGAGCAAACCGGTGGAAGGGGATTGGACCATAGAAATTCCTCTCCAAACAGTGGAGTCTGAGCATTTTTCCATCTCCCTTGCATTGCCTGCCGATCTTGAGTCGGAGGGCTCTGTCATGGCCCAGTCCCTGGAACTCTCCCCGCTGAGCCTTACTCTGCTTTGTGATCAGGACACCATGTACCTGGAGGATGGAAAGACCCTCCGTTCTGTTACACTGGAAAAATGGACGCCCACGGTCCTTCTGAAGGACGGTACCGCCCTGGCTCCAACGTATGCGGATGGGAATAGCTGGTGGGCCGCCTGGGCTTTCGACCAGCCCATTGACCCGGATCAGGTTGTCGCCATTACCATTTATGACCAGACCATTCCCATCTCCTGACTTACAAAATACCCCGGCGGATGACCGCCGGGGTATTTTGCGCGATTTTTCTAAAGTTTTAGTTGTAACTGACGGAACTTTCATGTATAATGGACAACAGCAGTTTACCATGCTGCTCCGCGATTCCAAATGTAAGGAGAGGAAACAAGTTATGAGCTATTCCGTACAAAATATCCGCAACGTCTGTCTGCTGGGACACGGTGGCAACGGAAAGACCTCCCTGGCCGAGAGTATGCTGTTTTTGACCGGTGGTACCCCCCGTCTGGGCAATCCTGCCGACGGAAACACCGTTTGTGATTACGATCCCGAAGAGACCCGCCGCCAGATTTCCATCTCCACCGCGGTGGCTCCCATCGAGTACAACGGCTGTAAGATCAACGTGCTGGACACCCCCGGCTACTTCGACTTCTCCGGCGAGGTCATGGAGGCCCTCCATGTGTCCGACGCCGCCATCATCGTCTGCTCCGCCAAGGGCGGCATGAGCGTGGGCGCCGAGAAGGCATGGAAGCTGTGCCAGCGCCGTGGTGTGCCCCGCCTGATCTATATCTCCAAGACCGACGAGGACAACGCCGACTACAACGCCGCCTTCGATACCCTGCGGGAGCGGTTCGGCAAGAACATCGCCCCTGTGGTAGCCCCCATCTGGGACGCCGACAAGAAGGTCATCGGCTTTATCGACGTACTCCATAAGCGCGCCTTCGAGGCCGGCCCCAAGGGCGAGCGGGTGGAGATCGACGTGCCCGACGACAAAAAGCCCGTGCTGGACGAGCTGTACGACGCCCTGAAGGAGTCTGTGGCCGAGACCAGCGAGGAGCTGATGGACAAGTACTTCTCCGGCGAGGACTTCACCTATGCCGAGATGATCCAGGGCCTGCGCCAGGGCGTGAAGGACCTGTCCCTCTTCCCCGTGGTGTGCGGTTCCGCCCTCACCGGCCTGGGTACCCGTATGCTGCTGGACATCATTGTGGAGCTGCTGCCCTCCCCCATGGAGGGCCGTCCTCTGGAGGGCGAGAATGAGAAGGGTGAGCTGGACGAGTTCGTGGCTTCCCCCGGCGCGCTGCCCTGCGCCTTTGTGTGGAAGACCGTGTCCGACCAGTACGGCAAGTACTCCTATGTGAAGGTGCTCTCCGGTAACCTGAAGCCCGATATGCAGGTGGTCAACGCCCGCACCGGCGCCACCGAGAAGCTGGGCCGGCTGTACGTCATGAAGGGCAAGAAGGCCGAGGAGGTCAAGGAGCTGGAGTGCGGCGACATCGGCGCCATCGGCAAGATGGACAAGGTCAAGACCGGCGACACCCTGTCCGATCCCCGCAAGGTGGTCAAGATTGAGCCCATCCCCTTCCCCGAGCCCTGCTATTCCGTGGCCATCACGCCTAAGACCAAGGGCCAGGAGGACAAGATCGCTGCCGGTCTTACCCGCCTGAACGAAGAGGATCTCACCTTCAACTGGGTGAACAACGCCGAGACCCACCAGATGGTGGTCTCCGGCACCGGCGATATGCAGATGGACGTCATCGTCTCCCGCCTGAAGAGCCGCTTCGGCGTGGACGCCGAGCTGTCCGAGCCCCGTGTGGCCTACCGTGAGAAGATCCGCAAGAAAGTCGAAGTCCAGGGCCGCCACAAGAAGCAGACCGGCGGTCACGGCCAGTTTGGCGATGTATGGATGCGCTTCGAGCCCGGCGACACCGAGGAACTGCAGTTCTGCGAGGAGGTCGTGGGCGGCGCCGTGCCCAAGAACTACTTCCCCGCCGTGGAGAAGGGCATGCGGGAGGC
>NZ_CALWOJ010000076.1 GCF_944383115.1 uncultured Flavonifractor sp. | reverse complement strand
TCCTCACCCCGGAGGGGGAGATCTACTTCAACGAGGTCAACACCATCCCCGGCTTTACCGCCCACAGCCGCTACCCCGATATGATGAAGGGGATCGGCCTGGACTTTCCCGCCCTGGTGAGCCGCCTCATTGCCCTGGGGCTGGAGCCATGAGGGTTTTAGACAGGCTCATCGCCCGGTCCAGAGGGGACGGCCTGGGTTGGTTCTGGCGGCTGTACCGGCTGCGGCGAAGGACGGGGAACCGGCTGCTGCGGAGCCTCTGCACCTATCTGATGTGCCGCAGCGCCCACCGCCACGGGGGCTATGTGGGGCCGGGTGCGGAGTTTGAGGGCAAGCCAATCCTTCCCCACGGCCTCCACGGGGTATTTATCTCCCGCTTTGCAGTGGTAGGGGCAAGGTGCAAGATCTATCAGAATGTGACCATCGGCGAGGTGGACGGGAAGGCCCCGGTGATCGGCCCGGACTGCCTCATCGGTGCCGGGGCGGTGCTGGTGGGGGAGATCCGGGTGGGGCGGGGCGTCCTCATCGGCGCAGGGGCTGTGGTCTGTCAGGATGTCCCCGACGGCAGCACTGTGGTGGCCCCGCCGCCCCGGATCTTGGAAAGGGAGCAGAGGGTATGACGTACGAGAGAGCAATCACCGCCCGGGCCTGGCGGGAGGTGGACCTGGAGGCTGTGGCCCACAATGCCGCCTGTCTCCAGAAACGGATGGGCCCCGGCTGCCGGCTGATGGCGGTGGTCAAGGCGGACGCCTACGGCCACGGGGCCGGCCCGGTGGCTCGATACCTGGAGCGGCGGGGTGTGGCGGCCTTCGCGGTGGCCTGCCTGGCGGAGGGGATCAGCCTGCGGCGGCGGGGGGTAAGGGGCCTCATCCTCATCCTGGGCTACACCCCGCCGGAGGGGGCGGAGGAACTGGCCCGGTGGCGGCTGACCCAATGCGTGGCCGACGAGGCCCACGGCAGGGCGCTGTCGGCGGCAGGGGTACCCCTGGAGGCCCACCTGGCCCTGGACACCGGGATGCACCGGCTGGGCATCCCGGCAGAGGACCATGAGGCCATCGCCCGTACCTGGGCGCTGCCCAACCTAAAGGTCACCGGCACCTTTTCCCACCTGTGTGTGTCGGACGGTGCCAGCCCGGAGGAGCAGGCATTCACCCGAACCCAGCTGGATCGATTCTACGGGGCTGTGGCCCGAATGGCTGCTGCCGGGCTGGACCCGGGGGCCGTCCATATCCAGGCCAGCTACGGCATCCTGAACCTGCCGCCACAGCCCTGCGCTTGGGCCCGGGCGGGCATCGCCCTGTACGGCGTGTACAGCCGGGAGGAGGATCGGCCCACCGTCGATCCGCTCCGCCCGGCCCTGTCTCTGCGGGCCAGGGTGGCCGCCCTGCGTACCGTACCCGCCGGGGAGGGCGCCGGGTACGGCCTGGCCTTCCGGGCCGGGGAGGATACCCAGCTGGCGGTGGTCACCGTGGGCTACGCCGACGGACTGCCCCGGATGCTGGCTCAGGCGGGTGGGGAGATACTGATTCGGGGGGTGCGCTGTCCTATGGCGGGGCGGATGTGCATGGACCAGCTGCTGGTGGATGTGACCGGCGTGCCCCAGACCGTCCCGGGCGACGTGGTTACCCTCATCGGCCGGGACGGCGGGGCGGAGATCCGGGCGGAAGAGGTGGCCGCCCGGTGCGGCACCATCACCAACGAGCTGCTCTCCCGGCTGGGGGCCCGCCTGCCCATTTTGCGGCCCTTGACGGAGTTTGATCATGCCCTTATAATGGAAGCGTCAGATCAACAAACGCTTGGATAGGAGGACTGTCATGTCGGAAGAGATCAAAATCCTCAACCTGGCCGATGCTCCGGAGTATATGGAGGAAGTATCCCAGTGGCTGTGGTTGGAATGGGCCAAAGCGGACGGATATTCCCTGGAAGAGATCGTTTACCGCACCAAGTATGCCTCCCAGCGGGATACCGTACCTCAGATGCTGGTGGCGGTCATGGGGGACAAGCCGGTGGGAGTGGTATCCCTGTGGCTCAATGACGCAAAGACCAGGCAGGATCTGTCGCCGTGGATGGCAACGCTGTATGTCAAGGATGAGTATCGTAATCTCCACATTGGCCAGAGACTTCAGACGGCAAGCATCGAGGCCACCAGAGCGTTGCACCGTTATCCCTGTCTCTACCTCATCACGAAGCTGGACAATTACTACGAGAAGATCGGCTGGAAGTTTGTGGATCGAATCCCGGTGGGGGATGGCGCCACAGAGAAGGTATACCGCTACGATTTGTAACTGCACATAAAAACGCAGGGCCGCCGGCCCTGCGTTTTATTTTTTCAGAAGGGGTGGGTGGTCAAGTCGGAAGGCTCCCGTACCAGTGTAAAGCGGTTCTTTTCCACCTGGATCAGTCCGTCCCGCTGCATTTTGCTCAGTTCGTTGGATAGGGCGCTGCGTTCCACGTTGAGATAGTCGGCCAGCTGCTGCCGGTTGAACGGGATGGAAAAGCTGCTGCTGCCGTTCCGCCGGGCCTGGTAGGACAGATAGGACAGCAGGCGGCCCCGGATGGTCTTGGAAGAGGTGTGGAAGATCTTCCGGGACAGGTTCAGGTTCTTTTGTGCGGACAGGAGCAGCAGATTGCGGATCAGCTTGCTGTGATGGGCGCAGGTGTGGGGGCATACCCGCAGAACCCGCTCCACATTGAGAAACAGGATCTGGGCGGATTCTGCCGCCACCACATCCACCATCAGCGGTTCTCCGGGGATACAGGCGTAGGTCTCGGCAAAGATTTGGCCGGGACCGGCCTTGTCCAGTACGGTGGTGTTGCCCCACAGATCGTCGGTCTGGATCAGTACGCTGCCCGACAGCACCATGCCCAGGTCGGCCACAAAGTCTCCGCTGCGGTAGATCTGCTCCCCCTTGGAATATCGTTTTTCCACCGCCCCCAGACAGTTCAGCATACCCTCCGCCTCCTGGGGAGAGGCGCCGCGGAACAGCGCGGTATTTGCCAGCAAAGTTCCTTTCATAATCCCCTCCAAAATGTTGTCTTAACAACATACTTGTTGCTGTTATTATACTATACTAAGCCCACAACGGCAAGCGGGCCGTGCCATACCAGGGAGGTTTATCAATGGAACACAACAAGATGTTTTGCTATCAGTGCCAGGAGACCGCCGGCTGTACCGGCTGTACCAGAGTGGGAGTCTGCGGCAAGGGGGCCGATGTGGCTGCCATGCAGGATCTGCTGGTCTATGTGACAAAGGGCCTGTCCGCCGTAACGACTGCCCTGAGGGCTCAGGGCGTACCGGTGGATGGGGCGATCAATCATCTGGTCACCCTGAATCTCTTTACCACCATCACCAACGCCAATTTTGATAAGGCGGCCATTGAGGCCCGTATCAGCGCCACTTTGGCGGTCAAAGCAGATCTGCTGACGCGGGTGGAGGGAAAGGAAAACCTGCCTGAGGCCGCTTTGTGGGACGGCGCCGGGGACTGGGAGGGCAAAGCTGCCCAGGTAGGGGTGCTGTCTACAGAGGACGAGGATATCCGTTCGCTTCGGGAATTGATCACCTACGGCCTGAAGGGCTTGTCTGCCTACTCCAAGCACGCCAATGCCCTCATGGAGGATGACGAAGCGGTGGACGCCTTTCTCCAGCGCGCCCTGGCTGCCACTCTGGACGACAGCCTCACCGCCGATGACCTGGTGGCTCTGACCCTGGAGACCGGCAAGTATGGCGTCCAGGGTATGGCCCTGCTGGACAAGGCCAACACTGGGGCCTATGGCAACCCCGAAATGACCAGGGTGTCCATCGGTGTGGGTAAAAACCCCGGCATTCTGGTGTCCGGCCACGACCTGCGGGACCTGGAGCAGCTGCTGGAGCAGACCCAGGGCACCGGGGTGGATGTGTACACCCACTCGGAGATGCTGCCCGCCCACTACTACCCCGCCTTCAAGAAGTACCCCAATTTTGTGGGCAACTACGGCAACGCCTGGTGGAAGCAGAAGGAGGAGTTCCAGTCTTTCCACGGCCCCATTCTGATGACCACCAACTGCATTGTGCCGCCCAAGGAGAGCTATAAGGACCGACTGTATACCACCGGGGCCGCCGGATTCCCCGGCTGTCCCCACATCCCAGGCGGCGTGGGGGAGAAGAAGGACTTCTCCGCTCTGATTGCCCATGCCAAGAAGTGCGCTCCGCCGGAAGAATTGGAGCGGGGCGAGATCGTGGGCGGCTTTGCCCATGCCCAGGTACTGGCCCTGGCAGACAAGGTGGTGGAAGCGGTCAAGAGCGGCGCCATCCGGAAGTTTGTGGTGATGGCCGGCTGTGACGGCCGGGCCAAGAGCCGGGACTACTACACTGAGTTTGCCAAGGCGCTGCCCCGTGATACGGTGATCCTCACCGCTGGCTGCGCCAAATATAAATACAACAAGCTGGATCTGGGGGACATTGGCGGCATTCCCCGGGTGCTGGATGCCGGCCAGTGCAACGACTCCTACTCGCTGGCGGTGATCGCGCTGAAGCTGAAAGAAGTCTTTGGGCTGGAGAATATCAATGACCTGCCCATCATCTATAACATCGCCTGGTATGAGCAGAAGGCGGTCATTGTGCTGCTGGCCCTGCTGCATCTGGGGGTGAAACATATCCACCTGGGGCCTACCCTCCCCGCCTTCCTCAGTCCCAACGTTGCCAAGGTACTGGTGGATCACTTCGACATCGCAGGTATCGGCACTGTGGAAGAGGACATGAAACTGTTTTTTGGTGAGGACGCATAATATGGGAAAGTCCGGCAGGCGCAGCCTGCCGGACTTTTTTACCGATTGAGATACCAGACGCCCAGATTGAGATAGGCGGCAAAGCTCACCCACAGCAGATAGGGAATCAGTAGCCACGCGGCCACAGGGTCAATCTGGCGGAAAGTGAGGAGCATCCACAGGATAAGCACCCACAGCACCACCAGCCAGATCAGGGCAAAGCCGAAGGCCTGGAAGTTAAAAAACAGAATGCTCCAGAAAAAGTTGAAGGCCAGCTGCACCAGATAGAGCAGCAGCCCCCGGGTGCGGGTGTCGGAGGGGGGCGACAGCCAGATCCGCGCGGCGGCAACGCCCATCAGTGCAAACAGAATGCCCCAGACGATGGGAAAGACGATGGCGGGCGGGGACAGGGGCGGCTGGACAATGGATTGGCTGTAAACTTTGGCTCCGTCCCGGGTCAGCCAGCCGGAGAGGAAGCCTACCGCTTCCGTAATGAGAATGAAAAGGGCGTAAATTTTCCAGGGAGATTTCTTCATATACCATCACCTGAACCCAGTATATACAAAGCATCTCCTCAATATACGCTACCGGCCTTCGATCTCCAGTGAGGACATCTGGGCCTGTGTGACCCCAAATGCCTGCCCCCGGTTCAGCCAGTAGCGGTTGGCAGCCTTCCGAAACAGCCCCTTGGTCAGCGGCATGGACACTTTCATCTGGATCGGACGGCCCCTGGAGATGGCGGCAGCCAGTTTTTTCAGCCTGCGTCTGACCATCCCCATAAAAGGGGTGGAGGGAAAGCCCTCGCCCCCGCCTATGCGCAGACAGGAGACAAAGGGGCAGCCTGTTCTTTCACAAAACAGACGGATCATATCCACCGCCACGTCGTTTTGCTCCGGTTCCAGAAAACCGCAGTTGATGACCAAATGCACCTTTGGCTTGTTGGCGGGGGGCTGGGCCAGCGCCGCCTGCAGAAACTCCATCAGCCCGGAGGGGAGGGCGTCGGTATAGAGGGGGAAGACCAGCAGCAGATCGGAACACTGTTCCAGCCGCTCCAGACAGGAGGCGTGTTTCTTTTCTACCACGCTGTATTGCTCGTAAGGGCCGGACCATCCGGACAAAAAAGCCTGGATATAATGCCTGGAGTTGGATTTTGGAGCCCGGGGGCTGCCATTTATAATCATCAGTTTTCCCATGCGGCCACCGCCTTTTCAACCAATGTGTCCACCTGCGCTTCGGAGTCTGCAAAGTGGATGGTACAGTCCTCGGAGAGGGTGTTCAGTGCGTTGCGCGTCACAAAGCGTGCAAACAGAGCCTTTTCCCCGTCGCTTTCCGCACCGTAAGCCACCACCGTCATCTGCTTGGGATGCACCGATCGCTGTATGTGGTGGGTCTCCCCATGATGGATGCGGATAAAGGCCTGCTGATTGGGCAGGGAGCGTTCCATCAGCCGCTTCATGGGCAGGTCGTAACAGCCCAGAAACAGGCGGCTGACCACCAGCAGACGGTCGCAATGGGCGATGCGGGGATAGATGGCCGGGGCGTCGTCCCGGATCACGCAGCGGCCCGGCGTTTTGATCCAGCAGCCGAAACAGCCCACGCATGGGGCGATGCGCTGCTCGGCCACATGGACCACATGCAGTTGGTCATGCCTGGGAAGGGAAGGAAGGGCTCTGTCCGTCAAGATAAGATCCATACAGATATGCGTCTCTCCTTACAATCTCGTTATTTTGGCAAATTCATTATAACACAGATTGGATAAAAAACCTAGTAAAACAATATGAATAAAAAGCAAATATTTGGGGAAACAGCAGGCCACCCCGCCGCTATATCTGCGGCGGGGTGGCCTTTGGATAGATGAGGGCTTACCGCAGGACGGCGCCCAGTTCTTTCTCCAGCGTTTCCAGAATGTGCTTTACGTCGGCGTCGGCCTCCTCGCTGGTGAGGGAGCGGTCGTCGGCACGGAGGACCAGGTTGAAGGCCACGCTCTTTTTACCTTCCTCCACGCCCTTGCCGCGATAGATGTCAAAGAGCTTGCAGTCTTTCAGCAGGCCCTTGGCGCCCTTGCGGATGGTGTTTTCCAGCGCACCCACGGTGACGGCCTCGTCGCACACCACGGCGATGTCCCGGGTAACGGCGGGGAACTTGGGCAGGGGGACATACTCGGGAGCGGGGCCACGGCTGCACAGCAGCTGACCGAAGTCCAGTTCCGCGCAGTAGAAGGGGGCGTCTACGCCGTAGTTCTGGGCCACCAGGGGATGGATCTGGCCCAGCACACCGATGCGCTGGTCGCCGGCGTACACATCGGCCACCCGGCCGGGGTGATAGGAGGGATTGGTCACGCTGGGCACCTCGAAATGGACGTCCTCGGCCCGCAGGTCCTTCAGAATGGCCTCCACGGCGCCCTTGAGGGCGTAAAAATCCATGTCGTCGCCATAGGCGCCCATAGACAGCACCTTGTTTTCCACGGCAAGACCGTCGTCGCCGCCGGGCAGGTAGATGCGGCCCACCTCATAGAGACGCACGTTCTGGTTGCGGTAGTTGTAGTTGCGGGTCAGGATCTCCAGCATGGAGGGCAGCACGGTGGTACGCATGATGGAGGTGTCCTCGCCCAGGGGATTGAGGATCTTGAAGGACTGACGGCGGGGATCGTCGGCGTCCCAGCAGATCTTGTCGTAGCAGGTGGGGGAGATAAAGGAATAGGTGATGATCTCGTCAAAGCCCAGGCTGCGGCACAGGCTGCCCAGCTGACGCTCCAGCTTTTCCTCGTCGGAATAGCCGCCCAGGGTGGTCTGGCCTCGCATGAGGGTGGTGGGGATGTTGTTGTAGCCGTGGAACCGGGCCACCTCTTCCGCCAGATCGGCCATCCGCTCCACGTCACCCCGCCAGGAAGGCACGGTGACCTGATCGCCGTCCACCTGGAAGTCCAGCTTCTGCAGGATGGACACCATCTCGCCCTCGGCAATGTCGGTGCCAAGCAGGCTGTTGATCTTCTCGGGTTCCAGCTTCAGGACGCGGGGCTGGGGGACATAATTGAGAATGTCGATGGTGCCGTCCACCACCTGGCCGGCGCCCAGCAGCTCCACCAGCTCGCAGGCCCGGTTGACGGCGGGCAGGGTATTCATGGGGTCCAGGCCCTTCTCAAACTTGGCGGAGGCCTCGGTCCGCATGCCCAGGGCCAGGGCACCCTTGCGGATGCAGGTGCCGTCAAAGCAGGCCGACTCAAAGACCACATCCACGGTGTCGTCCACGATCTCGCTGTTTTCGCCGCCCATAATACCCGCCAAGCCCACGGCCCGGGTCTCGTCGGCGATGACCAGATGGTTGCCGTTGAGGATGTGTTCCTTGCCGTCCAGGGTGGTCAGATGCTCCCCCTCTTCCGCCCGGCGGACGATGATCCTGCCGCCCTTTACATAGCGGTAGTCAAAGGCGTGCATGGGCTGGCCGTATTCCAGCATAACGTAGTTGGTGATGTCCACGATGTTGTTGATGGGCCGGACCCCCATCGCCCGCAGCCGCTCCCGCATCCACTTGGGGGAGGGGGCGATCTTCACGTTGCGCACCATCCGGGCGGTGTAGCGGGGACACAGGTCGCTGGCGGGGGTCTCCACATCCAGCAGCTCCGCCAGAGAGCCCTCTGCGCCGCCTTTGACCACAGGCTCGTGGAGGCTGAGCGGCTGGCCGAAGGTGGCTGCCGCCTCCCGGGCCAGACCGATGACAGAGAGACAGTCGGGCCGGTTGGGGGTGATCTCAAACTCCACCACATGGTCATCCAGGCCGATGACCGGCTTGATGTCGTCGCCGGGCTTGCAGTCCTCGTTCAGCACAAAAATGCCGTCGGGGATGCAGTGGGGGAACTCGGCCTGCTGGGCGTGGAGATCCTCCAGGGTGCAGATGGTATTGCTCTTGGTGTTGTAGGCCACCAGGTCCTCCTCATGGAGGTTGGGGCAGTTGGTGGAGACGGTAACCGTGCCGTCGCCGGTATCCAGAGCGATGTCATAGGTGGAGTAGCCGGTGGTGGTGACGCCGGTCACCTTGGCGCACACCACGGGGCCATAGATCTTGTGGCCGGGCTGGATGTCGGCAGGGATGGAGGGCTTGTCCTTGTCCAGGGGGTGATAGTCCCCCAGAATGGCGGCGGGGATGATGACGCCGTAGGGGAAGTCCCGGGTATCCAGGCCCAGCTCAGCCAGGCCGCAGAACATACCGTTGGACACCGCACCCCGCAGCTTGCCTTTCTGGATCTTCACGCCGCCGGGCAGGGTGGACTTGTGGAGTGCCACCGGCATCAGGTCGCCGGGATGGATGTTCCAGGCGCCGGTGACGATCTGGATGGGCTCGTCCTGAGCCACATCCACCTGGCAGATCCACATGTGGTCGGAGTCGGGATGGCGCTCCATAGACAACAGACGGCCCACCACCACGTTGGAGATCTCCTCGCCCAGGTCGTGGGTCAGCTCCACCTTGGAGCCGGAGAAGGTCATGGCCTCGGCAAATTCCTTGTCGGAGGCAGTCACAGTGACAAATTCATTCAGCCATTTTCTGCTCAGATTCATTGTTCCTACACTCCTTTCTTAGAATTGCTCCAGGAACCGCACGTCGTTTTCAAAGATGAGCCGCAGGTCGGCGATCTTGAACCGGCGCATGGCGGTGCGCTCCAGACCGATGCCGAAGGCCCAGCCGGAGTACACGTTGGGGTCGATGCCGCTCATTTCCAGCACCTTGGGATGGATCATGCCCGCGCCCAGCAGCTCGATCCAGCCCTCACCCTTACAGGTGGGGCAGCCCACGCCGCCGCACTTGTGGCACTGGACGTCCATCTCGCAGGAGGGCTCGGTGAAGGGGAAGTGGTGAGGCCGGAACCGGGTCTTGGTGCCCTTGCCGTAGAGCTGCTCCACCACGGTATTCAGAGTGCCCTTCAGGTCGGCCATGGTGACACCCTTGTCGATGACCATGCCCTCCACCTGATGGAACATGGGGGAGTGGGTGGCGTCCACCTCATCCTTGCGGTACACCCGGCCGGGGGCAATGATGCGGATGGGCAGGGGCATGGTGTCCATAGCCCGAACCTGCATGGGGGAGGTCTGGGAACGGAGCATCACCCGGCTGTCCTTGTCAAAATAGAAGGTGTCGCTCCAGTCCCGGGAGGGGTGGCCCTCCTCGGCGTTGAGGCGGTCAAAGTTCAGCTCGGCCAGCTCCACCTCGGGACCGTCCAGCACAGTGAAGCCCATGCCGATGAAGATCTCCTTGATCTCGTCCAGGGCGATATACATGGGGTGGCGGTGGCC
>NZ_CALWOJ010000075.1 GCF_944383115.1 uncultured Flavonifractor sp. | reverse complement strand
GGTATCGCCAATGGAGAAGATACCGGGGTCGAACACGCCGATGATGTCCCCGGCGTAGGCCTCCTCGATGATCTCACGCTCGGCAGCCATCAGCTGCTGGGGCCGGGACAGGCGGATCTTTTTGCCGCCCTGGACGTGGTAGACCTCCTTGTCCGCCTCGAACTTGCCGGAGACGATGCGCATGAAGGCAATCCGGTCCCGGTGGGCCTTGTTCATGTTGGCCTGGATCTTGAACACGAAGGCGGAGAAGTTGTCGTCCATGGAGTCGATGACCTCGTCCCCCGCCTTTCGGGGCAGGGGCGCGGTGGTCATCTGGAGGAAATGCTCCAGGAAGGGCTCCACACCGAAGTTGGTGAGGGCGGAGCCGAAGAACACGGGGGACAGCTTACCGTGGCGTACCCGGTCCAGGTCAAACTCGGCGGCGGCGCCGTCCAGCAGTTCGATCTCGTCGGTAAGCTGCTGGTGGAGCCGCTCGGTAATCAGGCTGTCCAGGTTGGGGTCGCCCAGCTCCACCTCGGTGGCGGTGGCTGCCTTGGCGCCGCCGTTGGAGGTAAAGTGGATGATCTTCCGGCTGCCCCGGTCGTACACGCCCTTGAAGTCCTTGCCGCAGCCGATGGGCCAGTTGACGGGGTAGGTCTCGATGCCCAGCTCCTTCTCCAGCTCCTCCAGCAGTTCAAAGGAGTCCCGGGCCTCACGGTCCATCTTGTTGATGAAGGTAAAGATGGGGATGTCCCGCATGGCGCACACCTTGAACAGCTTGCGGGTCTGGGCCTCCACGCCCTTGGCGGCGTCGATGACCATGACGGCGGAGTCGGCGGCCATCAGGGTGCGGTAGGTGTCCTCGGAGAAGTCCTGGTGGCCGGGGGTGTCCAGGATGTTGATGCAGTAGCCCTCATACTGGAACTGCATGACGGAGGAGGTCACCGAGATGCCGCGCTGCTTCTCGATCTCCATCCAGTCGGAGGTGGCGGCACGGGTGTTCTTCTTGCCCTTGACCTGGCCGGCCTGGGCGATAGCCCCGCCGTAGAGCAGGAACTTTTCCGTCAGGGTGGTCTTACCGGCGTCAGGGTGAGAAATAATGGCGAACGTTCTGCGCCGCTTGATTTCAGCTTCGTATTGAGACAAGGTATGGTTCCTCCTTGTTAAAATGTCAAATATCCATTCGTAGGGGGCGGCGTCCCCGACGCCCCGCTTCCTCTTACGGCGGACTGAGTCGCTCCACCGCCGCCGGGATATCCCCGAAGGCGTCCACATGGGGCACGTCATGGTCGATGTGGCCGAAGCCGTAGGCGGCGTGAAGGAAAGGCACCCCCGCCTGGGTGGCGGCGTTGCAGTCCCCCTGGGTGTCCCCGATATACAGGGGCTTTTTCAGGCCGTTGCGCTGTACCACCAGGGCAATGTTGTCCCCCTTGGGCCTGCCGGTGCGGCCGGGATTCTCATAGTCAGTGAAAAACTTCCCCAGGCCGTGGGCCTGGAAAAAGGCCTCGATGTAGCCGTCCTGGCAGTTGCTGACGATAAACAGGGGATAATCCCGGGCCAGGATCTCCAGCGTCTCGGGCACCTTGGGATAGAGGATGCCGCCGTGGACCGCCACATAAGCGTTCTCCTCCTCCATCATGGCCTTCATGGCCGGGGCCAGCTGCTGCAGGTCGGCGCCGGGCAGCAGCTTCTTCACAATGTCGGGCAGCAGCATCCCCATGCAGTCGATGAGCCGGGGCCGGGTCACCAGCCCGGCATACTGGGGCGCCATCCGCTCCAGCGCGCAGTTCCAGGACCGACAGATGGAATCCACCGAATCCCACAGGGTGCCGTCCAGGTCAAAGAGTAATCCGTCAAACAAGAAAAAGCGCCTCCCGCCCAAATACATACTCTGATACTATATCATACCCGCCGCAGGCATTTCAAGCCTGCCGCCCCCGCCTTTTTGCACAAAAAGGCCCGCCCGCCGGCAGTACCGGCGGGCGGGCTGAGGGGAAAGGAAACTCAGGCGGGCAGAGGGACCGCTGTCAGCGGCTGCGCAAAGCAGCGGCGAGGCAATTCGGACACGGCGGCACAGGCCGCCTTCCAGGCCTCCTCTCCGGACAGATCCATCCTGGTCTGGAGGTCACGGGCCAGCTGGCCGGCCTGGCCGGCCAGCTCCCGGGCCAGGGTGCGGCCCAGGCCGGTCAGGTGGATCTTGCCGTAGCGTTCCTTGTCCACCAGGTTCTTGTCAATGAGACTGGTCATCATGCTGGTGACAGACGCCCGGGAGACCGTCAGGGCCTTGGCGATGTCCTTGGAGGACACCTCCAGCCGGACCAAGGACAGGTCATAGATGGCCAACAGGTACCGGATGTTGGTGTTGGTCAGTTCCATGTCGAACTCCTTTCTAGGGTGTGTTCTGGGGTTTGGAGTGGGAATGGCACAGGCCGGAACATCCGCAGCTGCCGCAGGAACCGCCGCAGGAGCAGCCGCTCTTGCCCTGGCGTTTGTTGCGGACGCCCCGATAGGTGATGGCGAAACAGGCTGCCAGGATGGCAAAACTGATCAATATGGTAGACAGCATTGGGACTGCTCCTTTCACAGGGATGGGCCAGGCTTACTTTGCAGCTGCCACAGCCCGCAGGTTGAGGGTGGTTTCTTCGTACTTGTTTTTCCGCACCAGCAGGTAGATGAGGCCGGCCAGGCAGAGGATAGCGGCCACGGTGCCCACACCGAAGGCCACCTGGCCCAGGATGAGACCACCGATTTGGTAGACGATGAGGGAGATTACATAGGCGAAGCCGCACATATAGCCGATGGCGGCCAGGGTCCACTTGGGACTGTTCATCTCCCGCTTGATGGCGCCCATGGCGGCGAAGCAGGGGGCGCACAGCAGGTTAAAGATCATGAAGGAGTAGGCGGAGATGGCGGTGAAGTGAGCGGCGATCTCCAGGGTCTGGTTGCCTCCGAAGGTCACGCCGAAGGTGGAAACCACCTCCTCCTTGGCGATGAGACCGGTGACCACAGCCACGGTGGCCTCCCAGAAGCCGAAGCCCAGGGGCGCGAAGATAAAGGACACGGCGTGGCCCACAGCGGCCAGCAGGGAGTCGTTGTTGTCCTCCACCATCTGGAACACGCCATCCACGAAGCCGAAGCCCTGGAGGAACCACAGAATGATGGAAGAAAGCAGGATGACGGTACCGGCCCGCTTGATGAAGGACCAGCCACGCTCCCACATGGCCCGCAGCACATTGCCGGCAGCGGGGGCGTGGTAGGCGGGCAGCTCCATAACGAAGGGGGCGGGATCACCGGCAAAGCCCCGGGTCTTTTTCAGGATGATGCCGGAGATCACCACCGCCGCCACGCCAATGAAGTAGGCGGAGGTAGCCACCCAGGCGGAGCCGCCGAACAGGGCTCCGGCAAAGAGGGCGATGATGGGCATCTTGGCGCCGCAGGGGATAAAGCCGGTGGTCATGATGGTCATGCGCCGGTCCCGCTCCTGCTCGATGGTGCGGGAGGCCATGATGCCGGGCACGCCGCAGCCGGTGGCCACCAGCATGGGGATAAAGCTCTTGCCGGACAGGCCGAAGCGGCGGAAGATCCGGTCCATAATAAAGGCGATGCGGGCCATGTAGCCGCAATCCTCCAGCAGGGCCAGCAGCAGGAAGAGTACCAGCATCTGGGGCACAAAGCCCAGCACCGCGCCCACGCCGCCGATAATGCCATCCAGAACCAAGGATTGAACCACGGGGTGGGTATTCCAGGAGGTGAGGGCCTCCTCGGCCAGCACGGGCAGGCCGGGCACCCAGGTGCCGTAGGCGTTGGGGTCGGGCTCGGGAACGGTGAGTGCCTGCTGATAGGCCTCCTCGGTGACGGGCACCACGGTGGTCTCGCCGGTCTCGTCGTCGTAGAAGTAGACCTCGCTGTCGCCGGCCTCATAGCCCGCGATCATGGTGGAAGCCTCCTCCCAGGCGCCGGAGGCCTCTTCCCAGGCCTCGGTGTCGGCGGTAAAGGGGACAAACCAGCCGTCGCCGAACAGTCCGTCGTTGGCCCACTCGGTGGCCCTGGTGCCCAGCGCAAAAGCGCTGCCGCCCATGGCGATGGCGTACACCAGGATCATCACCGCCACAAAGATGGGCAGAGCCAGGATGCGGTTGGTCACCACCCGGTCGATCTTGTCGGAGGTGGTCATGGAATGGGCGGCCTTCTTCTTTTTCACGGCCTTGCCCACCACGGAGCTGATGTAGACGTAGCGCTGGTTGGTGATGATGCTCTCGGCGTCGTCGTCCAGCTCCCGTTCGCAGTCGGCGATGTGGGCCTCCAGGTGTTCCTTCAGCTCCCCGGTCAGGTTGAGGGTGGCAAGCACCTTCTCGTCCCGCTCAAAGACCTTGATGGCATACCAGCGGAGATACCGCTCCTCCACCAGGTCGGCAATGGACTCCTCAATGTGGGCGATGGCGTGTTCCACGCTGCCAGTGAACACATGGGGCAGCTCGCCCCCACGCTTGCTCTTGGCCAGCGCCACCGCCCGCTCTGCGGCCTCCTTGCCGCCCTCGCCTTTCAGGGCGCTCATCTCCACCACCTGGCAGCCCAGGGCGGCCCCCAGCTTCTGGAGATCGATTACATCCCCGTTCTTGCGCACCAGGTCGATCATGTTCACCGCCACCACCACCGGGATACCCAGTTCAATGAGCTGGGTGGTGAGGTACAGGTTGCGCTCGATGTTGGTGCCGTCCACAATATTCAGGATGGCGTCCGGCTTCTCGTTCACCAGATAGTTCCGGGCCACCACCTCTTCCAGGGTGTAGGGGGACAGGGAATAGATGCCGGGCAGATCCTGGATCACCACATCCTTGTGGCCCTTCAGCTTGCCCTCCTTCTTTTCCACCGTCACGCCGGGCCAGTTGCCCACGTATTGGCTGGAGCCGGTCAGGGCATTGAACAGGGTGGTTTTGCCACAGTTCGGGTTGCCCGCCAGCGCGATCTTCAACTCCATCTTCTTGCTCCCTTCTTGATTAGCGCAAACTAACCATCCTTCTGAAAAATAGCCTTCCCTGAGGGGAAGGCGGGCCGATGAGGGCATGGGCCCTGCGGCTCAGGAAATCTCGATCATTTCGGCGTCGGCACGGCGCACGCTCAGCTCATAGCCGCGCAGGTTCAGCTCCATAGGGTCCCCCAGGGGAGCCACCTTCCGGATCTGGATGGCCACGCCTTTGGTGATGCCCATATCCATGATGCGGCGCTTCACCGCGCCCTCGCCGTGGAGGCGCACCACCGTCACGGTGTCCCCCACCTTGGCGTCCTTCAATGTTCTCATTGCTTTGCTCCTCTCAGATCATGATTCGTCCGGCCATGTTCCGGTCCAGGGCGATGCGGCTGTCCTTCACTTGTACGATCAGGTTCCCGCCCATCTCGCTGACCACGGTGACCGCGGCGTCCATGACAAAACCCAGCTCCGCCAGGTGCTGCCGGATCTCATCCTTACCCGTGATCTTGCGGATGGTAAATGACTCCCCCGGTTTTGCCAGTGTCAGCGGCATCATAGTTCCTCCCTCCCCGCGGCGGCTGGACCGCCTGCGGCATTTCTTGCGGTTAGCTTATGCTAACCTCTTGATCGAGTATGAGTTTACATCAACTAACCGCCGTTGTCAATCCCCTTTTTAAATTTTTTCCTTTCAGTTCTTGCCCGCGCCTTGATTCGTACATCAGTTCGATTTATAATAAGGTCAGACTTTATAAGGAGGTGCCGCCCTGTGAAGCAGGTCAAAATTACGGTATTGCGCAAGCAGCTTTATTCCGATCTGGTCCGCCGCTATCTGACAGAGCCGCCGGAGGAATGTGTCTGTGATTTCTTTGAGGAGGGAGACACGTTTCTGTATACCGGCGGAGCGGAGATGCCGGCGGGGTTCTGCCCCTGGGCCTGGATCGACATTTACCGCTCGGTCTCTGCCCTGTCCTGCGGAGCCACCTACACCCCCTGGCAGAAGGAAGAGGGAGCCACGGTGGTATGCTGTACCGACGGCATCCGCCCGGTCACCTTTTTGCTGGAGGCGGTGGACCCGTCTTAAAAAAATCGGGCGGCCATAAAGGCCGCCCGCTTCATTTCTATGCAGTTGTCAGGACAGGGAACCGCTGCACGCAGCGGTCCAGTCCTTCCCGCCCTCCTGGGGGGTACCCTTGAAATCCCGGTCGAACCAGGCGGGTACCGGAGCGTCCTCCCGGATGGCCTGGAAAAAGGCGTCGATCTGGCGGGTGGTTTCGTCCACCGCCCCCTCCAGCAGACGATCCAGGTGGGCGCTGCTCTCCATGGAGGCGGGATGGGGGGTCTCTTTCAGAGCCACGTCCTTGGCGGACTGGATGGGCAGCATCCGGCTGACGGCGCCGATGACCTTGCCACGCCGGGTACCGCAGGAGCGGGCAAAAAAGCTGAGATACCAGTTCATAGCCCGGTAGGCCCGGCGAACCTGCCGGGGAGAGGCATGGATGTAGGCCTGGGCGGCGGCGTCCCACACCTGGCTGCCCTTTTTCGGGGCGGCGGGCAGGTGGGCCTGGGCGCCGGTATCCAGGCCGTCGCTCTCCATCAGCATGCGGTCGAACTCTCCCTCCATGGCCATGTGGGAGATGGGGCCGTCGGCGGCCCGTTCGTCCACATAGCCGTGGCAGGCGCTGTCCAAAGCCAGGTGGCACAAAAAGCCGGCGCCATAGCCTACCGACATGGGCACGCCCTCCTCAATGGCCTGGCGCAGCCGCTCCACGGCGGGGAGCGCGGAATTGCGGTGCATCCGCACTCCCTCCCGCCTCACGGCATTGGGGCGGATGGGCTGGTAAAAAAACAGCGGGTCGGGGCCAAGACAGCCCAGATCAAATGCCTCCCGCTCCTCGTCAATCATCTGGGCCAGGGGCTGAGGCAGCCCGCCCAGAACTTTATCTCCAAATTTCAGGTGCGCGTAGTAATTCGGCATAGTTCCGTCCGTTCCCTCCTGTCACAGTCCATAAAACTCCATTGTATATGCTTATTGTAACACGTCATGCCGGGAAGAGAAAGCAGAAAAATGTTAAATCTTTTCAAACGTAATAAGGGGCGCGCTGCCCATCGGCAGCGCGCCCCTTTGTGGGTGGAATTCAGGAGAAGGAAATGTCGTAGAGCCCAAACTCATGGTTCCAGCCGCTGGTGCCCTCCACATTGAGGGTCTCCAACCGCACGTTGGCGGCGTGATCCAGAGGAATGGTGATGGTCTGGGGAGCGTCGCTCCAATCGATGGTGTAGGTCTCGGCCAGCTCGCCGTCCAGGTACACATCCAGGCTGATCTTGTATTCTTTGGTTCCGTCCACATGGCCCACGGTAAAGGTCATGGACTCATACTGCAGATTGGTGTTCCAGATGGCGTAGCCGGCATTTTTGTAGCCGCCCGACATCTGGACACCCTGGGCGATCTTGTTGCCGGAGATGGTCATATAGCTCTTGGGGTCGCTGCCGTCATAGATCTTGGTGTTGGTACTCACCTGATAGGGGGGCAGCTTCTTCATCCAGTCGGTGGCCTGGCCGGGCACCTCGCCCACATAGACGGTGCCGGTACTGCCGTCCCAGGTGACCTCCTTGCCCAGAGCCTCACCGATGGCACGGACAGGCAGATAGGTGGTACCGTTGCTGGCAAAGGGCTCCACCACCTTGCCGTTGGCGTCCTTGGGGGTGACCTCCACTCCGTCCACCACGATCTTGATGCCCATATAGTTGGCCTCGATCATCTTGGTGGTGACGGTGCTGGCTGCCACAGCCGTCCCGCACAGCAGGGCGACCACGGCGGCGCCGGCCAGGATACGCTTGCGCAGGGTCTTTTTCATACAGGTTTCCTCCCTTTTGATCTTCGCCCCGGCATGGAGGGCGGTTTCTCCAAAAACGGCTCTGGCCGATTTGTCAGGGCCTGTTTCAGACAGCGCAGCCCAAAAGAAGATGCCGGCTGCATACCCCTCTTCTTCCAGGCGTCCCAATATTTACCCAATTATTTTACCACACTAAACTAATTTGTGCCATACCCATTTACACAAACAGCAAAAAAGCGCGCTGCAAATTTGCAGCGCGCTTTTGATATGCGTCAGGGTTTAACCACCCAGGTAGGCCTTCTTGACCGCCTCGTCGGCCAGCAGGGTCTTGCCCGGGCCGGTGAGGGTGACGCGGCCGGTCTCCAGCACATAGCCCCGGTCAGCTACCGACAGGGCCATCTGTGCGTTCTGCTCCACCAGCAAAATGGTGGTACCCGCCTTGTGCAGCTCTTTGATGATGTCAAAGATCTGCTCCACCAGGATGGGGGCCAGACCCATCGAAGGTTCGTCCAGCATGAGCAGTTTGGGATTGGACATCAGCGCCCGGCCCATGGCCAGCATCTGCTGCTCGCCGCCGGACAGAGTGCCTGCCACCTGCTTCCGGCGCTCCTTCAGCCGGGGGAACTGGGCGTATACCCGCTCCAGGTTGGGGGCGATGGTGGAGTTGGGCTGGGTGAAGGCGCCCATCTCCAGGTTCTCCTCCACCGTCATCTGCTGGAACACCCGCCGGCCTTCGGGTACCTGGGCCAGGCCCTGGGCCACCAGCTTAGAGGCGGGTACCGCCTGAATGGGCTTGCCCATAAATTCGATGGAGCCGGTGCGGGCATGGAGGAGGCCGGACACCGTCTGGAGGGTGGTGGTCTTACCGGCGCCGTTGGCGCCGATGAGGGTGACGATCTCCCCCTCCTCCACCTGGAAGGAGACGTCCTTCACGGCGTGGATGGCGCCGTAGTATACGTTGATGTTCTTCACATCCAGCAATACCGCCATGCTTATACCTCCTTCTGGTCGCCCAGATAGGCCTTGATGACCTCCGGGTTGTTCTGGATCTCCGAGGGAGTGCCCTTGGCGATGATCTGGCCGAAGTTGAGTACGCAGATGCCCTCGCAGATGCCCATGACCAGATTCATGTCGTGTTCAATGAGCAGGATGGCGATATGGAAGGTATCCCGGATCTTGACGATGTTGTCCATCAGCTCGGCGGTCTCGGAGGGGTTCATGCCCGCCGCCGGTTCGTCCAGCAGCAGCAGGGACGGGTTGGTGGCCAGAGCCCGGACGATCTCCAGCTTGCGCTGAGCGCCGTAGGGCAGAGAGCCGGCCTTGGCGTTGGCCAGATGCTCCATGTCGAAAATGTGCAGCAGCTCCAGGGCGCTCTCGTGGGCCAGCTTTTCCTTCTTCCAGTAGTTGGGCAGGCGCAGCACCCCGCTCCACATGGGGTAGCGGATGTGGTTGTGCAGGCCAATCTTTACGTTGTCCTCCACCGTCAGCTTGTCAAACAGGCGGATATTCTGGAAGGTACGGGCGATACCCGCCTTGTTCACCTGGACGGTGTTCATGTTGTGGGTGTCGATGCCGTCCAGCAGCACGGTGCCCCGGGTGGGCTGATACACCTTGGTCAGCAGGTTGAATACCGTGGTCTTGCCGGCGCCGTTGGGGCCGATGAGGCCGGCGATCTCGGTGCGACCGATGGCCATGTTGAACTCATTGACGGCGGTGAGGCCGCCGAAGTCGATGCCCAGGTGCTGGCACTCCAGAATGGGGCTTTGATTCACGTCCCGCTCGGGGATGATGTTGGGACTGGGTACCGGGACCAGCTTGGTCTCGGGACGCTTGGGCTTACTCATGGCTGATCCCTCCTTCCTGCGCCGGCTGCTCCGGCGGCTTTTTGCGGAACCTGTCCCCAATGCCGGTGAAGAAGCGCCGCAGTACCGGGTTGTTGGTGGCGATCATCACCAGGATCAGCACGATGGCGTACACCAGCATCCGGTACTCATCCAGGTTGATGGCACGCAGCAGCTCGGGCAGGTAGGTGAGGAAGGCGGCGGCGATGATGGAACCCCGGATATTGCCGATACCGCCCAGCACCACGAAGACCAGCACCAGAATGGAGGTGTTGAAGTCAAACTTCTTGGGGGCCACGGAGGAGTAGTTCATGGCGTACAGCACGCCGGCGGCGCCCGCCATGACGGCGGAGGTGACGAAGGCCATCAGCTTGTACTTGGTGGCGCCGATGCCCACGCTCTCGGCGGC
>NZ_CALWOJ010000074.1 GCF_944383115.1 uncultured Flavonifractor sp. | reverse complement strand
GCGGTGTAGAACAGGGGCCAGATCATGCCCTTCTTGATGTAGGACTCACCCATCCAGATGATCTCATACACCGAGATGACCCGCACCAGGGCGGTGTCCTTCACCAGGGTGATAAATTCGTTGCCCATAGGAGGCACGATGCGCTTGATCACCTGGATCAGTGTGACCTTGAAAAAGATCTGACTGCGGGTCATGCCCAGTACCAGGCCGGCCTCCTGCTGGCCGCGGGGCACGGACTGGATGCCCCCCCGATAGATCTCGGAGAAGTAGCAGGCGTAGTTGATGACGAAGGTCACCACCGCCGCGGTGAACCGGGGCAGCAAGGGCAGATCGAACATCAGGCCCGGGCCGTAGAACACCACCATGATCTGGAGCATCAGGGGGGTGCCCCGGACGATCCACACCACGGTTTTGACCACCCAGCGCAGGGGAGCGCACCGGCTCATGGAGCCGAAGGAGATCACCAGACCCAGGGGCAGTGCGAACAGGAGGGTCAGGAGGAAGAGTTCCAGGGTGACCACAAACCCCTCCAGCAGGGCGAGCGTAACAGACATCAGCATAGCATTTCCCTCTTTTGACCGGGGAAAGGCAGAGAGCGCCCGGCTCTCTGCCCGATTCCCTTAGGCTATGTTATTTCTCGATGACGGACTCCTGGACGCCGTAGGTGGTGGCCGTCTCCATAACGGTACCGGCGTCATAGGCCTCTTTCCAGAAGGTGTTGAAGGCCTCGGTCAGATCGGAACCCTTCCGGAAGGCCACGCCGTACTCCTCATCGTTGAGCTGCACGGTGTAGGTCAGATCGGGGTAGCTGGTGCCTTCGCCGATCATGGCGCCCGCCATCAGCAGGTCGATGACGCAGGCGTCGGAGGCGCCGGAGGCCACCTCCATCAGGGCATCGGCCTGGGTGGTCTTGGCCACATAGTTCAGGCCCAGCGCGTCCAGCTGCGCGGCGCCGGCGGAGCCGTTCTCCACAGCGAAGTTCAGGCCGCTGAGGCTGTCCACCGTCTGGTAGTCCTCCGCCTTGTCGGCGGGGAGTACCACCACCTGGCCGTTGCGGCAATAGGGCTCGGACACGGAGGCGCCGGCCTTCACCTCATCGTTGATGGTCATGCCGTTCCAGATCACGTCGATGCCCTTGGTATCCAGTTCCATCAGCTTGTTGTCCCAGTTGATCTCAATGAACTCCGCCTTCACGCCCAGGCTCTCGGCGAAGGCCTTGGCCATGTCGGCGTCGAAGCCAATCCACTCGCCGTTTTCGTCCTTGTAGTCCATGGGGGCAAAGTCGGTCATGCCCACAACCAGGGTACCCTTCTCCTTTACATAGGCCATGTCGCTCTCGGCGGCGGGAGTCTCGGAATTGCCGGCGGGGGTCTGGGTATTCACATCGGGGGTCTCGCTGTTGCCGGAAGGGGTGTTGGCGGTACCGGCGGTGCCGCCGCAGGCGGCAAGGGCAAAAGTCAGGCCCAGCGCAAGGGCCAGAGCAGTCAGTCTGCGTTTCATGTACATTCCTCCAAACCAGTAATGTGGTGGTTGCTTTCGTATGTTACCACACTAAAGCATTGTTGTAAAGAGGAATTTTCTATTTTTCTCCCACCCAATCCGCCGCCTGCCGGAGATCCTCCCTGGTGTTCACGTTCCACAAGACCCGCTCCAGGCAAAATTCCGGCAGTTGGCGCTCCTCCAGCCAGCGGCAGTCCACCCGGTCCAGCAGGGTTCTTGCCGCCCGGCAGCCCTGGTCCAGGCAGGCGGTGAGGGCGGGCAGGCAGCTGCGGCGGTACAAAGCAAAAAGAGGTTCCGCCGCTCCGTCGCTCCGGCGAACGGCGCAGGCGTCCCCATACCGCCCCTTGGCTAAAATGTCAGCTGCCAAAGTTCTGTCGGCAAAGGGCAGATCCACGGCGGCCAGGAACACCGCCTCCGCCCCGGTGCGGAGAAAGGCGGCCTCCAGCCCGGCCAGAGGCCCCCCGCCCGGCCGCAGATCCACCAGCTCCCGGTAGTCCGGATATCGGCCCGGCCTGTCTACCGAAACATACAGCTCATCAAAGAGCGGGGAAAGTTCCGCTGTGATTCGCGCCAAAAAGTTTTGTCCCGTCAGAGACAGGGCCGCCTTGTCCTCACCCATCCGGCTGCTCCGCCCGCCGGACAGGATGACGCCGATCACCGCCATACGCTCCCCCCTCTTTCTTTCCACTTATTGATGTTCAGTGTAGCAAAAAAATTACCATCCGTCAAAAACTGTATAGAAGTCTTTTCCCCTCCATATCCTTTCCAACAGAGCATTTCAGCATTGGAGGCGTCACACACCATGAAAAAACTGGCCGCGGCCCTGGTGGCCGCCACCCTACTGGCTCTGCCCGTCCAGGCCGCCGAGGCCGCCCCGTCCGCCGCCGGCGCGCCCACCGTGGACGCGGCGGGCGCCGTATTGATGGAAAAGGAGACGGGTACCGTTCTGTACGAGCAAAACGCCCACGATAAACTGGAACCCGCCAGCGTCACCAAGGTCATGACCCTGCTGCTGGTGATGGAGGCCATCGACAGCGGCAGCCTGTCCAAAGACGATCTGGTCACCGTGTCCGCCTACGCCGCCTCCATGGGCGGCTCTCAGGTCTACCTGAAGGAGGGCGAGCAGATGACGGTAAACGATCTGCTCAAGGCGGTAGCGGTGGCCTCGGGCAACGACGCCTCGGTGGCCCTGGCCGAGCATCTGTGCGGCAGCGAGGAGGCCTTTGTGGCCAAGATGAACCAGCGGGCGGCAGAACTGGGCATGGAGGACACCTGCTTTGTCAACTGCACCGGCCTGCCGGCGGCGGGCCATCTGACCTCCGCCTACGACATCGCCCTGATGAGTCGGGAACTGATCCTCAACCACCCCTCCATCCGGGACTACACCACCATCTGGATGGACACCCTTCGGGACGGCCAGTTCCAGCTGGCCAACACCAACAAGCTCATCCGGTTCTATGAGGGGGCCACCGGCCTGAAAACCGGCTCCACCGACGCCGCCGGCTACTGCCTGTCCGCCACGGCGGATCGGGACGGCATGGAGCTGATCGCCGTCATCCTCAAGTCCACCACCAAGGACACCCGGACGGCAGCGGCCCAGACCCTGCTCAACTACGGCTTTGCCAACTACACCCTGATGGACGTCTATCCCTCCCAGGCTCTGCCGCCCATAGACGTACTGCTGGGGGAGCAGGAGACGGTGCAGCCAGTGCTGGTTCAGCCCACCCGCATTCTGGTGAGCCGTTCTATGGTCAACCAGGTGGAGACCCAGCTGGATCTCAGCCAGGACGTGGAAGCCCCGGTGGAGGCGGGACAGACTTTGGGTAAAATGACGGTGACCGCCGGGGATGAGACTCTGGCTCAGATCCCCATCGTAGCCGACCAGGCCGTGGCCCGGCTCTCCGCACCCGGTATTTTCCTCCGCCTGGTCCGCACCCTTCTGATGGCCGGCTGATCTGTTTTTTCAAGGCCCGCCGCAGCATACTGCGGCGGGCCTCTTGCGCGTTCTTTACAAAAGATACTGCATAAATGACTGGAAATTTTACACGCCAATTGGTAATCCCCGTCTTGACTATCTCCCTATACCGTTGTATACTTTACACAAATAAAATCCGTGTATTTTGGATTTTATTTATTACCAATGACAAGAACCCCCAGTTTACGCCATTCCAGTTTTCTGGGGAGGTTGCCAACAAGGAGAGGATACCTATGGCTTCCACCAAACCGAGTACGATCCTCCGGGACTTTTCCCAGGGCCACGCGGTACGGGCTCAGGAATTTATGGGCGCTCACCCATCCGTACGGCACGGACAGGACGGTTGGGTCTTTCGGGTTTGGGCTCCTCATGCCCAATCAGTCGCCGTGATGGGCGATTTCAACGGCTGGAACGATTCCGACCACCCCATGCAGCCCCTTTCCGACGGCGTCTGGGAGGTCTTTATCCCCGGTCTGAAGCAATTTGACAGCTATAAATACGCCGTCCATACCGCCTCCGGCCGGGTACTGGCCAAGGCCGACCCCTACGCCTTCCATGCCGAGACCCGTCCCGGTACCGCCTCCAAGCTGTACGACCTGTCCGGCTACGGCTGGGGAGACGAAAGTTGGATGGATTATCGAAAAAAGAACCCCATCTACCAAAAACCGCTGAATATTTATGAAGTTCATCTGGGTTCCTGGCGGCGTACCGGCGAGGATGAGATGCTCTCCTACCGGGACATCGGCAAGTATCTGGTGCCCTATGTAAAAGAGATGGGCTTCACCCATGTGGAGCTGCTCCCCGTTACCGAGCATCCCCTGGACGCCTCCTGGGGCTACCAGTGTACCGGCTACTTCGCCGCCACCAGCCGCTTCGGCACGCCCCACGACTTCATGTGGCTGGTGGATCAACTCCACCAGGCCGGTATCGGTGTGATCCTGGACTGGGTACCCGCCCACTTCCCCAAGGACGCCTTCGGCCTGTATGAATTTGACGGCGAACCCTGCTACGAGTATGCCGACACCCGCAAGGGGGAACATGCCGACTGGGGTACCCGGGTGTTTGACTACGCCCGCCATGAGGTCCGTTCCTTCCTGTTCTCCTCCGCCCTCTTCTGGCTGGAGCAATTCCACATTGACGGCCTGCGGGTGGACGCGGTAGCCTCCATGCTCTACCTGGACTACGGCCGTCAGGGGGGCGAGTGGGTGCCCAACATGTTCGGCGGCCACGAGAACCTGGAGGCGGTGGACTTTATCCAGGAACTCAATCAGCACATTTTTAAGGACCATCCCGACGTGATGATGATCGCCGAGGAGTCCACCGCCTGGCCCCGGGTATCTCACCCGGTGGGCGAGGGCGGCCTGGAGGGCGGTCTGGGCTTCAACCTGAAGTGGAACATGGGCTGGATGAACGACATCCTCCACTACATTAAACTGGACCCCTACTTCCGCCAGTTCAACCACAAGGACATCACCTTCTCCCTGATGTACGCCTTTTCGGAGAACTTCGTGCTGCCCCTGTCCCACGACGAAGTGGTACACATGAAGGGCTCCCTCATCAACAAGATGCCTGGCACCAACGAGGAGAAATTTGCCGGTGTGCGGGCCTTCTACACTTACATGCTCACCCACCCGGGCAAGAAACTGCTGATGATGGGCAGCGAGTTCGGCCAGTGGAACGAATGGCACTATGAACACTCCCTGGACTGGCACCTGCTGGACCCGGATCAGGAGTGGGCCAGACCCCACCGCCAGCTGCAGCAGTTCTTCAAGCAGGCCAACGCCCTCTATCTGGCCCATCCGGAGCTGTGGGAGCTGGATTTCTCCTGGGAGGGCTTTGAGTGGATCGAGGCCGACGACAATCAGGCCAACACCGTGGCCTTCCTGCGGAAGGACACCAAGGGTGATACCCTGGTCATTGTGTGCAACTTCTCCCCGGTGGACCGCACCGGCTATACCGTGGGCGTACCTGTCCCCGGCGTATACAGCGTCATCTTCAATTCCGACGATCTCGACTTCGGCGGTAAGGGGGGCGGCGACCATGAGCCGGTCCGCAGCCGCTATGTGGAGAGTCAGGGCCGGGAGCAGTCCATCACCATCTCCCTGCCGCCCATGAGTTCGGTGATCTACAAGTGTACCCGCAAGTTCCCCGCGCGGAAGAAGAAGGCGGACAAAGAGTCCCCCGCCAAACCTGCCGTCCGCAAGAAGGCCGCTGCTCCCGCCGTAAAGGCGGAGACTTCCAAGCCCGCGGTCCGGAAAAAGGCAGCCGCTCCCGCTGTCAAGGAAGCGGCCCCCAAGCCTGCCGTCCGCAAGAAGGCCGCCGCCCCCGCCGTCAAAGCGGAAGGGGCCAAGCCGGCGGTGCGCAAAAAGAAGGAGAAGTAATGTCTCCCCCGCTCCAAGGATCTGTTCCAGTTCAAACACTGAGGTGATAGAATGAAAAAGGAATGTGTCGCCATGTTGCTGGCGGGCGGACAGGGCAGCCGCCTCCACGCCCTCACCAGCCATGTGGCCAAGCCCGCCGTCCCCTTTGGCGGTAAGTACCGCATCATCGACTTCCCCCTGTCCAACTGCATCAACTCCGGCATTGATACCGTAGGCGTACTGACCCAGTACCGTCCCATGGAACTCAACGCCTACATCGGCAACGGCGAGCCCTGGGATCTGGACCGCTCCTACGGCGGCGTCCACATTCTGCCTCCCTACATGCGGGAAGGCGAGAAGGGCACCTGGTACAAAGGCACCGCCAACGCCATCTACCAGAACATCAATTTCCTGGATACCTACAATCCGGATTATGTACTCATCCTGTCGGGCGACCATGTCTATAAGATGGACTATGCCGACATGCTCCGCCGCCATAAAGAGGCCAAGGCCGCCTGCACCATCTCGGTGCTGGAGGTCCCCATGGCGGAGGCTCCCCGCTTCGGCATCATGAACGTGGATGAGAACGACGATATCTACGAGTTTGAGGAGAAGCCCAAAAAGCCCAAGAGCAACCTGGCCTCCATGGGCATCTATATCTTCACCTGGAAGAAGCTGCGGGAGTACCTCATCGCCGACGAGGAGGACGAGAAGAGCGCCAACGACTTCGGCAAGAACATCATCCCCGCCATGCTCAATGCCGGCGAGAAGATGACCGCCTACCGCTTCAAGGGCTACTGGAAGGACGTGGGCACCATCGACTCCCTGTGGGACGCCAACATGGATATGCTCTCTCCCGACAACGGCATCGACCTGTACGACAGCGAGTGGCCCATCTTTGCCCGCACCCCCACCAAACCCCCTCACTTTATGGGTAAGGACGCAAAGGTGGATCATTCCATGGTCACCGGCGGGTGCGAGGTGTACGGCACCGTGGAAAACTCCGTCCTGTTCCACTCCGTCATCGTGGAGGAGGGCGCCGTGGTGCGTTACTCCATCCTGATGCCCGGCACCGTGGTCAAGGCGGGGGCCGTGGTGGAGTATTCCATCATCGCGGAAAACAGCGTGATTGGCGAGCGGGCCCGGGTTGGCTCCGCTCCCGACGGTACCGAGGACTGGGGCGTGGCCGTGGTGGCTCAGAACCTCTCCATCGGTCCCGACGCCGTGGTCTCTCCCAAGGCCATGATCACTCGTAATGTGAAAGGAGGTGGGGTGAAATGATGAACAAACTGCACGGCATCATCTTCTCCTACCTTTCCAACCCCGACCTGCGGGAGCTGACCCAGAACCGCAACACCTGCTCCATCCCCTACGGCGGCCGGTATCGGGTCATTGACTTCATGCTCTCCAACATGGTCAACGCCGGCATCTCCGATGTAGGCCTCATCGTCCACGCCAACTATCAGTCCCTGCTGGATCATGTGGGCTCCGGTAAGGACTGGGATCTGTCCCGCAAGCACGGCGGTCTGCGTATCCTGCCTCCCTTCAGCTACTCCGGCAAGCGGGAGGGCCTGTACCGGGGACGCATGGACGCCCTGGCGGGCATCCGCTCTTACCTCCAGAATATCCGGCAGGACCATGTGGTGCTGGCCGGCGGCGACCTGGCGGTAAACCTGCCCCTGCGGGATATCTTTGAAGCTCATATCCGCAATGACGCCGACATCACCGCCGTGTGTACCGGCCATCCCAAGGGCGACCCCAAGGGCTGCGACTACTTCACCATCGGCGCCGGCGGACGGATCACCGATGTGTCGGTCCATCCCCCCATCGCTCAGGGCTGCGAGTCCCTGGAGGTTTACATCCTCTCCAAGGAGCTGCTGCTCTCCCTGGTGGATCACTGCGCCGCCCACAACATCCACTCCTTCAGCATCGGCGTTCTCCAGGCCATGGTGGGCCAGCTGAAGATATGTCCCTATGTGTTTGACGGCTACGCCGCCCGGCTGCAATCGGTGGCCGGTTACTTTGCCCGCAGCATGGAGCTGCTGGACCCCCAGGTGCGGGAACAGCTCTTTGCGCCTGACCGTCCCGTCCGTACCAAGGATCGCTCCGATCCCTCCACCTACTACGGCCCCGACTCCCGCTCCTTCAACTCCCTGGTGGCCGACGGCTGCGTCATTGAGGGCGATGTGGAAAACTCCATCCTCTTCCGCGGCGTCCGGGTAGAGAAGGGGGCCAAGGTCTCCGGCTGCGTGCTGATGCAGGGCACCACCATCCAGGCCGGCGCGGTACTGAAATACGCCATCACCGACAAAAACGTCCGGGTCAACCCGGGCCGGATGCTGATGGGCCACAGCACCTATCCCCTGGCCATCGCCAAAAACGAGATCGTCTGACCTTGCAAGCGGGGAGGCGGCGGCCGCGCGCCGCCGCCTCCCTTCCTGCGGCACATTGCATGAGCAAAGTAAACTTATGGTTGGAGGTAATGTATGAATATCCTGTTTGCCACCTCTGAATGCGCGCCCTTTATCAAGACCGGCGGACTGGCCGACGTGGCCGGCGCTCTCCCCAAGGCTCTGGCGAAAGAGGGCCACGATGTGCGGGTGATCCTGCCTCTGTATGAGGGCATTGGCGAAGAATGGCGCAGCCAGATGACCTTCCTGCAGTGCTTCCACGTCACCGTGGCCTGGCGCACCCCCTACTGCGGCATCTTTGAGCTGAAGCGGGACGGCGTCACCTACTGGTTCGTGGACAACGAATACTACTTCAAGCGTTCCAGCATTTACGGCCACTACGATGACGGCGAGCGGTTTGCCTACTTCTCCCGCGCCGTGGTCGAGTCGGTAGGCTGGCTGAACTGGCACCCCGACGTACTCCACTGCAACGACTGGCAGACCGCCCTGGTACCCATCTACCTGCTGGAGGAGCGTCACCGCATCCCCCAGCTCTACGACACCAAGAGCGTGTTCACCATCCACAACATCGAGTACCAGGGCCGCTACGGCAGCCAGACCCTGAAGGATCTGTTCGGCCTGAACGACGGCTACTTCAATGAGCATATGCTGGCCTATCACGGGGACGTGAACCTGATGAAGGGGGCCATCTATGCCGCCGACTATGTGACCACTGTGTCTCCTACTTACGCCGACGAGCTGCAATACAGCTTCTATGCCCACGGTCTGGAGGGGGTCATTGCCGACAACCGCCACAAACTGCGTGGCATCCTCAACGGCATCGACACCGAGGTGTACGATCCCTGGCGTGACAAAGGCCTGACCAAGTTCTTCTCCGTCAAGCAGATGGGCGGCAAGAAGAACTGCAAGGCCGCGCTGCAGCAGATGTCCGGCCTGCGGGAGAACCCCGATACCCCCATCATCGCCTGCGTATCCCGCCTGGTAAAGCACAAGGGCTTCGACCTGGTCACCGCCGCCATCCACGACATTATGGGCATGGACGTGCAGATGATCGTGCTGGGCACCGGCGACTGGAACTTTGAGGAGGCCTTCCGTCAGGCCCAGAACCAGTATCCCGGCCGCTTCGCCGCCCATATGATGTACTCCCCCAACCTGTCCACCGCCATCTACGGCGGCGCCGATATCTTCCTCATGCCCTCCATTGCCGAGCCCTGCGGCCTGAGCCAGATGATTGCCATGCGCTACGGCACCATCCCCGTGGTGCGGGAGACCGGCGGGCTGCGGGACTCCGTCGTTCCCTACAACAAATTCACCGGCGAGGGCACCGGCTTCTCTTTTGCCAATATCAATGCCCACGAGATGACCGGCGTGCTGGCCGACGCTGTGAACCTCTACCACAATGATAAAAAGGCCTGGAAGGGTCTGCAGAAGAACGCCATGTCCGCCGACTTCTCCTGGACCCGCTCCGCGGCGGCCTATCGGGAGATCTACGGCTGGGTCACCGGCAAGTAATGGTAGGTGCTTCCTTCTCTTGACAAATAGAATAAGACTGTGATAAAATTCCGCTCCGCAGGGGGATTTTTCCCTGCGGAGCCCTTGTTTTGTCGCTATCCTAACTGTATAGGAGATGTCTGCATTGCATAAATACACGAAAAAAGAACTGATGACCCTCATTACCGGCAAATTGCGCCGCAATTTCGGCCGTGACGTTGAGGAAGCCACCAGTCTGCATATGTTCAAGGCCTGCGCTATGGTGCTGCGGGATATCATTTCCGAGCGTCAGATGAAGTCCGAGGACAAGGTGATCGAAGAGCATCAGCGCCAGGTCCACTACCTGTCCCTGGAGTTTCTTATGGGCCGCTCCCTGATGAAGAACGCCTACAACCTGGGCGTGCTGGAGCCTTTGAAGGAGGCTATCGAAGGACTGGGCTTCTCCGCTCCCGACCTGTTCGAGACCGAGCCCGACGCCGGTCTGGGCAACGGTGGCCTGGGCCGTCTGGCCGCCTGCTATCTGGACTCCATGACCACCCTGGATATCCCCGCCACCGGCTACTCCATCTGCTACGAGCTGGGTATCTTCAAGCAGAAGATCGTGGACGGCCAGCAGGTGGAGCTGCCCGACAACTGGCTGGGCCTGGGCGACGCCTGGCT
>NZ_CALWOJ010000073.1 GCF_944383115.1 uncultured Flavonifractor sp. | reverse complement strand
TCCACCGTCTTGCCCATCTGGATGCACATGAGGGTGTCCTGCATCTGGGCGTCCTCCCGGCGGAGGTAGTGGGCGTCGTTGGTCACCACCAGGGGGATACCGGTCTCCTGGTGAATGCGGATGAGACCCTGGTTGACAGCGGGATCGCCCGGCAGATTGTGGTCCTGAAGCTCCAGATAGTAGCCGTCTGCCCCGAACAGCTCCCGCATCTCCAGAGCGGCGGCCTTGGCCCTCTCGTAGTCCCCGGCCAGGATGCGACGGGGCACCTCGCCGGACTGGCAGGCCGACAGGGCGATGAGTCCGCCGCAGTGCTGCCGCAGCAGTTCCTTGTCGATCCGGGGGCGGATGTAGAAGCCCTCGGTGAAGGCGCAGGAGTCCAGGTAGCACAGGTTGCGGTAGCCCTCCTCGTTGCGGCAGAGCAGGATCAGATGGTACATGGCGGCATCCAGCTCGTGGACCCGGTCGGTGCGCCCCCGGGGAGCCACATAGACCTCGCAGCCGATGATGGGCTTGATGCCCTCCGCCTTGCAGGCTTTGTAGAAGTCCACCACGCCGTACATGACCCCGTGGTCGGTGATGGCCACGGCAGGCTGCCCCAGCTCCTTCACCCGCTTGACCAGCAGGGGAATGCGGCAGGCCCCGTCCAGCAGGGAGAACTCAGTATGGACGTGCAGGTGGACAAAGGACATGGGGATACCTCCTTATGGGCATAGGATATGGGTTATTGTTTGGCCAGCTCCATCAGCTTGCGCAGGCGGTGGTTGAATGCAGACTTGCTGACCGGCGGGTCGCACAGCTCCGCCAGCTGGGAGAGGGTAAGTTCCGGGTGGGCCATGCGCAGGTCCACCGCCTCCTTCAGCTTATCGGGCAGATCTTCCAGCATCCCCCGCGCTTCCAGCTTATAGATGGCCTCGATCTGGCCCTGGGCGGCGTCCACCGCCTTGTCCAGGTTGGCGGCGTCACAGTTGACCCGGCGGTTGATGCTGCCCCGCAGGTCTTTCTCCATTTTGGCGTTCATCAGATCCATTGCCGCCAGGGGAGCGCCCATAGCGGTAAGAAAGTCCTCAATGGCGTCGCTCTGCTTGAAGTAGGTAATGGCATTGGCTTTGCGGCGGCTCTCCTTGGGAGAGAAGCCCATCTCCAGCAGCAGGGCGTGAAGTTCCCGGCTCACCGACAGGTGGGAGGTAGCCAGCTCCAGGTGGTACCGCTTGGCGGGATCGGTCACCGAACCGCCGGCCAGGAACGCGCCCCGCAGGAAAGCGGTGCGGCAATGATCCTCCTCCAGCACGGCGAAATTGATGTGGTGAACCAGCGTCTCCGCCGGGTCATGGCCAAAGACGGACCACAGAGCGGACAGCTTGTCCGGAGCGGTGATGGAAAAGATGCGTTTGCCCGCACCCTGGGGGGGCAGACGGTCAAAGCGCACCTGAAAAGCCTTCTGAAAAAGTTGGGGCAGCCGGTCGGCAAACTCCGGTGACTCCGTGGTAATACGGATTTCCGCAGGTGTGGACAGGGAGCAGTAGAGCAGCACGCCATAGGCCTCCGCCTGGGCGCAGCACTTCCGATTCAGCGGGGCGCGGCACAACTCGGCCTTGACTTGGGTGGAAAAGGACATGACAAGGCCCTCCCTACAGAATCCGGGTGGAGGCCCGCTCCTCATACAGTTCCATCACAGCGGCGGACAGCCGGGTAAAGGAGTGGCGGGCGTAATCCAGTGTCTCAGAGGCCAGGGGCCGGGTGACCAGCTCCACACCCAGGGCCTCGATGGCTTCCTGATCCACCACAATGGGGGCTGCGTCCTCCTCTTTGTAACGCTCCAGCAGGCCGGGGCGTACCGGGGCGGAGTTGCAAAGACAGATATCCACCAGGCCGGGGCCGGAATGGTGGAGCAGGGCCCTGACGTGGTCGGAGGCGGTCATGCCCTCGGTCTCGCCGTCCTGGGTCATAATGTTGCAGATGTAGATCTTCATGGCCTTGGAGGCGCATACCGCCTCTGAGATGCCGTCCACCAGCAGGTTGGGAATGACGCTGGTGTACAGGCTGCCTGGGCCCAGCAGGATCAGGTCCGCCTCCTCAATGGCGCGGATGGCCTCGGGCAGAGCCTGGGGGTGTTCCGGCAGCAGACGCACGCTCTCGATCCGGCAATCCTGGGCTTTCTTGAAGTCGCTGATTTTGGATTCTCCCTGGACCCTGGCACCGTTTTCAAAAGTGGCCTCCAGCCTCACGTTGGCGTTGGTTACCGGCAGCACCCGGCCGGTAATGGCCAGAACCTGACTCATTTTGGAGACCGCCTCGTCAAAGGAGTGGGAGATGCCGTTGAGAGCCGCCAAAATCAGGTTGCCGAAGGACTGGCCGGTGAGGTTGCCGGAGCCCTGGGGGAAACGGTAGGTGAGCAGCTGCTGCATCACCGGTTCCGCATTGGCCAGGGCCTCCATACAATGGCGGATATCCCCCGGTGGCGGCATGCCCAGATCCTGACGCAGGATGCCGGAACCGCCGCCGTCATCGGCTACGGTAACGATAGCGGTCAGGTTTTTGGTATGATTTTTCAGGCCCCGGAGCATGGTGGACAGCCCGGTGCCGCCGCCGATGGCCACGATCTTTGGACCCTGGGCCCAGCGGCGCTCATAAAAGGACTGATACATGGCTGCCCCTCCTTTAGGCCCGGGTCATGTCCCGGTGATTTTCGGTGGCCTGATACCCCTTCTGCTTGATATACTCCGCCAGGGCGTGGGTAATGGCCACCGAGCGATGCTGGCCGCCGGTGCAGCCCACGGCAATGACCAGCGCCGCTTTGCCCTCCGCCACATAGAGGGGGAGGAGAAACCCAATGAGATTTTCCAGGTACGTCATAAAGTCGGTGGTCTGCCGGTATCCGAACACAAAGTCATATACCCCTGCATCCAGCCCGGTCTGGTGGCGCAGTTCGGCAATGTAGTAGGGATTGGGCAAAAAGCGTACGTCAAAGACCAGATCGGCCTCAATGGGAATGCCGTACTTGAAGCCGAAGGAGATGACGCTGACGCTCATCTCCGGTGTGTCCCCGCCGTTACCGAAGAGACGCAGTACTTCGCCCCGCAGCTTGGCGGTGGAGAGGGCGGTGGTGTCGATGATGTACTCTGCCCGCTGACGGACAGGGGCGAGGACGGTGCGCTCCAGGCGCACGGCTTCGTCCAGGGAGTGGGCGGAGCCTGCCAGAGGGTGGCCTCGCCGGGTCTCTTTGTACCGCTTGATGATGGTTTCCACGCTGGCTTCCACAAAGAGGATCTTGTAGGCGCAGCCCATCTCCTGTAAAGCGTCCAGGGCGGAGAACAGCCCGTCAAAGGTCTGGCCGCCCCGGATATCGGTGACCAGAGCCACCCGGTCGTACCGGGCGGGGGTGGCCATGCACAGCTCGGCAAATTTGGGGATCAGCGCGGCAGGCATGTTGTCCACCACATAAAAGCCGGTATCCTCCAGAAAGGAGGCGACCTTACTTTTTCCCGCGCCGGACAGGCCGGAAATGATGATAAAGTCCATGCCAACTCACCTCAAAACCCCAAAAACTTTACTTCCGGTTCCAGAGAGACGCCGGTCTCCCGGAGGACGGTGGATTGTACCAGGTCGATCAAACGTAGCGCGTCGTCGGCGGTGGCGCCGCCCCGGTTGACCACAAAGCCGGCGTGCTTCTCCGATACCTGGGCGCCGCCTACCCCGACGCCTTTCAGACCGCACTGCTCGATCAGCGCACCGGCGAAATGGCCCTCGGGCCGCTTGAAGGTACTGCCGGCGGAGGGAAGCTCCAGCGGCTGTTTGGTGCGGCGTTTCTGGGCCAACTCCTCCATTTTGGCCTTGATGGCCGCGGGGTCGCCGGGGGTGAGGGCAAACTCGGTCTCCAGGATCAGCCAGTTTGGGTGGCAGGTAAAGAGGGTGTGGCGGTAGGTCAGTTCACATGCCTCGGCGGGCAGACTTCTGAGCTGGCATTCATCGTCCAGAAAGGTGACGGTGGTAAGAACCTGGGACAGATCGCCGCCGTAAGCCCCGGCGTTCATGGCCACGCCGCCGCCCACGCTGCCCGGGATGCCGTGGGCAAACTCCAGACCGGTGAGGCCGTGACCGTACGCGGTGGAGGCTAACCGGGACAGCAGCAGGCCGCTGCCAGCCCGCAGAAGGTCTCCGCAGTGGGTCACATGATCCAGGCCGCCGGTTTTGAGTACAAACCCGTCATATCCGTTGTCTGATACCAGCAGGTTGCTGCCGTTGCCCAGATAGAAAACAGGTATGCCGGCAGCAGCGGCAGCCCGCACTGCTTCCACGGCCTGCTCCGTGGTTCGGGGCAGCGCCATCAGACGGGCCGGACCGCCGATGCGGAAGGTGGTGTGGGCAGCCATAGGCTCATATTCCCTTAGTTCCATCTCTGGGACATGACGTTTCAGTTGTTGAAGAAGGGTATCAAACCGGTCCATAGGGGCCTCCTTGCCGTTGGATTGCATATTGGTATTATATCAAAATCAGGGGGAAATTAGAAGTTCTTATCCCAGCCCAAAGGCCTCAAACTGCTCTCTGCTGCCCCGAAATACATTCAGGTCAATGAGGGACTGAGCGCCATGGTAGCCGTCCAGCCGGCCGCTATGGGAGTACTGCCAGAAGTCCCAGCGGGGCACCAACGGAAAGATGGTGGGGCTGGAACACCAGATGGGATAATCGTCATATTTCCCGCCGGCCAGGTAGTTGTAGTAGGAGCGGTAAGTGACATAGAGGATGGGCTTTACGCCATAATGCGCCTCCAGCCGCTCCAGCAGGGGGTCCAAAATGGCGTGGACCTGCTCCTTTTCCGGCGGACGCTCCAGGTATTCACCATAGAACTCAATGTCGATCACCGGCGGGAGGGCACCCTGGGTGACGGGGACCTGGCTGATAAAGTTGTCGGCCTGGGTGTCGCCGGGGCTGTCGTAGCTGAGGAAGTGGTAGGCGCCGGGACGCACCCCTGCCTGCCGGGCACCGGCCCAGTTAGCTGCAAATTGCCTGTCCTGGAGCAGAGAACCTTCCGTTGCCTTGATAAAGGCGAAGTCCACCCCCTGGTCCGCCAGAACAGACCAGTCCACTGTCCCCTGATAGGAGGATACGTCCACGCCAAACACTTCCCACTGTTCCGGATCGGCTTCATGGGAATACAGGATCAGTCCCCGCCAGCGCAGCAGAGCAAAGGCCAACAGGATCGCTGCCGCCACAAGGAGCAGGATCAATACTGTACGCCGCAGAATGCGGAAGAATCGTCTCAAAAGCATCACCAAATAAAAGGGATTCAACAGACATTATCATACCCGTATATGGCCTAAAACGCAAGAAAAAACCAACGGGACACCGCAGAGCGGCATCCCGTTGGCAGGATCAACGTTTCCGGCCGGAAAGGAGCAGACCCAATACAATTCCCACGACGGCGGGAATGAGCCATCCCAGATCCATAGAGGCCAGCGGCACATAGTCCAGGAAGGAAAGGGCAAGCCCCGCATCCTGAAGGGCATAGAGCAGACTGGTCACGCCCGCAAATAGAACGGCCACCGGATAGACCAGCCGCCGCCCCTCCAGCCAACGCTGGAAGAAGGAGAGGACAATGAGGACGATGGCCATCGGATAGAGTACGCCCAGCACCGGGGCAGATACCGAGATGATCTGTGCCAGACCGGCATTGGAAATCACCATGCTCACCAGAGCGAAGAGGACGGCCCAGCCCTGGTAACTCAGGCCGGGGAACAGTTTGTGGAAGAACTCGCCGCAGGAGCTGATGAGACCAACGCACACGTTGAAACAGGCGATGATGAAGATGGCGGCCAGCAGGGCGTTGCCCAGCGGGCCGAACAGCAGCCCAACGATGTTGGTGAGGGCGGCAGCGCCGTCGGTGGGGTTGGGGATCGCGCCGCCGGACAGAGCGCCGATGTGGGCCAGCATGGCGTAGACAACGAGCAGCAGCGCCCCTGCGATCACGCCGGAACGGATGGTGCCTTTGACTACGGCGCCGTCCTCTTCCACCCCTCTGGCCCGAATGTTGACGGCAATGACAATGCCGAAGGCCAGCGCGGCAATGGTATCCATCGTCTGGTAGCCGTCCAGGAAGCCTTTAACAATCGGATGGGTGACAAAGTCGCCGGTGGGCGTGCCGTATCCGGACAGAGGATTGACCAGGCAGCCCACGAAGGTGACCACGATGAGAACCACCAGGATGGGGCAGAGGATCTTACCCAGCCGGTCGGTGAGCTTCTCTGGCCGCAGGGCAATGACCAGAGCGGCGGCAAAGAATACCAGAGAGTAGATCAGCCGGAAGAGGGAGAGAGGGGCGTCCGGTCCGGCGAAGGGGGGGATCGCCATCTCAAAGGAGGTGGTGGCGGTACGGGGGATGGCCAGGCAGGGACCGATGGCCAGGTAGGCGGCAATGGTGAAGGCCTTGGAAAAGAGAGGATGCACCCGGTTACACAGCGTATCCAGACCACCGGAGCGGGCTACCGCCACAACGCCCAGCACCGGCAGGCCCACGGCGCTGATGGCAAGCCCGAGAAAAGCGGGCCAGGTGGCAGTGCCTGCCTGCGCGGCGATACCTGGGGGGAAGATCAGATTACCTGCTCCGAAAAACATGGAGAATAACGTCAGGCCTACCAGAAGCAGGCTTTTTCCCTTTAGCTGCATATCCATCCTCTCTTTCTGGGCGGGATTTCCGCCGGTTGATTGGCCAAAGTTCATCTGTAAATGCTGGAAGTAAAAACAGCGGCATACCTGTGGTATGCCGCTGTTTTTTACGTAATGCGCCAATTAGCCCTGGGAAATAGCACCCGTGGGGCAGGCGTCGGCACAAGTACCGCAATCGATGCAGGAACCGGCGTCGATCACGTAGTGGTCATCGCCCTGAGCGATCGCACCCACGGGGCAAGCACCCTCGCAAGCGCCACAGCTCACGCAAGCGTCGCTGATGACATAGGCCATCGGATCCACCTCCAAACTTCAAAGCTAACGCTATTGTATCATAACTTTTCAAAATTGCAATGCTAAAATGTGCGTACACTGGGTATATTTTTTTGAGGCGGGAAAAATGATAACTGCGTTGGGCGCAGCGGGAAGGGAGAGATTCGATGGAGAAGACATCGATGTTCCGCATGGAGGCGGCGGGTAGTCTGACTCCGGAATTGAACGGGGCCCCCAGCAGCGGGGCTCATCCGCACAGAACAAAAGAAAAGGGGCGTGGCACAAAACATGAAGCCCGTGAAGAGAAAGCACAGGCTCTTTCCGTGGAGAAAGAGCAGGCGGGGCGAGAGCATGAATGAGACCCGGTTCACCCAGCGGGCTCAGGCCGCCCTCCGGCTGGCCCAGGAGAGCGCCGCGGAGCTGGGCCACGGCTATGTGGGCAGCGAGCATTTGCTGTTGGGCCTGGCCAGGGAGGGCCGGGGCGTGGCGGCAAAGGTACTCCAGGCTGCCGGATTGAGTGTGGAAAAATTAAAAGAGACGGTTGTGCAGCTGGTAGGCGCAGGTACGCCGGGAAATGCGCCCTCCCAGGGGCTTACTCCCAGGTGTAAAAAGATCATCGAATTGTCTCTTACCGAGGCGGTGAGCCTGGGCCACCAATATGTGGGCACCGAGCATCTGCTCCTGGGCATCCTGCGGGAGGGAGACGGAGTAGCGGTACGGGTGCTGAATGCTGCCGGCGTTGAGCCCCGTCGGCTGCGGGCTGATGTGACCGCAGCCATGGGAGAGGAAGTACCGCCGCCCTCTTTCCGCGGCAGCGGTAAACCCAAGACCGAGCGGGATTATCCTGGAGAATCCAAATTGCTGGAGCAGTTCGCCCGGGACCTGACCCGGATGGCTGCCGGCGGCCAACTGGACCCGGTAGTAGGTCGGGACAGGGAGATCAGGCGGGTGATCCAGATTTTGTCCCGGCGGCAAAAAAATAACCCGGCCCTCATCGGTGAGCCAGGCGTGGGTAAAACGGCGGTGGCTGAAGGCCTGGCCCGTATGATGGTGGCTGGCGATGTACCTGATGAACTGCGCCGCAAGCGAATCATTTCCCTGGATTTGTCGGCTATGGTGGCAGGGACCAAGTACCGGGGCGAGTTTGAAGAGCGGGTCAAAAATGTTTTATCCGAGGTGCGTCGGGTGGGTGACGTGATCCTTTTCATTGACGAACTGCATAACATTGTGGGAGCAGGCTCCGCCGAGGGCGCCATTGACGCGGCCAATATCATCAAGCCGGCCCTGGGCCGGGGCGAGATCCAGGTCATCGGCGCCACCACCACCGAGGAATACCGGAAATATATCGAGAAGGACGCCGCCCTGGAGCGGCGGTTCCAACCGGTGCAGGTGAGAGAGCCGGATCAGGAGACGGCCCAGGCCATCCTGTTTGGGCTGAGGGATCGGTACGAGGCCCATCATCGCATCACAATCACCGATGAGGCCGTTGCCGCTGCCGTCACTCTGTCCAACCGATATATCGGGGACCGCCGCCTGCCCGATAAGGCCATTGATCTGATGGATGAGGCGGCGGCCCGGGTACGTCTGGATCGTTTGGCGGCGCCGCCTGATCTGCGCGCGCTGGAGGACAAAGTGATCCGTGCCCGGAGTGAAAAAGAGGAGGCCATCCGCAATCAGGATTTTGAAAAAGCCGCCATGCTGCGGGATGCAGAGGAAGACTTCCGCCGGGAACTGGATCAACAGAAGGCCCTGTGGCGGGCCGGCCAGAATGCCGGAGCCGTAACAGCGGAGGATGTAGCTGCGGTGGTATCCGGTTGGACGGGAGTGCCGGTCACGACCCTGACCCAGACAGAGAGTGACCGGCTGCTGAAACTGGAGGAGGAACTGCACCGCCGGGTGGTAGGCCAGGAGGAGGCAGTCAAGGCGGTGGCGCGGGCAGTACGCCGGGGCCGGGTAGGCCTGAAGGAACCGGAGAGGCCCACAGGCTGTTTTCTTTTTCTGGGCCCTACCGGCGTGGGCAAGACCGAGCTGAGTCGGGCCCTGGCCGGAGCCCTTTTTGGCAGCGAGGAGGCCCTGTTCCGCTTTGATATGTCGGAATATATGGAAAAGCACTCCGTTTCCCGGCTGATCGGTTCGCCTCCCGGCTATGTGGGGCACGAGGAAGGGGGTCAACTCACGGAGAAAGTACGGCGTCGGCCCTACTGCGTGGTACTCTTCGATGAAATTGAGAAGGCTCACCCGGATATATGGGGTATCCTGCTCCAGATCATGGAGGACGGCGTGGTCACTGACGCCCAGGGCCGTAAGGTGGATTTCCGCAATGCGGTGGTGGTACTCACATCCAATGTAGGCGCGTCCAAAATTACCGCAAAAGGCAGCAAGCTGGGCTTTTCCGCCGCACAGCACAAGGACGGCGAGACCCGGACCCCGGAAGAGCTGCGGGCGGCGGTGATGGACGACCTGAAAAAGGTATTTCGGCCGGAGTTTCTCAACCGGCTGGATGAGACCATCGTATTTACCCAGTTGGGCCGCAGCGAGATCAAAGCCATCGCCCGGCGTATGCTCTCCCGGGTGGGGGAGCGGCTCAAGGTTTTGGGCGTAAAACTTGTTTGGAGCGATGAGGCGCTGAATGCCTTGGCCAGATTGGGCTTTGATCCGGATTATGGGGCCAGACCTCTGCGCCGGACTATCCGCACACGGGTGGAGGACCCGGCGGCGGAATTGTTGTTGAGCGGATCCGTGAGCGGGGGAGATACCCTGTTGGTGGACGGGGCAGGCGATACGCTGACTCTGGCCAAACAAGAAGTAGAAAAGGAGAATGAACCATGCGAAAATATCTGATTGTTCCTATGGTGATCCTGATGCTGGCGACGGCAGGCTGTGCGGACAAGAAGGAGGACAAGAAGGATCTGACGACTGCGGAGCGGACCCAGCTCTATCAATCTGCCATTGAATCAGCCCGGGACGAAGAGATGAACGAGGCGGTACCGGTCATTACCTCTGGCGAAGCAGATATGGCGGAAGCCATTTTCAGCCTGATCGGTGTGACGGAGGAGGATATGCAGGCCTACGCCATTGCCATCTCTCCCGTAAATGTAAAGGCCTACGGCATTGCGGCTATTCTGCCCGCTGAAGGCCGCGAGACTGTGGTGTCGGGAGGTTTGCAGGCCTATATTGACCAGCAGAAGAGCAACTTCCAGCAGTATCTGGCCGACCAGTACGAAATTGCACAGGCAGCCAAATTGGAGACCCTGAAAGACGGCACCATATTGATGGTCATGTGCGAAAACTCGGACACGGCGGCAGACGCCATTAAAACCGCCATCGAGGCCGGCACCTGACGGCAGCGCGTGAAATGCAACCCTTGAAAGCAGACGCTTTCAAGGGTTGCGGCTTTTTCAAGGATGTACTATAATAAACCAGTCCGTAATCAACGAAGTGGAGGCCTGTTTATGCAAGCAAGAGCCAGCGGGATCCTGCTTCCCGTATTCTCCCTGCCGGGGCCTTACGGCATCGGCACGCTGGGCAAGCCGGCCCGGCAGTTTATCGA
>NZ_CALWOJ010000072.1 GCF_944383115.1 uncultured Flavonifractor sp. | reverse complement strand
GGACCAGCGGGGGATCACCGACAAGGGGGGCACCATGCGCCTGGGGGCGTACCCCTGCCGGCTCACCGGCCGGGACACCCGGGCCTATCAGGCCTATGGCAGCGAGGAGCTCTCCGAGCGCCACCGCCACCGCTATGAGTTCAACAACGACTTCCGCGCCCTGCTGACGGAAAAGGGGCTGGTCCTGTCCGGTCTCTCCCCGGACGGCCAGCTGGTGGAGATGGTGGAGCTGCCCGGCCACCCCTGGTTCGTGGGGGTCCAGTTCCATCCGGAGTTCAAATCCCGGCCCAACCGGGCCCACCCCCTGTTCCGGGCCTTTGCCGCCGCCGCCAAGGAATACCGCGGGGCTGCGCAATGACATCCCCTGCGGCGCCTCTGCCGCCCCCGAAAGAACTGCCCTCCAGACCGGGGCCCCGAACCGGCCCATCAGAAAACAGTCCAAACGGCCTCCGCCCGGCGCTCTGTACTGCACGAGCGCCAGGCGGGGCCGTTTGGGTCATTTTTATCCTTATTTGTTGCTATGTTGATCGTTCACAGCGCTTTGGGTCGGACCCGCAGCAGCACCCACCGTCATTCGGACCAACGGAAGGACTGGCGTCCCGGCTCACTGAGCGGGAATCACCAAAATCTGCCCCACATAGATGCGGTTGGGATCAGAGATGCGCTCTTTGTTGGCTTGGAAAATGTCCTGGTAACGGCTTCCATCCTGATAGAACCGCTGGGCAATCGCCCACAGGCTGTCCCCCTCCACGACCGTATACTGCTGCACTTTCTGGCCGGCAGAGGGCTGCTCCGGCTGGTCGGCGGAAGGATCCTCTGCCGCAGCCCGGGTCGTGTCTACCAGAGTCCCGTTATGATACAGCGCGCCGTCCTGGCTCCGGCTCCACTGGGAGAACCAGTCCCAAATCAGCTCCATCTCACTGGGAATGCAGTTGTGGGGACGGCCCAGGGTCTGGGTCAGCTGGACCATGGCGACCCCATCGTCATTGGCCCAGCCATAGGTAATGAAGCGGCCCTCCTCCGTACAGAAGTCCGGGTCATCCACGGGGCTGGTGCTATTGCGCTGGGCAAAGTAGCTCACCAGAGTGCGCACCTCGCCGTCCAAGGTAAAATCATAGCTCCAGTTGTCAAACTCGCCAAAAAGGACATACGTGGGGATCATGGCGTTGCCATTGTCCTGTGCGTACAGCTCCTGCTCGATCAGGCCGCCGGAAGTAGCCGCCACGGCGGCAAACCGCTCCGGAATCTGCTGGGCCAGGAACTGTGTCATAACGGCGCCGTTGGACTGCCCGGTGGCATAGCAGCGGGTGGGATCCACAGGGTAATTGGCAATCACCTGGTCCATCACATATTCGATAAACTTAAGGTCGTCCCGCTGGGTGGGGTCACCGGTGTTGTTCCAGCGCAGGATGTCGGACCAGGCGCAGGGGGAGACGATGATAAAGCCCTCCCGGTCGGCAATTTCCCACCAGTGGGTGGCATCAAAGATGACCCGACTGGGCTGGCTGGTCCCGCCCATCAGCAGGACCATGGGCACCTTCTCTCCGGAAGCCTTTACCGACTCCGGCGCGTATACGATGTACTCCCGCACCAGGCCGTCCATCTCCAGCTCATAGATGTCCAGGCCCATAGCATCATAATCGGGGCGGGCGCCCAAGGCGTTGCCGCCGATCACCGCAGTCTCATAGCGCGTATAGCCCCGCATAAAGTCGTAGGCACTCTGCGTAAACGCGGGGGAGCAGATATCCACGGAGCCGGTGAGGACCCGGACCTTGGAACGCGTGTCGCTGTAAGAGGTCACGATGCGGTCCGAGTCCTGGCGCTGGTCGAACTGCACACTGCCGTCCTCCAAGGCGACGCCGGTCTCCACGCAGTCGTTTGCCTCTTTCCAGTAGTCTGCAACAGCCTGATTGGCCTGGGTTTCCGCTGTGTTAATCAGCCATACCGGCATGGGCACCTGACTGAGCGTCGTGGAGCCGTCAGAGAGAACGGTCTGCCCCACCTGCAGGAGATAGTCCTGGTCAATTTCACTGGCATCTACAAAGACGCCTCCAATCATCGCCATGCTGTTGGCCATCGCATACTGCTGGAGGACCTGTCCGCCGGCTCCATAGCCAAACAGATAGGAGGTGCTGAAATTGGAGTACCAGGTCCGCTCGTTATAGGCGGCAAAGGCGGCGGTCAGGTATGCCTCCTCCTCTGCATAGCTGCCCCAGCCCTCCGGGCCGGGCTCCAGCACAAAGAGTCCCTCGCCCCGATCCTCCGCTAATTGGGCCCAACCGCTGTCCTCCAAAAATTCAGCGGTGTCCATCCCGTCCGGAACTGTGAGCACGGTGAAATAGCACCGAAGCTGTGCATCTGACCCGATATAGATCTTCGCGGTCCGGATCTGATCCCCCACTTGGATGTCCTGGGTGAAGTAGCCGTTGTGAAGCAGCGCATTCCCGCGGGTCGTGTCCGGCACCCCTGCATTCTCTTGGGTCAGCGGGGTGGGCTCCCCCAGCGTCAGGCCCTCTGCCCCTGCAGGCAGAGCGCACAGGGATGCCATCAGCACAGCTGACATCAGGATCGATAAAGCCCGTCTCAACGGTTTCATTCTGTTTCCTCCTTTGCGGAATGATGTTTTGGCTGTTTTGCCTCGAGCAGAAGGATAACAGAAAACAAAAGCTGTGTATAGTGTTAATATTTTGGATGGCCGTCCCGGGCGGGCAAAAACGAAACTATCGTTCATTTTGAACGGCAAATCGAAAGAATTGTTTATTGCTCCGTCAGGAGGGTTACCGCTCGGTGAAAGAGCTCCGCACCCAATTCCTCCTGTATGCCGGGCAACTCATATTGGGCACTGTTCTCCCGCAGAAGCTCCTCCAGCTCACCGGAGAGCTTCCGATATTGCACCCCATAGCCCTCCAGCAGCTGCCCGTTCCGGGCCAGATATGCCGCGCTCTCCGTCTGATAATAGTCCCGGGTTTTATCCGCCGCTTCGCGCACCATCTCCTGCTGCTCCCGGGTCAGAGATTGGAAGAATTCCAGGTTCATAATCATCGTGTCGAAGTAGATCCGGTGCGGAATCTGAATCAAATAGTCTAAATAGGGGTAGAGCCGCTGCCCGATCACCACCGGAAGGGTGCTCTCATGGGCATTGACCGCCTTTTGCTGAAGCATGATCCGCAGCTGCTTGATGTCTACCACCGTCGTTTGGGCCCCCAGCGCCTGCCAGTAACAGGCGTTGGAATCATGCTCCACCGGTATTCGCACATTGAGCCGCTGAAAATCCTCCGCCCGCTCAATGGCTTGATTGCAGGCCAGGTAGCGTCGTTCCGGCGGCATGACCTCCAGGAGCATCATCCCGCTGTCGGCGTACTGGTCCTCCAAAAGGTCCCGGAGTTCCCCCTCCTGAAGACGCTTGTCCAGCTCTTGGAGCGACAGATCCCCCAGGGCGGGAGCCAGGGCACACAGCTGTACCAGCGGAGTGCTGTCTCCCAGCCCAATGCGCATCTGGACAGAACCGCTGGAGAAAGAATCCGCGTTGTCCCGCACATTGCCCAAGGTGTCATTGGGATATATCTCCACATAGAGCGTTCCGTCTGACAGCTCCTCCAGCTGGCGCTTAAAGTAGACGGCCGCTTGGTGGGTGGGCCGGTCCTCTGTGGCGGAATGAGACAGGAGGATCACAATCGGCTCCTGGGCCGCCCCCTCCCGAAGCTCCCGTTGGGCCTGCACCGCCTGGAACAGGTCCCGCTCCTGCATCGGCGCCTGAATACAGCCGGTCAGCAGTATGTACAGGACCAGAAGCAGAAACGCCGGCAGCCGGCGAACCCTCCTCATTTATGCTCCTCCCCCCTGCTGCTCCGGTACTGACCGGGCGTCCGGCCAACATATTTCTTGAATACGCGGATAAATGCCTGCGGTGAATTAAAGCCGCACTTCAGACCAATTTCAGCCACCGTCAGGTCGGTGGCGTCCAGCAGCTTTCTGGCCTGGGTAATCCGATATCGATTCAGATAATCCAGAAAGCCGCAGGAAAGGCGGGTGGAAAACAGATGGGACAGATAAGGGCCGGTGGTGCCTATCTGCTCACTTACCGCCTCCAGAGACAGGCCGGGGTCTCCGAAATGCTCTGCCAGGTACTCCTGGGCCCGAACGATGTGCTGGTACTGGCGGTTTTGGGTTTTGGCCCGCAGCCGCGCTGTACTCAACTGAACAAACTGTTTGACGCTCTCGAGCCTGGGGTCCCCCTCCTCCACTCGGTTGTCCGGGGATCCGAGGGCGTGACGCAGCTGCTGCCACCCCTCCTCCGGGTCGATTTGGTGCTGGATCAGCTGCTCCATCAACAGGTCCATGAGGAGCTGCAGCCCTCTGCCGGTCCTCTCCCCATCACAGCGGATCAAATCATCTATCAGGGTGTCCCAGTCGGTCCCGCTCCCCTGTGCCTGACCAATGGTCTGGCGCAGGGCCCGGGTAATTTGCTCGCGCATCTCGTCGTCCTTCTGAGACGGCCGATTCACCTCTTGACGGTAATAGCTCCAGTGCTGGGCTTCCCACCTGGCCTGTTCATACATCTGACCTACCGCGTCCAACCCAATGCAGGGCCCCGCACTCCCAAGGGCACACCGAAAGTCCGTTGTCTCGACCACGCGCTCCGCTCTGCGGCGCAGTTGCCGGAACTGCTCCATAAATCCGCTCTCAGCACTGGACAGCTCCACCAGCCAGGCAGTCTGAGCAGCGCTCACCTTGACCCGCCTGACTATGCCCAGCTGTTTACAGCCTTCCTCCACGAGCAGGACGAGACGCACCCCCAGCAGGATGGTTTCCGTCTCCTCCCCGCTGCTGTCAGAAGGCTGCTGCCAGTCCAGATAGGCCACGGCGTAGACCCCGTCTCCGGCCGGCAGCTGCCCATCTTTTTCCAGCTTATCCAAGTCTTCCTTGGATAGCTCATCCCGGAACAGAGACAGCAGATGCTTTTCACGCACTGACTCCTGCAGCTGATCCAGCATCGTCTGCATGGTTTCCCGCTGCCGCCGGTCGTCCTCCACCATGTTTTGAACCAAGACCAGCTCGTTATCTCCGAGGCGGCGGAGCGTGGCCACCTGATCTCTGCTCCGGCCGGCCTCCAGAGAGCCCATCACCCGGCGCAGCGGCAGATAGATCCGCCGGTACATCCACAGGGAGGCCGCAAGCATCAGCGCGGCGGCCAGCAGCACATAGGGGATCAGCGCCTGGACCCAGCCTCCCCTGATGGGAATCAGGTCCCTGCCGTCTATGCATGTGACCAGGAGCAGGTCGGTGCCAGGCGCCCAATAGGCCAGGACCATGTCAGTGGGGGCGGACGCACTGGAGTAGGCGTAACAGGACTCCCCCCACAGATCCTCCGCTTCGTTCCCCACCTGTAATGTCTGAGGGTCTGGATATTCTATTTGCCGGTCAAAAATTGGGGTGCCAAAAACCGTGTACACATAGGAAATATCCTCTTCCGGCCAGTTTGTCTCCATTTCGGCCAGCAGCGCTTCGGCGTCAAGCTCCAGCACAATGGTCGCCAGCGGACTGGAGCTCGGATAGCCCACTGCCAGGTACAGGCCGCCATTTTGGGTCAGCAGAGCGGCCTGGTTCACCCAGGCCAGCTCCCCTGCCTTCTTCCTCTGCTCATAGTAAGTCAGAAGCTCCTGCTGTCTGCTCTCGGTCAGGGGCAGCAGCTCCTGGTCTGAGGACAGGACCATCTTTGACTGGTCAAAATAGATCCAGATCTCTCGCAGGATATCCCCATAGCTCTGCACCAAAGAGCTCAGGTACATGGCCACATCCATGCTGAGTGTGCTCTGTGCGATATCTTCCATAACCATCAGGCGGCTGCAGTCCTCCCGGTGCTTCAATCCATCCACCTGTTCCAGGAGCCGCCCAAGCTCCATCTGAAGAAGGTCTGCCTGATATTCCATGTGGGCAAATTCGCTCTGAATGGTCTGATAGCGATACTGATCCTGATAAGTTCTCAGCACGTAGTGCGAAAACAACGCAAGTACTCCAGCGGTCAAGAGCAGCAGAGCCAAGAAAATGGACCCAAGCACACTGCCCGAGCGCAGGGGGATCCATTTCTGGATGCGGGACCGCCAGCCTTCAGCCACGTGCCGATCCACATGATGCACCCCCTTTGGTTGGTTCTCCTGACTGCGTATCAGTATAGCACATCCGGCGAAAAATAGGAAGGCAGCTCTTTGTGCCACTTACTGTTTGGCCGAAGCGGAGGGGCACAGAGATCAAACAGCGCAAGGGCAGACATGACCCCAAACAACTGACCGCGCACTACAGGGTATCCCAAACTGTCAGCTGCAGCAATTCGCTCCAGCCCCCTCCACAGTGCCGCGGTCTTCAAAAATATTAACCAATGCAGCGGCAAACCCCTTGACGCCCTCTGTTCAATATGATATAATGCAGACCATAACATTATATAATGTATTGTATAATGAGTGAAGGAACTTTGTTTCAAAGGGGTGAATCATGTGAAAACGCTGACCAGGGCACAAATTGCTTGTTCCAATTACCACTACATTAAATACAGCTTGCCTTACTTCCTGCAGTCTATGTCGAATCTGAATCAGCATCTCATTGAGTTCTACGCAGCTTGCCCTCATTTGAGCATAGAAGATGCCACCTATTCCGATGTGGCCAAATTGAAGCATGAGTTAGATGCACGCGAAATCTCTGTCTGCTGCCTGACTCAAGAGCAGTGTGTGTATCCTATCAACATCGCCTGTGAAGATGAGGTCATTCGCGAACGCAGCGTTCAGACCTTTTTCAAAACGATAGAGTTCGCTGCACAGCTGCAGGCCCCATACGCACAAATCGTCTGCGGGCGAGGGTATTTTGATCAGTCAGAGGAAGCAGCTTGGGAGCGCAGCGTGCAGTCCCTGCGCAGAATTGTGGACAAGGCGACCAGATATGGTGTAACCATGGTTATTGAAGCGGCCAGCTACAATACGACCAATGTGGTATATAACACCGGACGGATCCGCCGCATGTTGGATGAGATAAACAGCCCAAACCTGAAAAGCATGTTGGATACCTGTGCCGTCGCCATGGCAGAAGAAGATTTTCGGACGGATTTGGCAATTTTGAATGAAGACATGGTCCACCTGCACTTCGCTGACGGCACACCGTTGGGTCACTTGATTCCCGGAGAGGGAAACTTGCCCCTGAAAGATTATTTGTTGGCGCTGGATGACTTTGGATATACCGGAGCCATTCCATTTGAAATTTATAATCGGCTGTATGATTTTGATCCGGAAGAAACCATGAAAAAATGTTTGGATTATCTCTACCAAGTGATCCCTGCGTGAGACGCCAGTTAAGTCTTTGGAAGCCGCACATAAAAACGCTTGTGGAGAAAGGAGTATTATGAAACACGCGATAAAGAAAGTTGGAGTTGTCCTGGACCGGTTCAACAACGGACTTGAGCTGCTGGCGGGGCTGGCCGCATTCGCGATGATGGCGATGCTCTGTTTTCAGGTCATGATGCGTTATGTATTCTCCAGCCCTATTTTCGGAATCGATGAAGCGGTTGTAGCCATCATGGTTTGGGTGTGTGCCATTGGCTGGGCCACAGTGTATTGGCAGAATGGCCACGCAATGCTGGAGTTTATTGTAAAGCATCTTGGCCCAATGCCCCGCAGAATTATTTTTCACTGCAGCAATTTGATCGTCTTGGTAATTTCCGTCATCTTTATCCCCGCCAGTTATATGCTGTTTAAGATGCAGGAAAACCTGCGCCCTGTCGGCGGACTGCCGTTTGGGAAAGCATATTATTATGCGCTTCCCGTTTTAGTCATGAGTATCATTGTGTTGGTTTACTGTATCTACAAAACGGTTGCCTACATCGTTTTGGATGATGAATCTATCGTTGTCCCTGAGGCAAGAGAGGAGGGGAATGCAATTGACTAGCTTTGATCCGTTGATTCTGCTCTATTTTGGGACATTTGTGGTTTTGATTCTGCTGCAGATCCCCATTAGTTATGCCATGTTGCTGGCCAGTTTGGAATACCTGGTTATCAATCACGAGAGCTTTATTATCTTCGCTCAGAAAAGTGCGAATTCCTTCGCCGATTTCAATATGCTGGCACTGCCGTCCTTCCTGTTTGTGGGCTGCTATATGAACGAGGTCGGATTAACAGACCGCCTGTTTGCAATGTTGGAAAGCTGGCTTGGCCATCTGAAAGGCGGATTGGCCCATGCTAATGTACTGGCCTCTATGGTGTTTGCCGGAATGTCCGGTTCCGCTTTGGCTGACGCCGGCGGACTTGGAACCATTGAGGTAAAGGCCATGACAAAGGCGGGCTATGACAAAAATTTTTCCATCGCGGTTACAGCGGCTTCCGCAGGGATTGGGCCCATTATTCCTCCCTCGATTAATTTTGTAATTTGGGCGTTTTTGTCTCAGACTTCCACGATGGCCATGTTTGAGGCGGGATATATCCCCGGCATTATCATGGGCGTCAGCATGATGATTTGGATTGTCATTGCCATGAAGACCCAAAATATCCCGTGCCCCAAAACCAGACGGTTTTCCTGGCGGGAGAAGGCGTCCGCAACCTGGAGTGCTATGCCTGCACTGGGCGGACCGATTATTTTGGTGGCCGGCATCACCACTGGCGTCTTTACTCCTGCCGAATGCGGAACCGTGGCTGCCATGTACTGTGTTGCGATGTCCCTCGCCCTGCGGCGGTTTAACTGGGGCATGTTTACCCGGGCTCTGAGGGCAACCGTTGCCAGTACTGGTATGGTGATGTGCCTGTGCGCGGCCGGCATGGTATTTAACTGGCTGATCGTTACGAGCGGAATCACCACTGTTGTCACCGACGCGCTCATGGCGTTGAACAATCGTTTCCTTATCCTCTTGCTGCTGAACCTTTTGCTGCTGTTTATGGGCTGCTTTATCGGCGCTATGCAGATCGAGATCATGATGGCCCCCCTCTTAATGAATATTGCCACCGCCTTGGGGATGAGCTATGTACAGATGGGCGTCATGGTGGTGCTGAATATCACCATCGGCATTATCACACCTCCATTTGCGCCAGCACTGTTTGTAACCTGTAAAGCAACAAACGGCCATTTTGACTCCGCGTTGAAATATACCATCCAGTTTTTGATTCCCTTGTTTGTTACCTTGATGCTGGTGGCCTATGTGCCGCAGATTACGGAGTTCCTTCCCAGGCTTCTTGGGACGCTCAAATAAATAAAAAATGGAGGTATGACTACAATGAAACGGATACTGGCGTTATCTCTGACCCTGACTCTGGCTTTTGGCGCACTTACATCCTGCAACAGCTCCCCCGCAGAAAGTTCCTCGCAGCCTGACCCTGCCGCCTCAGGGCAGGGAAGTGACATTGTTGATGTTTCTGCCCTTTCTCTGGAAGAAGCTTCAGAGCGGGCGGCAGCCGTCGTATACGATGACGATACCATTGTGGTCCGCTTCGGAAATGCGGGGGCTTTAGGTGAAACCGGCCCGACGGCCTGCCAGTATTATTGTGATCTGGCTAACGTGGCATTCAATGGCAAATATCGCTTTGACTTCTATCCCTCCGAGCAGCTGGGAAACGAGACCACTATGCTGGAAAATATGCAGATGGGCCTGCAGGAAGTTATGATGACGACCCTGAGCACTATGGCCACCTATGCCCCTGACCTCAATATTTTGGACATGGCGTTTTGCTTTACCTCATCGGACCAGGCCCAATATTTTATCGCGCAGAATCAGCAGATCTGGGATGACCTGGATGAGGCCGGCTTTGAATTTGTGGCCTATAACCTGCAGCGTAACCCCCGGATGCTGTTTTGCACCTGGCCGCTGGAAACTGTGGACGATATGAAGGGAATGAAGTATCGGATCCCGAACCTGCCTATTTTTGAAGCGGATGCCAGGGCCATGGGTGCTACCCCTGTGGTCACTGCTTATTCGGAGTATACCTTTGCTTTGATGCAGGGGATTGTGGACGGCGGCGACGCGGCTAAGGACGCTTATTACTCCGCGGGGTTCTATGAGTCTGCGCCCTATGCGTCTGAGGTAGACTTTGCCTATCCCTTTGAAAGTATTTTCTTTGCCAAATCTTTCTGGGATACTCTGCCTGCAGAGGACCAAGAAGTGTTCCGGAATATTGGAGCCCAGGTGGAAGCCTACTACAATGATACCGTTCACGATGAGTGGGCTCAGATGAAGGAAGAACTGATTGAGAAGGGCGTCACTTTCGTGGACTGTGACCGGCAGTCATTCATTGATGCCACCGCCAATCTGGGTTATGAACTGCAGGAGACTGACTTGTTTAAAACCGAAAATCTGTACGACAAGGTCCTGGCTTGGAACGCCGAATTTGATGCAGCCAATCCCGCCTAAGCAATATAGCAGTCAGGCCGGAACAATCTTGTTCCGGCCTGACAAGAAAATACTTTTTAGGAACAGGAGAGCACATATATGAAGCTTCTGGGACTGGGAGACAACGTGTGTGACCTCTATCTCCACACAGGTATGATGTACCCCGGCGGGCAGGCGCTGAACGTGGCAGTAAATGCTGCAAAACTGGGTGCCGCAGCCGG
>NZ_CALWOJ010000071.1 GCF_944383115.1 uncultured Flavonifractor sp. | reverse complement strand
CCATGAACGCGGTGGTGGCCGCCCTCCACGGCCAGGAGCGGGACACCGGCCTGGACGGCGACAAGCTGCAGAAGCTGTCCGACTACTGGGCCGACGTGCGCCTGCGCTACAGCAAGTTTGAGGCAGGCATCAAGAACCCCTCCACCGATATCTACCGCTACGAGATGCCTGGCGGCCAGTACACCAACCTGAAAAGCCAGGTGGAGAGCATTGGCCTGGGCCACCAGTTCGAGGCGGTCAAGGAGATGTACAAGACCGTCAACCATATGCTGGGCGACATCGTGAAGGTGACCCCCTCCTCCAAGATGGTGGGCGACCTGGCCATCTTCATGGTGCAGAACGACCTGACTCCCGAGAACATCGTGGAGCGGGGGGAGGCCCTCACCTTCCCCGACAGCGTGGTGAGCTACTTCAAGGGCATGATGGGCCAGCCCGCCTGGGGCTTCCCGGAGGACCTCCAGAGGGTGGTCCTCAAGGGCGAGGAGCCCATCACCTGCCGCCCCGGCGAGCTGCTGGAGCCCATCGACTTCGAAAAGGCCCGGGAGGAGGTCCGCAGGTTCTACCCCGACGCCGACGACCACAACGTGATCTCCTGGTGCCTGTATCCCAAGGTGGTGGAGGACTTCTACCGCCACCGGCAGGAGTACGGCTATATCATGCGCATGGGCAGCCACGTGTTCTTCAACGGCATGGCCCTGGGCGAGACCAACAAGATCAACATCGAGGACGGCAAGACCCTGGTCATCAAGTATATGGGACTGGGCGACCTGAACGAGGACGGCACCCGCAACGTCCACTTTGAACTCAACGGTATGCGCCGGGAGGTGGCGGTGCCCGACAAGAGCGCCACCGCCCAGGCCCGCAAGGTCAACTTGGCCGACCCCTCCGACAAGAGCCAGGTGGGCGCCTCCATCCCCGGTATGGTGTCCAAGGTGAACGTCAAGCCCGGCGACAAGGTGGAGGAGAACCAGGTTCTGGCCGTCATCGAGGCCATGAAGATGGAGACCTCCGTGGTGGCCCGCATGGCAGGCACCGTGGACGAGGTGTTCATCAAGGAAGGCGGTTCCGTCAAGGCCGGCGAACTGCTCATTACCATTAAGTAAGACCGGTTTTCTTAGCTTTTCAACACCCCGCCGCCTTCCTGTGAGCGCAGCGAACCGCCGCTTTTGCGGCGGAGCGGGGCGGGATTCACTTCCGCCCCGCGATACTAAATTAAATTTCTCACGGGTCCCCACGCAGGCGTGCCTGCGTGGGTCTGGCGGTTCCGTCAAGGCCGGCGAACTGCTCATTACCATTAAGTAAAAAGTGGGGCCGGTCTGCCGACCGGCCCCACTTTTTACGGAAAGGCGGTTTCACTATGGAAACCATTCTCCATCTGCTCCCCCTGTCCCCAGCCCAACAGGATCGCTTCCGCTCCGCCGCTCTCCATGAGGAGCATCTCTTTCTCCCCACCAGCGACCGCCGCGGCGCAGCGGATATCCCCCAGGACTGGCGGGAGCGCGCCACCATCCTCATGGGTTTCGTTCCCCCGGCAGATCTCAAAACCTTCCCCCGGCTGAAATGGGTCCAGAGTTGGAACGCCGGAGTGGACCCCTACCTGGTCCCCGGTATCCTGCCCGAGGGCGTGGTCCTCACCTGCGCCGCCGGAGCCTACGGCCCCGCCGTCTCCGAGCATCTGCTGGCCATGCTGCTGGCTCTCTACAAGCGGCTGCCCGCCTACCGGGACCAGCAAAACGCCCACACCTGGGCCGACCTGGGCCACGTCCGCTCCCTGCGGGGAGAGACCGTGCTGGTGGGGGGTACCGGCGACATTGGCCGCCACTTCGCCCACCTGTGCCGGGCGCTGGGCGCCAAAACCGTCATGGGCTTCCACCGCTCCGATGCCCCGGCGGAGGGCTTTGACCGGACCTTCCCCCTGTCTGAGATCGACGCTCTGCTCCCCCAGGCCGACGTGGTGGCTCTGGCCCTTCCTCACAACGCCGGTACCGCCGGTCTTATGGACCGCCGCCGCCTGCTGCTGATGAAACCCGATGCCGTCCTGCTCAACGCCGGCCGTGGTTCCGCCATTGACTGTACCGCCCTGGCGGAGGTACTCTCCCTGGGCCATCTGCTTGGGGCCGGGCTGGACGTCACCGATCCGGAGCCTCTCCCACCGGATCATCCCCTCTGGGACGCCCCCCGGGCCCTCATCACCCCCCACACCGCCGGCGGCTACAACCATATGCAGGTCACCCTGGACCAGCTCCAGGCCCTGTTTCTAGACAATCTGGGCCGCTTTCTGTCCGGCCAGCCCCTCCGCAGCCGCATGAAGTAAAGTCCCTGTTGACATACCTCGGGTTTCTAGGTATAATATACCTAGAAACCCGAGGTATTGTTTTTTGTTCTGAAAGGAGGTTTCCCATGAAAGCGGATAAATCCCTGTTATCAGGCAGCGCCACTCTGCTGGTTCTCTCCCTCCTGTCCGGGGAGGACAAGTACGGGTACCAGATGATTGCCGAACTGGAAGCCAAGAGCGACCACACCTTCTCCATGAAGGAGGGCACCCTCTACCCCATTCTCCACACCCTGGAGAAGGAGGGGGCGGTGCAGTCCTACGAGAAGGCGGCTCCCACCGGCCGCACCCGGAAGTATTACCACATCACCAAGAAGGGGCTGCGGCTGCTGGACACCAAAAAGGAGGAGTGGACCACCTTCTCCCAGGCAGTGAACGCCGTGCTGGCCGGGACCACCCCGGTCATGGCCTGATGGATGCCCCAAAAGCGCCCCCTCGCACCATAGACCAGTTCTGCGGCAAGGTGTGTTCCTGTGTCCGGTTTTCCCCCGACCACGCCGCCATTTCCGCAGAACTGACCGGCCACATGGAGGAACACCGGGACGCCCTGCTGGAAGCCAACCCCGGCATGACTCTGTGGGACGCCGAGTCGGAGGCCGTCCGGGGCATGGGGGACCCGGAAGAACTGGGCCGCTGGCTGAACCAGATCCACAACCCCCGGCTTGGCTGGTTTCAGATCTGGTTTCGCCGGGTGGTGTGGACCCTGGCCGTCCTCGTCCTGCTCTTCGCCCTGCCCCGGGCTGGAGAACTGGTTACCAACCTAACCGCACCCGCCAGTTACGACGGTATTGGGATGGGCCATCTTCTGGAGCATTACGACGAGTACGACGTGGTGGCCGATTTCACTCCCGGCGCTGTTTGGCAGTATGAGGGCTACACCTTCTCCATCCAGCGGGCGGTTGTCACACACTCGGAGACCAGCGCATACCGTGATGAGGCCTTGCATCTGAGCTATCTGCTGAAAGTGACCCACTCCGACCCCTGGCAGCGGGGGCCGGAATTCCGGGAGTGGCTGTGGGCGGAGGACGATCTGGGCAACCGCTACCCCTCCAGAGGTGAGCAGGCGCTGTACCAGCTGCCCACCTCCGCCGGGGATTCCTCCGGCAATCCCTCCGCCGTCTATCCCTTCGCCTCCTACTACGATCTGTGGGTGGGGGGTATCCATCCGGAGGCAACCTCCGTCACCCTCCACTTTGACCGCTTTGGAGAGAACGCCATCTCTCTGACCCTGCCGCTGAAAGGAGGGGACTGACATGGCCAGACGCTCCGTCACCCCCGCACAGCGCAAGCGCCGCATTGTCCGGGACGCCCTGCTGCTGGTAGTAGTCCTGGTGGTGCTGATACTCCGGCTGGATTTTCCCATCCTCACCGCCGAACAGGCGCTGGAGGCTACCCAGGCCCGCTATTTCTTTGGCCCCGGAGAAGTCATCACCACCCTGAATTATTCCCGGGAGGCAAACCAGGTCAAACTCGGCCAGTACGACCGCTACTACATTCTCCGGCACGGGGACTGGTACGCCTGGTGCGGGGTCAACCACTATGGTCTGTTCTGGCAGGCCGGTGGCCTGGACGCTGTGGAGAACGACCCGGACCTCCCCCTGGTGCCTCTGGTGGTCAGCGACTGGAACAGCGGCGCGGTGCTGGTGATCTCCAACGACCCGGAGATCACCCAGGTGGAGATCACCTTCCCCGTCTCCGCGGAAACAAAGCAGGGCTATTCCCTGCTCTCCGCCAGCCAGAGTCAAAGTACGGAGAACTGCTTCCTGATTCCCTATACCTCAGGCCCCGGCTTCGTCTTTCCGGAGGACCTCCAGGTCAAGGGCTACGCCGCCGACGGAACGCTGATCTACCAATCCCCTGTGCCGGAATCCTGGGCCACCCGTTATGAATTGAGGTGAGTGTATGGCCTCCAAGGCCTTTGATATGTTCTGCCATCAGGTATGTTCTGTGATCCGTTGGAAGCCCGCCCGGTATGCCGCCTGGGCGGAACTGGACGCCCACCTGGAGGATCACGCCGCCGTGCTGGAGGAACAGGGCGTACCGCCCGAGGAGGCCGCCCGCCGGGCGGTGGAAGCGATGGGCGACCCCTACAAGTTGGGGCACCAGCTGGACAAGTGCCACAGCCCCCTGGTTCCCCGGCTGTCCCGTATCTTTGCCCTGCTGGCTCTGTCCGTGCTGCTTTTGAGTCTGGTGATCGGCCTTCGGGCGGGCACCGGCATCTTTGCCCTGACCGGCCTGTCCCCCAAGACCGGCCCCCTGCCCCATGACGGATACGGCACATTGGAGATCTCCGGTACCGCCACAGGAGGTGGTGGCCTCTCCGGCTACCAGCTCGCCTCTGCCGGAGAGGCCGGACTGGTGCTGGTGTCCATGTCCTATCCCGGAGAGGAGACTCTGCGGGAATATCAGCTCCAGTGCCCCCTCATCATCACCCGCCGGCAGTTCTGGCAGCCGCCCATGAATTTCCTGCGGACAGAGGTCTCCTGGACCGACGATGCCGGTGGTTCCGGTTCCATCCGTACCTCCTCCGTTGTCCGACACGCCCTGCTGGGCAGCGTCGCCCTGCTGGAGATCAAAGACCCCACCCCGGGCGCCCGACAGTTCACCGTCACCCTCAGCACTCTGGCTCTGCTGGCCGCCCTGTTCCTGCTGTGGGTAAGTCTGGAGCGGCCCATGCCCACCATCGCCCTGGCCTGCGCCCAGGCCGGCCCCGCCAACGGCTTTACCGGCGGGGAGGTGGTGGCCTCCGGCCCTGTCCGGCTAAACAAGGCTCAGCCGGACACCGACGCCTGGGCGGTACTTCGCTCCGGCGACACTTACGCCGTGGCCAGCTTAAAGCGCACCGCCGGTCTGCTGTGGACGGTACCCGGTTATGATCTGCACGTCCTCTCCTGGATGGACGAGTATACCCTTTACCCCTGGCGCGTAGCCTACACCCCCTATTCCTACCTGGACGACTCCAATCCCTCAGGCCTCTTCCCGGAGATCAGAAGCGAGCTGATCCCGCTGGCCATCTGTACCGACCCCGCCGTAACCCGGGTAGAGGGAGAATTTCTGTGGCTGGGGCGATGGGAGGACCCCCAGGAGGCTCTGGCTGACCGGGGCGTATCCATCTCCTGGTCCTCCGCTGGTGAAGGCGTGTGGGTAGGAGCGCCCGTTACCTCTCCCACACCCGCCCTGCCTGACGGCAGCGGCCACAGCGGCGCCCTGTCCATCTGGCTCCGGGGCTACGATGCCGCCGGCAACCTGGTCTGCTCCTACGACCCCACCGAAGACAGGGAGTGAGGTGAATCCACCTTGTGCCAGCCATTTGAACAATTCTGCGATCAGGTGTGTTCTGTCATCCGGCTGCCGCTGGCCAAACGTCTGGCCCGGGAGGAGCTGACCGCTCATCTGGAGGACCACGCCGCTGCGCTGGAGGAACAGGGCGTCCCGCCCGAAGAGGCCGCTCTCCGGGCGGTGGAGGCCATGGGAGATCCCTATCAGATCGGCCATGAGCTGGACCGCTGCCACAATCCTCTGTTTCCCGGTCTGACCGCCCTGTTCACCGTGCTGGGCATCATGCTCATTCTGGTCAGCACCGTGGCCAGCGGCCTGCATCAGACTGGCCTATTCGCCCACGACTCCCTGCTCCCGCCCTCCTGTACCCTTCCCGCTCAAGTCAATGAGACCCTGGTGGTCTCCGGCTCCGCCTCCGGCGGCGGAACGGTGGGCGGCTATACCATAACTGCCCACAACGCAGCCCTGATCTGCACACCGGACTATCCTAATTCCCCCTCCCGGCTGGAGATCCAGGCCTCCCTCTCGGTCTCCCACTGGCAGTTGTGGCTGGATAACCTGGCACTATCCCAGGTACCATGTACCTGGATCGACTCCACCGGCGCCACCGGGGAGGGCTATTGCTCCACCTGGTCCACCTCGCCTCTGGCCGCCGACGGGTATCTCACCCTCGCCAATCCCACCCCCGGCGCCCAGTGGTTTACCGTCACCCTGGGCAAGCCCGGCGACCAGATCATACTCCGCATTGATCTGGAGGAGGAGGTGCCCCTGTCATGACCCATTTCCGCTATTACATCTTGCCCCGCATCCGCTGGGCCTTGAGCATCCTGCTGCTCTGCCTGGGACTGCTCTCCGCCTGGGTGGCGCTGGATACCCCTCTTCTCTCCTCCGCCGCCGTGTGCCAACGCCTGAACCGGGAAAACTATGTGACGGATAACACCATTCTGGCCTCCGGCCCCATCCAGTATCAGAAACTCCACTGGGACTTTGTACCGGACAATACCTGGTGGTTTGTGGGCCGCCAGGGCGATATCGTGCAATTCTACACCCTGGACCAGCTGGCCGGTTTCCTGTGGCGGCCTGCGGATACCCTTCCCTTTTGGCAGTTGGATCTCACCCAGCAGGAAGATCCCATCTACTGCAATCTGTTTGGCTCTCAACCCGATATCGGCCTTGGTTATGAGGCCACCCCTGTGGTAGTCTGCACCGACCCCAGGGTGGTACGGGTAGAGGCTCAGCTGATTTCTCTGGGTACCAGTGAGCGGGCCGATCCTCAGGCTGCCATAGACAGCCGCGGCGTCTCCCCCACCTTTACCCAGGTGGCCGACGGCGTGTGGGCCGCTCCCTCCACCCTGGCACCCGGCCCATCCGATGACAGCGGTGCGGTCTGGCTGGCCTGGTGCCAGGGCTATGACGCCGACGGTAATTTGATCTGCCAGGATTCCCCTACCTCCTGAAGCGCCAAAAGGCGGCCCGCAGTGCGGGCCGCCTTTTATTCCACCATCTTCTCCAGTTCCTCCCAGGTGGGCCCAATGGCCTCAATATCGCCCCAGGTGGCAAACTTTTGCTCCATCTCGCTCCAGGTGATGTACCAGTATGTATATTCAATGCCCAAATGGGCGGGCAAAATGCTCTCAATGATTTTCCGCAGCTCCTCGAAGCCGTCAGGGATGCCGGGCACATCGGGAAACCAGATCTCCACCGTCCCCGTCTTCCCGGTTTCCCGGGCCTGAGCGTTGATGCCGCAGCCTCTCAGATTGTCATTGATAGCCGCCAGGGTGAAGCTGTCCCCGCCGATGCGGAGCAGGGCGGCCAGGGCCGCCCGCCTCATCTCCAGGTCGGTTGCCACCGGTCGCCGGGTCAAAAGGCCCTCGATGGCCTCCAGCCCCCGGTCCTCCGCCGTGGAGATCAGCATCTCCCGCTGGATCTCCTCCAGGTCAGTCTCCACACTGTCCAGGACCTGACCCTGAGCCTCCAGCTCTCCGCCGTTGGCGGTGCCCTCCAGTTCGTATACCCGCAGGGGCCGCAGCAGATCCTTCAGATATTGTGCGTATCCGCTCATGCCGTCCCCTCCGTCCGGGTGACCGAAAGGCTATTCAGCTGGGGCAGCACATCCTGCTCCACCGTCACGTCGGCAGCGGGGACGGTGAGGGCATAGTTCTCCACCCCGTCCACCTCGTAGATCAGCTGGCTCAGCTTGGCCCGCAGGATATTCTGGCCCAGCCGCTGGCCGTTGAACCAGCTTCGGATAGCCTGTTCCACATTCTGCTGCACCGTCTCCCCGTCCCGGTTGGTGGCCGGCTGGATCTGAACCGTCACATCCACATTCTGTACCTCCGGGGCACGCACCTGCACATCCACGGCAATCTCCCGCCGCTGCTCAAAATAGGCCTGCAAATCTGCCAGCAGCCCCTCGTCAGGCGTCCCGGAGGCGGTGGCCACCACCACATCCACCGAGCCCACTCCTCTGGGCCGGGACACCACCGCCGCAGCCGCCACCTGGGGGAATGACATGGCGCCCTGCTCATAAAAGGCGGCGTTGGCGCCGTTGGGCATCCGCTGGAAGGTCTCCAGTACCCGCTCCCGCAGTTCCTCGTCGCTCTCCTGATCCAGGCCACCGGAGAACCCCTCCGGGTTGGTACACCGGCTGATCCCCACCGGAGCTACCGCCATGGCCCGGATGGCGCCCGCCGCCACATTGCCCGCCGCCCCCGGCTCCAGGGCTGCCGCCGGGGCATCCACCTGGGTCTGACCGGCCTGGAGGGTGACCTCCCGGGTGGTCTCAAAGCGGATCAGCCCCGCCGTCATGCACACCGTCCCCGCCGGGATGGTCAGGTCGGCCTGGGCGGCGCTGTCGGTCTGGAAACGAATGCTCCCCTCCGCCGCCACCGCCGCCCGGCGCTCCAGTCCACGCAGTTGGGCGTGCTTGTCCAAATACTCCCCCTCCGCGCTCTGGGGAAAACACTGGCGGTTTACCCAGTCGGCCTGGACGTACAGGGCGTATATCTGGGCAGCCACGGCGTACAGCCGTACCGCCATATCTCCGTCTCCGGCCAGAGCAACCCCCGTCTCTTTTTCAAAGATGGCCGTCATCTCTCCATAGATTTCGTCAATGGATCTCACCAAATCCCTCCCGTCTCAACCGCCAGGGTCAGCTCTTCCCCCTGCCATGTCAGCGCCACTTCCATGGTGCCGTCCTCTTCCAGGCTCACAGCGGTTACCGTCAAGTCAAGTTCATCCTCCAGGGCCTGGGCTACATACTGCCGGGCCAGATTCAGCCGCTGGGCTGGCTTGCAGCGGCCCAGCTGGTAAAGCTGACTGCCCAGGTTGGGCAGAAAGGGGAAGCTGCCCCGCGGGATGGACAGCTTCCACAGCACCCGCTGGAGCAGCTCCTGGCTGCCCTCCGCCCGCCGGTAGCCGCCCCCCTCGTCGGGCACATAGTCCCCGTCCCTTACCATCAGTTCCATGCGCTCACTCCCTTGTCATGACCTCCTTGCCGTTGACCAGCAGTTTGCCGGTCACGGACACCGTGCCGTCCATGCCAAGCCGGATAGAGGTACCGCCGCTGTAGAGCAGCACCTCACCTTCCGCCACGCCGTACTTCTCGGCACACCGCGCCCCCGCCACGCAAGGGGCCTCGCCGTCGGCGCCGGTCTTGAGGACCAGCACCTGGTCCCCCCGAGCTGGCCGCCATACATAGCCGCCGGGGGCGAATACCGGCAGGTCACGCCGCTCGCCGTCCAGGCACACCCCCGCCGGGTCACCTCCCAGGGTGACGGTACCAACCTGGGAACCGCTGTTTTTTCTGTTCCGCCGCTGCTGCTGTGCCAGCCACATCCTGTCTCCCTCCTACTTCAACGCCGCCGGGTCCCCCAGCACCAGCCGGGTGTAGGTCCCCTTCTCGTCCATTCCGCTCACCATTTCGGCCACCCGCCAGGTACCCCGACCCACCGGTTTGTTCAGGTGGATCTCCACCAGCTCCCCCGGCCAGGCCAGAAAGGCCCCGGGTAGTTCCAATTCCAGCTGCCGCAGTTCCTCCGCCGACCGTTCCAGCTGATAGCTGCCGGAATAGCGCATGGTCTGATAGCTGCTCTTCCCCGGCATGGTAAGTACCCTCCGGCACCGTCCGCCCCGCCGGGCAAAGTCCTGGTTCTCCACTGTCTGTACCGCTCCGGTGGTCCTGTCCCGCACCAGGATCTGGGACAGAACGCCATACCGCTGGTCCCGCAGGGTAAGGGCGGTCACTCCCGTGTCCTCGGACAGCACCAGCTTCTCCCCGGTCTCCCAAGGGGTGGCCACTAATCGCCCCAGCCGGTCAAACCGTGGGGTAATCCCGCCGTAATACCGGCAGAACTCATAGACCACCTGCCACTCGCTGCTCCCCACCGCCACGGAAAAACCAGGTACGGCGGTGAGCTTGGCCCCCGCCGCCGCCTCGATGCCGTAGGGCGTCACATGATCCCGCAGGATATCCTGCCAGGTAGCCACCTGGTAGTCCATGCCCAGGGCCTCATTGTCCAGCAGCCGGGCTGCCATACCTCGACCGGATATGGTCAAAAAACTGCCCTGTTCATTCCAGCCCCGCTCGCACTCGTCCACCAGGCCGGTGAATACCCGCTGGCCCCCCTCGTCGGCGGTAAAGCTGACCGCCTCTGCCAGCAGATCCTCCTCCGGCTCCCACAGACAGCGCACCTCAAAGCTGTCGCAGGGGGTGCCCAGGCCGTACTGAAACTTCCATTCCGTCACCTGGGGCAGGGCGATCTGACTCCCGTCCCAGCAATGCAGTACGGCTTCCATCACGCCACCCGCACTTTCTGGCCGGGATAGATCAGGTTGGGATTCTTGATCTGGGGATTGCGGGCAATCAGATCGCTCAGGCCCACCCCATACCGCCGGGCGATCCCCCACAGGGTGTCCCCCCGCACTACGGTATACCACTGCTCCCCAGCGGAACCGGCCTGGGCCGTTCCTCCCGTTGTTCCACCGGAGGTGGTGGTCACTCGGGTACCCGTGCTGTGTCCGCCAAACTCCTCCCAGAAGGCAAAGGTGTACTTCACATAGTCCGCTCTGGGCTCCTGGCTGAGGGAGAGTTCCACAAAGTAGGCGTTGGCCGTCTGCCACACCGGATGGACCAGGATACCCGGCCCCTGGTCGTAAAAGACGCTGGCCAGCTTCTTGAATTCATCGTAGGCCCCCTCCCCCACAAACTCTCCCTCCCCCCGCATGATGCGGTAGGAGGGGCCCAGATCCTGCAGGGCATAGTGGCCGAAGGGCACCTCTCTGGCCCCCACCTTCCG
>NZ_CALWOJ010000070.1 GCF_944383115.1 uncultured Flavonifractor sp. | reverse complement strand
CAATTCCCTTGTTCAGCAGAACAACCCTGCGTGTCTTTCAAAAAAGAACGCGCCGGCGCCACAAAAGTCGGAGCAATCTATTCTATTTGCTTCCTATTATAAAGGATATTTACAAGAAGTCAATTTCAAAATAGATGGCGCAACCATCAGGGCACCACCATCATTCGCACCGCTTTTACTTCCCCAACAGGCAGATTCAGCATTGGGGCGCTGCAGAGTAAACTCTGCAGCGCCCCGATATTTTGCAAAATCAATAGTTGTCGCAGTGGATTTCAAAGAAGCTCTTGGCGTACAGGCAGGTGGGACACACCTCCGGAGCGGCGGTACCCACTACGATATGGCCGCAGTTGCGGCACTCCCACACCTTGACCTCGCTCTTTTCAAAGACCTGGGCGGTCTCCACATTGTGCAGCAGGGCGCGGTAGCGTTCCTCGTGGCGCTTCTCAATGGCGGCCACCAGGCGGAACTTGGCGGCCAGCTCGGGGAAGCCCTCCGCCTCGGCGGTTTTGGCAAATCCGTCATACATATCGGTCCACTCGTAATTCTCGCCCTCGGCGGCATGGAGCAGGTTTTCGGCAGTGTTTCCCACGCCATGCAGCTCCTCAAACCAGAGCTTGGCATGGGCCTTCTCGTTTTCCGCAGTCTGGAGGAAGAGCGCGGCGATCTGCTCATACCCCTCATTTTTAGCCACGGAGGAGAAGTAGGTGTACTTGTTCCGGGCCTGGGACTCTCCGGCGAAGGCCGCCTCCAGATTCTTCTCGGTCTAGGTGCCGGCGTACTTGCTGGCGGCCTTGGCGGGGGCCTCCTCGATCAGTTCAAAGGCGGAGGAGGGCTGCTTGCAGACAGGGCAGAACTCCGGGGCGCTGTCGCCTTCGTGAATGTATCCGCAGACTTTGCATTTCCATTTTTTCATACTCTTTTTATCTCCTTCGGCCATGATTTCATTACAGGGGATGCGCTCCAGCAGCTCTTTGGCCGCCTGTACGGGGAAATCCGGGGCGGGCGGCGCGTCCACAAAGTCCTGCAGCAGCTGATGGGCGTTTGCGCTCTGAGGCAGCATATAGCCGGCCTCCCGGAGCAGATCTTCGTTGACCAGGCGGACGGACTTCTCCGCGGCTCTCATCAGGCGGTAAAGGCCGTCCTTGTCCGCTTGCTGAGCCAGCTGCCGGGCAATGTTCTCCTGGGCGGCCTTGTTTCCGGCCATATGATTGGCCTGGGCCACCACATCCTGCTCCTTCTTCTGCTGCGGGGGGTATTCCGTGGGGACCATAGAGATGGCGCCGCTGGGACAGGCATCGGCGCACACGCCGCAGCCCAGGCACTTGGTCACGTCAATGATGCTGTTCTCGGTGTCGGTTGCCCCGGTGGGACATACATACAGGCACAGACAGTCTTTGGTGCATAACCGCAGATTTCGTACTGCAACTTGTTTCATGGCTCAGCCTCTCCCTTCTATTTTTTCAAATTTCCATGCCGGCACCTTACACACCGGGCAGAGCTGGGGCGGGTTGTCGCCCACATAGATAAAGCCGCAGACCGTGCAGGCCCACACCTGGGTGTCCTTCAAGAAGGCCTCTCCATCCTTCTGATAACGGTTCAGCAGGGAATCCAGCATACGGGTGACCTTTTCCCCCCAGACGCAGATCCGCTGGGTGCCCCGGTCGCCGGCAGCGGCAGCAGCGGCATTGAGCCCGGGATAGCCCTGGCTGAGATCCTGCCGGATCAGCTCCATCAGCTTGTCCAGGCTGGCATCGGCCACCGGCGGCTGGGCGGCGGACAAATAGTCCGCGATTTCCCGGAACAGGGCGGCCTCCTTCTCCTGGTACTGCTTCTCGCAGCCCCGGGCCAGATTGGAACACACGGCGGACAGCTCCCCGGCGGACAGCTGCCGCATCTCACCGATATGGTGAATGGGCGCAGGCTGCGCTTTGGCCTCGTTTGCGGTCTGCTGGGGAGAGAAGGCGCTCTTGTCCGCACCACACAGGGGACATACCCAGTCCTCCGGCAGCGATTCAAAGGCAACGCCCTCTTTGGCCTCGTCATAGATATACCCGCACACTCCACAGATCCATTTTTTCACAGAATTTCCTCCCTTCTGATGAATGAGTTGACTTCGATCCTGATAGGTGGTGTGAAGCATTCGTTCCGCCAGCTCGCTGAGGGGCTGGCCGTAGAATGCCTCGTAAACCTCTTTGATCTGGGGATTTTCGTGGCTGGTGCGCAGCGTCATGGCCTCATCCCGCCGGTAGAGGGCCGCAATGCGGCTCTTGCGGATCTCATCGGCGTTTTTCGTCAGATCCTTGGGCTGTCCGCCGCCGCCGATGCAGCCGCCGGGGCAGGCCATGACCTCCACAAAGTGGTACTGCTTTCCGCTCTCCTTCATCCGCTGGAGGAAAGCGCGGGCGTTGGCGGTGCCGTAGACTACGGCCACCTGCAGGGTCAGCGCGCCGATTTCCACCTGGGCCTCCCGCACCCCTTCATAGCCCCGAACGGGGCTGAGCTGAAGCAGGGACTCCGGTGCATGCTCGCCGGTGAGATATTCATAAGCGGTGCGCAGAGCGGCCTCCATCACCCCGCCTGTGTTGCCGAAAATGACGCCGGCGCCGGAAGCCTTGCCCATCAGGGAGTCGTAGGCAGAGTCCTCCAGCGCGTTCCAGTCGATGCCAGCGGCCCTGGCCCACCGGGCCAGCTCCCGGGTGGTGATCACCTGGTCGGTGTCCCGCATACCCTCCACGCCGTGGTAGTCGGCGGCGGCATGCATCTCCTCCCGCCGGATCTCAAATTTTTTGGCGGTACAGGGGGTCAGGGCCACATGGACGATCTGCCGGGGATCCAGACCCATCTGCTTGGCAAAATAAGTCTTTACCGTGGGGCCCTGCATCCCGATGGGACTTTTGGCGGTGGACAGGTGGGGCAGCAGCTCGGGCGCATAGATCTCAGCAAAGTGGACCCAGCCGGGACAGCAGCTGGTGAACTGGGGCAGGGGGCGGTCCTGTTCCTTCACCCGGCGGATCAGCTCGCTGGCCTCCTCCACAATGGTGAGGTCGGCGGCAAAGTTGGTATCCAGCACATAGTCCACACCCAGGGCCCGGAGCAGGGCTACCATTTTCCCCTCCACAAAGGCGCCCGGTTCCATGCCGAATTCCTCGCCAAGGGCTGCCCGGACAGAGGGGGAGGTGCTGACGACCACTACCTTGTTGGGGTCGTCAATGGCCTTTTGTACCTGGGGAGCCTCGTCCCGCTCGGTGATGCTGTCCACCGGGCAGACATTGGCGCACTGGCCGCAGTAGATACAGATGGCCTTCCCGCCGGTTTGCTCCAGCGTGTAAGTACCGTGTACCCCCATCAGGTTGGTGCAGGCCTCTTTGCACATGCCGCAGCGGATACATTTTTCTTCCCAGCGGACGATGCTGGGGTTATCCCCCTCAATGGGGACACGAACAGACAGCGGTAAATGGTTCAGTTTCCTCACATTCCTTTCCTTTCAGTTTTCTTCCGGCAGTCGTCGCATAAATAGGTCAGTTTCAGATCGTACGACAAAATAGAAATACCCGCCTTCTTCTCCAGCTGCGCGGTAAGGTCTCCCAAATCAATATCCAGCAGCTTGCCGCACCTTTTGCACACCAGGTGATCGTGGCGCTGGATACGGTCATACCGGTCCGGCATTCCCTCCACCGATACCTTGCGGATCAGATCCTCCTGCCAAAGACGGTTGAGGTTATTGTACACGGTAGCCAGCACCACGGTTGGATAGGTCTGCCGAAGGGCGGCAAAGATTTCCTCAGCCGTCATATGACTGTGAGAAGCACTTACAATCTCTAAAATTTTCTTTCCATACTTGGTCATAGCCTTCAACACCAATTTAGAATTATTCTAAATTTATTATACTGATTTAACCATTTCCGTCAAGAGGCAAATCGGCAAAAATAATCGGTGCTGTTTTGGGCAGAAGCGTGCAGCACAAAAGGGGCAGATGGAAAAAGCCTCGCACGAATTCGGCTCCCTTCCGGCGTACCAAGAAGAAATCCTGTAACCACAAGGGTTACAGGATTTCTTTCATTTTCCGGGTCTCCTGACAAACTGACTGGAGCCACCCGGCTGTTCAATTGTAGGTGTGGGTGCAGATCTCCCGGATCTTGGCCTGGAGGGTCTTTAGATCCACAAAGCTCTCCGGACGCTTGGAGGGGTCCCGCAGCAGGGCGGAGGGGTGGAACATGGCCATCATCCACACGCCCGCCTTCTCCATCCACTGTCCATGCTCCCGGGTGATCTTGAAGTCGTCCTTCATCAGCCGGATAGCGGCGATACGGCCCAGGCAGACAATGATCTTGGGCCGGATCAGGGCCACCTGATTGCGCAGATATCCGATGCAGGCCTCCTGCTCAATGTTCAGCGGGTCCCGGTTTCCCGGGGGCCGGCACTTGACCATATTGGCAATGTAGACCCTGGTGCGGTCCAGGTCGATCATCTCCAGCATATCGTCCAACAGCTGGCCCGCCCGGCCCACAAAGGGCCGGCCGGTCAGATCCTCCTGCTCGCCGGGGCCCTCGCCGATGAACATGACCTCCGCGTCCCTGGCCCCCTCGCCAAAGACCACGTTGTGCCGGGTATCTGCCAGATCGCACTTGCGGCAGGCCATACACTCGGCATGGAGTTCCTCCCAGTTTTTCACGGCCCGCGCCCCCTTTCTTCGATGTTTTTCCCCATTGTAACATAGGGCGCCCCACCTTGCCTAGGGCAGATTTTGTCAAAATTCACAGTTGCTTTTCCAGGCAAAAGCGCATATACTACGCCCATAAAGGCTGCGACAAAGACCGCCCCCCGTGAGGGCCGACAGAGAATCCGGGTCACCGACTGAGAGCCCGGTCCGGCAGGATAGGGTGGCGCAACACTTTTGAGCCGGCGTTTCGAGTCCCGTTTGGGAGGTAGGGCCGCCCGTCTCACCCGCGTTAAGGGTTCCGAGTGGCGTCCGTTGCACACGACGGCGCAATTTTGGGTGGTACCGCGGAGTTTGTTCCGTCCCGAAGTCGTATTGTACGACTTCGGGATTTTTTATTTCATCATGAAAGGTTGTGAACGGTATGGTATTCCTGGCAAAACAAATCGATAAAGCGGTGGAGGGCCGGAATAACCAGCCGGTCACCCTCCACGGCGCGGTCCACGCCCTGCGGGACATGGGCGGCATCACCTTCGTTACCCTGCGTACCCCCGCCGGCCTGGTTCAGTGCGTCTGCACCCAAAAGGATGCCCTGGACGGGGTCACCGAGGAGTGCGCCGTCACGGCCGCCGGTATGTGGCGCATTGAACCCCGTGCCCCCGGCGGGAAAGAGCTGAGTGACGCAACCCTCACCGTCCTGTCCCGCCCCGCCGCTCCCCTGCCGGTGCCGCTGTCCAAAAAGAAGCTGGACTTAAACCTGGACACCGAGCTGGGCCTGCGGCCCGTGGTGCTGAGAGCCCCCAAGGAGCGGGCGGTGTTCCGCATCCAGGCCGCCATCTGCCGGGCCTTCCGGGACTACCTCCATGGGGAGGGTTTTACCGAGATCCACACCCCCAAGATCGTCCATGCCGGAGCCGAGGGCGGGTCCAACATCTTTCGCCTGGACTACTTTGGCAAGAAGGCCTTTCTGGCCCAGTCTCCCCAGTTCTACAAGCAGACCATGGTGGGGGCCTTCGAGCGGGTATACGAGGTGGCTCCCGTGTTCCGGGCGGAAAAGCACGCCACCCAGCGGCACCTGAACGAGTACACCTCCCTGGACTTGGAGATGGGCTATATCCAGTCCTTCACCGAACTGATGGAGATGGAGCAGGGCTTCCTCCAGCACCTGATGGAGCTGCTGCGGCAGGAGTATTCCGCCGAGCTGGCCCTGCTGGGTGTGGAGCTGCCCGACGCCCACCAGATCCCCGCCGTCCGCTTTGACGAGATCAAGCGGCTGGCCGCGGAAAAGTACGGCTATCAGATCCGGGACCCCTTCGATCTGGAGCCGGAGGAGGAGCACGCCATCGGCAAGTACGCCAAAGAGGAGTGGGGGAGCGACTTTGTGTTTGTTACCCACTATCCCAGCAAGAAGCGTCCCTTCTACGCCATGGATGACCCCGATGATCCCCGCTTCACCCTGTCTTTCGACCTGCTGTTCCGGGGCCTGGAGGTGACCACCGGCGGCCAGCGTATCCACGACTATGCCGCCCAGGTGGCCAAGATGGAGGCTCGGGGCATGGAAGCGGCGGAGTTTGAAAGCTACCTCATGATCCACAAGTACGGTATGCCGCCCCACGGCGGACTGGGCATCGGTCTGGAGCGGCTGACCATGCAGCTGTGTGGATTAGACAATGTGCGTCGAGCTTGCCTCTTCCCCAGAGACCGCACCCGACTGGAACCGTAAGGAGGATTGAACATGAAAATCACCGAGGATATGGTTGACTATATCTCCCAGCTCTCCCGCCTCCAGCTGCCGGCGGAGGAGAAAACCGCCATGACGGCGGAGCTGGAGCGCATCGTGGCCTATATGGATGTGCTTAACACCCTGGACACCACCGATGTGGAACCCCTGAGCCACATTTTCCCCCTGAAAAACGTGCTGAGAGCTGACCAGGTGGCCCCGTCCTTTGACCGGGAGGCCCTGCTGGCCGGGTCTCCCGCCGGGGACGGGGAGACCTTCCTGGTCCCCAAAGCGGTGGAGTGAGGTGGAAACGATGGAACTGTATGAACTGACTGCCCTGGAGCTGGCTCAAAAGCTCCACTCAGGCGAGGTAACCCAGCAGGAAGCAGTGGAGGCCGCCCGCGCCCGCATTGACGCCGCCCAGCGGTCCAACAACGCCTTCCTCACCCTCACCGACCCGGCCCCGGCGGCCGACCCGTCCGCCTCCCCCCTGGCCGGGGTGCCCATGGCCTACAAGGACAACATCTGCACCAGGGGGGTAGCCACCACCTGCGCCTCCAAAATTCTGGAGGGATTTGTCCCCTGCTACGACGCCACCGTGGTGGAGCGGCTGACCGCCGCCGGAGCGGTGTCCATGGGTAAGCTGAACATGGACGAGTTTGCCATGGGCTCCACCTCCGAGACCTCCCACTATGGCCCGGTGAAAAACCCCTGGGATCTCACCCGGGCTGCCGGCGGCTCCTCCGGCGGCGCGGCCGCAGCCGTGGCTGCCGGTGAGGTGTGGTATGCCATCGGCTCGGACACCGGCGGCTCCATCCGCCAGCCCGCCGCCTACTGCGGCGTCACCGGCATGAAGCCCACCTACGGCACCGTGTCCCGGTACGGCCTCATCGCCTACGCATCCTCCCTGGACCAGATGGGCCCCATCGCTAAGTCCGCCGCCGACTGCGCGGCGGTGCTGGATCTCATCCAGGGCAAGGACCCCCGGGACGGCACCAGCCTGGACGCCCCCGCCGGGGGGCTGCTCTCCTCCCTCACCGGCGACCTGCGGGGCAAAAAAATCGGCCTGCCGGCAGACTGCTTCGGCCAGGGTCTGGACCCAGAAGTGCGCGCCGCCGTGCTGGCCGCCGCCGAGGTATTGAAAGCCCGTGGGGCCCAGGTGGAAGAGTTTGCCCTGCCGGTGATGGAGTATGTGGTGCCCACCTACTATATCATTGCCTGCGCCGAGGCCAGTTCCAACCTGTCCCGGTTCGATGGAGTCAAGTACGGATGGCGGGCTGAGGACTACGAGGATCTCACCGACCTCTACTGCAAGACCCGCACTCAGGGCTTCGGCTCTGAGGTGAAGCGGCGTATCCTGCTGGGCACCTTCGTGCTGTCCTCCGGCTACTACGACGCCTACTACAAAAAGGCCCTCCAGGTAAAGGCCCTCATCAAGAAGGCCTTTGACGAGGCGTTTGCCAAATATGATCTGCTCCTCACCCCGGTGGCCCCCACCACCGCCCCCAAGCTGGGGGAGAGCCTCACCGACCCGCTGAAGATGTACCTCAGCGACATCTACACCGTGTCGGTGAACCTGGCGGGTCTGCCCGCCCTGTCCATGCCCTGCGGCTTTGACGGCAAGGGTATGCCCATCGGCGCCCAGCTCATCGGCCCCGCCCTGGGGGACGGCGTTGTACTCAACGCTGCCCACGCCTTCCAGCTGGACACCGGCTGGCACAAGAAAAGTCCCAAAGGAGGCGACGCCCAATGACCTGGGAAACCGTCATCGGCCTGGAGACCCATGTGGAACTGGCCACCAAAACCAAGATCTTCTGCTCCTGCACCACCCAGTTCGGCGGCGCCCCCAACACCCACTGCTGCCCGGTGTGTACCGGGATGCCGGGCGCTCTGCCGGTGCTGAACGAGAAGGTGCTGGAGTTTGCGGTGAAGGCCGGTCTGGCCCTGAACTGTGAGATCCGCCCCAAGAGCCGTTTTGACCGGAAAAACTACTTCTACCCCGACCTGCCCAAGGCCTACCAGATCTCCCAGCTCTACCTGCCCATCTGTTACGACGGCGCGGTGGACATTGGCGGCGGCAAAACCATCCGCATCCATGAGATGCACATGGAGGAGGACGCGGGCAAGCTGGTCCACGACCCCTGGCTGGACCAGACTCGGGCGGACTACAACCGCTGCGGCGTGCCTCTCATTGAGATCGTCACCGAGCCCGACTTCCGCTCGGCGGAGGAAGTGGTGGCCTACCTGGAGCGGCTGAAGGAGACCCTGCAATACCTGGGGGTGTCCGACTGTAAGATGCAGGAGGGCTCCCTGCGGTGCGACGTGAACCTGTCGGTGCGTCCCGCCGGTTCCACAGAGTTGGGCACCCGCACCGAGATGAAGAACCTGAACTCCTTCAAGGCCATCACCCGGGCCATTTCCTACGAGGCCCGGCGGCAGATCGAACGCATCGAAGAGGGCAAGCGGGTGATCCAGGAGACCCGCCGGTGGGACGAGAACAAGGACGCCACCTACGCCATGCGCTCCAAGGAGAACGCCCAGGACTACCGCTACTTCCCCGAGCCGGACATTCCGCCGCTGGAGCTGTCGGAGGAATATATCGAAGGGCTTCGGGCTTCTCAGCCGGAGCTGGCCCAGGCCAAACGGGCGCGGTATCAGGCCGACTGGGGCCTGCCCGTCTACGATACCGAGATGATTACCTCCCAGAAGGCCCTGGCCGACTTTTTCGAGGAAGTGGTGGCCCTGGGGGCCCACCCCAAGCAGGCCTCCAACTGGATCATGGGTCAAGTGCTGGGCCAGCTGTCCACCCACGGTCTGGAGGCCAAGGACATGAAGCTGACCCCCGCCACCCTGGCCAGGCTCATCGCCCTGGTTCAGGAGGGCAAGCTCAACCGTAACACCGCCGTCAAGGTCTTTGAGGCCGTCTTTGCCGACGACGGCGACGTGGATGCCTATATTAAGGAACACGGTCTGGCCCAGGTGTCCGACACCGCTCTGGTAACCACCGTGGTGGAGCAGGTACTCTCCGACAACCAGAAATCGGTGGAGGACTTCAAGTCGGGTAAGGAGAAGGCCTTCGGTTTCCTGGTGGGCCAAGTCATGCGGCAGCTCAAGGGGCAGGCGTCGCCGGCGGTGGTCAACCAACTGCTGCGGGAGAAACTTTCCTCCTGACTTCCCACAGGGGTTGACAGGTCCCTGCCCGTTTGGTATTCTAATACCCGTCAATCACATACGCGCATGGCGTCCGTCACCGGATGGGCGAGTCAACGTGCCTGAGTATATTCCGTAGGTCTTTGAAGGAATATACTCAGGCACGTTTTTTGTTTGCGGCATGGTGAGGGGAGAAACGGGAATGACACGGACCTTTTTCAAGTACATCTCATTGAATATGCTGGGCGCACTGGGCTTGTCCGGCTATATTATGGCGGACACCTTCTTTGTGGCCAATCGCCTGGGGGCCGACGGGCTGGCCGCCCTCAACCTGGCCATTCCCATCTTCGGGCTGGTCAACGGGCTGGGGATCTTACTGGGCATCGGCGGTGCCACCCGCTACTCCATCTGCCGCTATCAGGAGGATCCGGAGCGGGCCAACCGCACCTTTACGCTGGTCCTGCTGACCGGCCTGATCCTGGGGCTTGCACTCTCCCTCCTGGGGGCCTTCGGTGCCCAGCCCATCGCCCGGCTGCTGGGTTCCAACGCCGACACCCTCCCCCTGTGTACCGTCTACCTGCGCACCGTGCTGCTCTTCTCCCCCTGCTTTCTGCTCAATCACATTATGGTCTGCTTCGTCCGCAACGACGGCAACCCCAAACTGGCCATGACCGCCATGCTCACCGGCAGTCTGGCCAATATCGCCCTGGACTATCTCTTCCTCTATCCCCTGAACATGGGCATTTTCGGCGCGGCCCTGGCCACCGGCACCGCGCCGGTGATCGGATTGTGTCTCTCCTCTCTCCACATCCTCACCCGGCGCAACCAGTTCCATCCCGCAAGGCCCGCCGCGCCTGTCCGCTCCCTGGCGGACCTGGCGGGCCTGGGCAGCGCGGCCTTCCTCAATGAGTTTACCTCCTGCATGGTGCTGGCCCTCTATAACGTACTCATGCTCCAGGCCGCAGGCACCACCGGCGTGGCCGCCTACGGCATCGTGGCCAATCTGGCGCTGATGGCATTGGCCCTCTTTACCGGTCTGTCCCAGGGGGCTCAGCCCCTCATCAGCCAGGCCTGGGGCCGGGGCGACCGGCGGCAGGTCCGCGCCCTGTGCCGTCTGGCCCTTCTGACCGCCCTTCTGGTGGGGCTGGGGCTGGCCCTGACGGCGCTGTTTTCCGCCACGCCTCTGGCCGCTCTGTTCAATCGGGACGGCGACCCGGTCCTGGAGCAGATCGCCGTGGACGGTCTGCGGATCTACTTCCTGGGTTTTCTCTTCGCCGGGCCCAACATCATTACCGCCGCCTTCCTGGGGGCAACGGAGCAGTCCCGGGCCTCCTTCCTCCTCTCCCTGTTCCGGGGCGGGATAGGGATCGCTGCTATTGTGATCCTGCTGGCCTGGCTCTTTGGGATGTCCGGCATCTGGCTGGCTTTCCCGGTCACAGAGCTGCTTACTTTCTTCCTGGCCTTTGGCGCCAGTCGCAGAGCCCTTCGCGAATAAAATAAACTTCCCCCGGTTCAACCCTTGGGCTGAACCGGGGGAAGTTTTGGTTTTTGGTTTAAGCGCCGGTGGCGTCAGAGGCAATGGAAGCCCGCTCCTGAGCAATGTTCAGGGCGTGGTCGCCGATACGCTCAAAGTCGGTGAGCAGTTCGGAGAAGATGATACAGGCCTCGTCGGAGCAGCTTCCCTTCCGCATCCGCTTGAGCTGGTTGCGACGATATTCCTCCGTCATATCATCGATCCGCTGCTCCAGCGCGGAGACTTTGGTCAGCCATTTTGTGGGATCTGTGACCTCTTGCTGTAAGAGATCCAGCGCCTCCAGGCTGACCTGCTCCATCCGCTTAATCTCTTCCCGGGCCTCGGGAGAGAATTGGATGTTCTTATCATGCAT
>NZ_CALWOJ010000069.1 GCF_944383115.1 uncultured Flavonifractor sp. | reverse complement strand
AAGAACCCCTTAAGGGGTAGCCCGAGAAAGAAATGCAGTCGGCAAACCTTTCGGGGCCCCTTAAGGGGCTTCGTCCGTATCAGGCCCTTATAGGGCCTACTCAAGCCTCCGGCTTAGCCGGAGGTTTTGACTTGAGGCTTGTTGGAAAACTGAGGTTTCCAACAAGCCTTTTTTGTGGGTTTCTTTCTGGTGTCGATACGTAGTATCCGGTTCCGGTCTTCAGCTGGGCGTGGCCCGCGTCATCTTGTACAGCTTACTATACGCTGGGATCAAATTTGTAATTGGCCGCCTAGGATAACATTTTTGAGGGAGAGATCTGTGTTTAGAATCAGGATATCCGCCTGCTTTCCAATGGTAATGGACCCGACAATATGGTCCAATCCCACTGAACGGGCAGGATTGATGGTAGCTGCCTTCAACGCTGCCTCCAAAGGGATACCATACTTTACAGCCCGGCGGAAACAGTCGGCAAGGACGGTGACGCTCCCGGCCAGGGAGCCAGTGCCAATGGTGGCGCGGCCGCCAGCCACAGTCACCGTCTGGCCACCCAGGTCATACTGCCCATCCGGCATTCCGCAGGCTCGCATGGCGTCGCTGATAAGGCATACCCGATCCTCCCCGTATAGGCGGAAGACCGACTGTATCATGGCGGGATGGACGTGGATGCCATCGCAAATCAGTTCTACATAGGCGTCTGTGCCTACAGCTGCTCCAACGATGCCCGGATCTCGGTGATGAAAGGAAGGCATGCCGTTAAATACATGGGTGACATGATCTGCTCCGGCAGCAAAGGCCCGGCTGGCTGTGTCATAGTCCGCACAAGAGTGGGCCAGTGACACACTGCAGATTTTACTTGCCGCTGCCACAAAGTCAAGGCCGCCCGATGTCTCCGGAGCCACGGCTACCGTTCGGATATTCCCGCCGCTCACTTCATTCAGTTTCAGGAACAAATCCAAATCCGGAGGAATGATGTACTCGGGGTTCTGGGCGCCACGCTTTTCCGGATGGAAGAAGGGGCCTTCCATATTGATTCCCCGCAGCGTGGAGTGTCCGGGAATCGCTTGTCCCACCAGAGGCCGGGCGGTACGGAAGATGTGAGACAGCCGCTCTCCCGGCAGGGCCATAGAAGTTCCCAAAAAGCTTGTGACGCCCTGGGAGAGCAGATATTGGGCCATGACCTGGATGGAAGCGGTCTCGCCATCGCTGAAATCTGCCCCCATCGCCCCGTGGATATGGATGTCTACAAGTCCGGGTACCACATAACAGCCTGTGGCATCTAGCACTTGCTGTTCGCTGCCGGTTACCGAACCAAGGGCGCTGATTTGGCCTCCATTGGTCTCCAGATCAAGAATGCGGAAAGTTCCGTCATCGCAGAACAACATACCATTTTTGATTAACATGAAGTTCACCTCAAGTCATGCTGTCATCCACATAGTAGGCAGCCTTAAATTTAAACTTATCGCCTCGAACCACTGTGCGGTGGATAATGATCAGTGATTCCCGCTCATGACAAAAACGTTCGCAGAGCATGCAGGGAATATGAGGGGGAATCTGAAGCAGCATCCGTTCCTTGTTTCCCGGAATCAGGGGCGAAAGGACCTCGCTGGCATCAGTGATCTCCATATTGTAGTAGCCTCCAGATAGGAATAAAGGGATCCATCCCGGAGGATATCTGCGGCGATGGTGATAAAACGACTTTGTGGGAGGTAGCTGGTCTCAATCATAAGGGGAAAGGTTTCCGCCGAACGCAAGCGGACCAATTTATGCCATTTGGTGTTGGCGGGGCATTTTTGACGCACCAATTCGAGAGAATCCAAATATTTGTCGGTATCAATGAGTTCATAGTCCACGATCTGATTTTTAATGAGAATATGCTGTGCCTTCAAGCTGCCGGCAAAGGAATGAAATTTGGTCAGTTTCTGCTCAAACGACTTGGCCTTGACAAAGTTTCCGTTTCCATGAGCCTCACTCTTTTGCGGGAGCCGGTCTATCTGGCTGAAAAGCGAATCATGGCCGCCATCACGTTTGCCGCGGTGGACAAGAACAATCACCTGGAACTCATGCGTGAGCTGGGCGGCTATTTACAGGGCGATGGATTTCTGGAGCTGCTTCGCAATCACGGCGGAAAGGCCGCGATCATGGATAGATTACGCAAAGGAGCGAAACTGGAATGATGTATCAGGAATATCACAGCGTTATCAAGGCGCAGCTTGAGGTTCAATTTAACCAGGAGGGCGCCAATATTGAAAAGGCGGCAGAATACTGTGCAGCATCGGTCTCCAGCGGCCGGGTCATCCATGTGTTTGGCTGTGGTCACTCCCAGATGTTTGCTATGGAAGTATTCTATCGGGCTGGAGGGCTGGTACCGGTCAACGCCCTGCTCATCCCCCACCTGGCCCTGTTCCCCAAAGCTAAGCTGAGTACGCTTCAGGAGCGGGTAGAGGGCTTTACCGGCAACTATTTGGAGTTGGAGGATGTGGATGCCAGAGACACCATGATCATTGTGTCCATCTCCGGGCGCAATGCCGGCGTGGTAGATATGGCGCTTGAGGCCAAAAAGATTGGCATGAAGGTGGTGGCCTTGGTGTCAAAACAGTTTGCCAGTTCCACCACCTCCAGACACTCCAGCGGGAAGAACCTGATGGATCTGGCCGATGTGGTCATTGACATCAAGTGTGTGGCCGGAGATGCGGTGCTGGAACTGGATGGCTTAGAGCCCCATTTTTGCGGAACGTCAACGGTGCTGGGCATGGCTGTGATGGAGTCTATCGTCGCCCAGACCGTAGAAAACTGCATTGCTGCCGGGTACACTCCCCCAATCTATGTCAGCTCCAACCTGGATAAGGGAGACGCGATTAACGACGAACATATCAAAAATTATAGTAAGTTAATCTCCTGCCTATGATGGAAGAAAGTCTAATCATAAAACAAAATTGGCCGCTGTACATGCGGTAGCAGCGGCGCCGGAAACGGCTGCCGCGAGAGAGGAAGGGTGTTATGCATATCGTCTGCGTGTGCGGACTGGGGATGGGCTCCAGTCTTCTGGTGACAGAGATCTTACCCTTTGTTGGCCTGTTCCAGGAGGTCAGCGGACTTAGCGGCTTTGCCACCGGCTCTGAGATCATCGTGGGCGCCATTCAGGAGGCTGTTCCCATCATTGCCTCTACCTCCGCCATTATTATGGGAGCCGGCTTCCTGGTCAACATCCTTTTGGCCCGTTTTACCCCGCTGAAGTACATTTTCCTTACCGGCCACATGATGTGGATCAGCTCCGTGGCCGTGGCCTTCTGCCTGTATGAGTTTGGCTTCAACACCGGTATGATCATCGGCATCGGAACGATCCTCCAGGGCATGTTCCTTACGCTGATGCCCGCCATCTCCCAGCCAATTGTCCGCAAAGTCACCGGAAGCAACGACTTTGCCATTGCGCATCTAACTACATTGGATACTGTTTCCTCCGCATACATTGGAGGCCTGATCGGCGGCAAGAGCAAGAGCGCCGAGGATATGAAGCTGCCCGAAAAGCTGAAGTTCTTCAAGGATACCTCCATGTCCATTGCCATCGTCATGTTCGTGTTCTATATGGCGGTCGTTATTATTGCCGGTCCCGAAAAGGTTGCCGCCTATGACGCAAGCACCAACTACATCGTTTACGGTCTGCTCAAAGCCCTGGGCTTCACTGCCGGTGTGCTGGTGCTGCTGCAAGGTGTCCGCATGCTGCTTGGTGAACTGGTCCCGGCCTTTAAGGGAATTGCCGACAAGCTGGTTCCCAACGCTGTCCCGGCCCTGGATGTTCCCGCCCTGTTCGGCTTTGCGCCCAATTCTCTCATGCTGGGCTTCATTTTTGCCACCATCGGCATGATCGTGGCCATGTTCATCTCCTCCGCGCTCTTTGGTGCGGTTCCTCTGGTATCCATCATCGGGGCGTTCTTCACCGGCGGCGTGGCCGGTATCTTCGGGAATGCCCGGGGTGGCCGGATCGGCGCAATGGTGTCCGGTTTCATCTATGGCATGGAACTCATCCTCCTGTCCGGTTTCACCTATCAGCTGTTTGGCCGCTTTGCAGCTGTGGGAGCCGAGGGCACCGGTCATGACTGCATCGATGCGATGGCCCTTATGACGATTATGAAGAACCCTATCATTGGCATTGTCATCATCATCGGTGCCTTTATTCTGGTGTCCGTTTTGGAGGTTCGTTATCAGAAAAAACTGCGCGAGGGTACAAAAGTCTGAGCAAAGACGCCCTATCAAACTGGAACGGAATGTCGTGGACGGCGGGGGGTGGCGCGGATCACCCTCCGCCGGTTTCATCAAATAAGAACGGAGGCGTATGCGATGTATGTGATCGAGTCGGAACTGCGTCAACAGTTTGACGCTTTGGCCAGGACTGTCCAGGCCTTGACGGATCAGCAAGGGGAGGCCAAAGAAGCGTTGGACGGCATCCGCACGCTCTGTGTCCTGGGCTGCGGCTCCAGCTTCAGCCTGGCCAAGTCTGCCGCAACGTTATTTTCCCAGCACACGGGAGTCCCGGCCTATGCCCTTCCCGCCGGGGATGTGCTGGTCAATTTTGAGTCCTATAAAAAGCTGCTGGCCGGCTGCACGCTGCTCCTGCTCTCCCGGTCGGGCTCCACCAGCGAGGTGCTGAGGGCAGCTACGCGCTGCAAACAGGAGCTGGGCTGCAGGGTCTTATCCGTGTGCGCCAGGGAGGATGCGCCTGTGGAGGGGCTTTTTCACTGGAACCTTCGCCTGCCCTGGGCCTTTGACGAGGCGGTGTGTCAGACCAGGACGGTGTCCAACCTGTATGTGGCGGTCCTGGGGCTGGCCTATATCGCAGCAGGGGAGAGTGAATCGTTGGCGGAACTCCGCGAGCTGACAGTACACGCATCCACATTCTGTCCCGCCCAGGAGGAGACGCTGTCCGCATTGGCGCAAGGGGCCTGGACGAAGGCTGTGGTGTTGGGCGACAGCGGTATGGCGGGACTGATGGAAGAGGGCGCCCTGGCCTTCAAAGAGATCTGCCGTCGGGACTCCAACCACTATCACCTGCTGGACGTGCGGCATGGCCCTATGGTGCAGATTGGCCCGGATACCTTGGTCATCGCTCTGCTTTCCTCTGGAGAACGAGACCTGCAAAAGGCGCTGCTGGAGGATCTGGAGGCAAAGACAGGCCACCTGTTGGTACTGGACTGCGTCTCCGGCCACCGGGATGGGATCCCCGGCCTGCACATTGCGCTGCCTGCGTGTGGGCCGGATGAACTGCGGGCGGTCTTTGCCCTGTACTGTATCCAACTGGTCTGCTTCCACCATGCTGTGGCCAGAGGAGTGGACCTAGACAAACCGGAGGGGTTGGATCCATGGATCAAACTGTAACGGTCAATCCTGTGGGAAAACTGCTGCGCCAGCGGGGCAGCGGCCGGCAGAAAGGAATATACGCCTGCTGCAGCGCCAACGAGTACGTCATCCGAGCGGCAATCCGCCGGGCGAAAGCGCGGGATACGGTAGTGCTGGTGGAGGCCACAGCCAATCAGGTAAACCAGGACGGCGGATATACCGGCATGACTCCCGCTGATTTCCGCGCCCTGCTGGATCGCCTGGCATTGCAGGAGGGGGTGCCTGCGGATCAGGTCCTCTGCGGAGGCGATCATTTAGGCCCTCTTACCTGGAGGCACCTGCCCGAGGCCGATGCTATGCCCAGGGCTGAGGCGCTGGTGCGGGACTATGTACTGGCCGGCTTTTCCAAAATACACATCGACACCAGTATGCGCCTGGCAGATGACCCGCCGGATGAGCCATTGTCAGACGAGAAGATTGCCCGCCGTGGGGCGGCCCTGTGCGCGGCGGCAGAGGATGCATTTGTCCAATATCACGCCGCCCATCCCCAGGCGCCCGCCCCGGTGTATGTGATCGGCAGTGAGGTCCCGATACCTGGCGGGGCCCTGGAAAATGAGGATACCGTGGCCGTGACGAAACCGGAAGGCTGCCGCGCCACCTTGCTTGCCTTCCGGGAGGCCTTTGCCCGGCGAGGGCTGGAGGATGCCTGGGCGCGGGTGGTGGCTCTGGTGGTGCAACCGGGAGTGGAGTTTGCCGACGAGAGCGTGGTTGAGTATGATCGCGCCGCAGCAGCTTTGCTGACCGGCTACCTGAAACATGAGCCTGGGCTGGTTTTTGAGGGACATTCCACTGACTACCAACCCAGGGAGCGGCTCCGGGAAATGGTGGAAGAGGGAATTGCTATCCTCAAGGTGGGCCCTGCGCTCACGTTTGCCCTGCGAGAGGGGGCGTTCTCCCTGGAGCGCATCGAGCGTGAACTGCTCAAACTGCGCCCCTTCCCTGCCAGCGGTTTCCGTGCCACTTTGGAGTGGGCAATGGGGAACGACGACCAGTACTGGAGCGGCTATTACCACGGGCACAAGGCGGATCAGCAATATGCCAGGGCGTTTAGTTTTTCTGACCGGGCCCGGTATTACCTCCCCGCCCCACGGGTGTCCGCCGCTCTGTCTACCCTGCTGGCCAATCTGGACCGGGAAGGGATTCCCCTGGCACTGCTCAGTCAGTACATGCCGCGCCAATATCAGCGTGTACGCTCCGGGCAGCTCTCACTGCGGGCGGAAGATCTGCTCATGGATCATGTGGGAGACTGGATTGACGATTACCTTTATGCGACAATCGAGGAATGACAAGGAGAGTCTCATGTACCAAACACTGCTGTTTGACATGGATGGCACTCTGGTGGACTCGGTGCAGGGGGTGTATCACTCCCTGCGCTGGGCCATGAAGGCCGCAGGTGTGCCGGAGCTGCACCGGGGGCAGGCGCGCCACTTCCTCGGAACACCTGTAGAGCAGGTGCTGCGGGAGCGATTTGACTGCGATGTTCAGACTGCCCTGCTGGTGCGGGAACGGTTTCTGGAGCATTACTGGGGAAACGGCCTCTATGAGACGGTCCCGGCCCCTGGCATGGTGGGACTGACAGCCCGACTCAAGACGAACGGGTTCCGGCTGGCGATTGCCACCTGCAAGCCTTGGGCGTACTGCGCCCCAACCCTGAAGCAATGCGGCTTTACCGATTGTTTTGAGGCGGTGGCGGGTAGTTATCATAATGGAGTTCCGGAGGAGAAGTCCGCTGTGATCCGGGAAGCCTTGCGCCTGCTGGACGCACCCGCGGAGACGGCCCTGATGATTGGAGATCGGGCGGCAGACGTGGTGGGGGCGCGAGCCTGCGGGATTCCCTGCGTGGGTGTGGCCTTCTGTGGTTACGCCGACCCGGGCGAACTGGAGGAGGCTGGGGCTATGAGGGTGTTCCAAAGCGCAGAAGCCCTGGAAAGATTTTTGACCGGGGCGGGATAGCCCCGCCATACCAAACTGGAGGTGCGCACAGTGGAGCTTTTTGGAAAACCGGTATCTCGGGGAATCGTGATCGGCACGGTCTTGCGTTATAAGCCCTTTTGCCCCCAGCTGCAGGAAGAACCCCTTTCCGCCGGTACGGAGGCCCGGATGCTGGAGCGGTATGAGCAGACGCGAAACAAGGCCGGGGAGGAGCTGGATGCCTTAGAAAAACAGCTGCTGGACAAGGCGCCTGACAAGGCAAAGATCGTGGCTGCCCACAGGGACATCTTGCTGGACCCGGCCATAGACGAGGAGATTCGGACTATGGTAACCGGCCAGAACCTAAGCCCGGACTCCGCCATTGCCAGGACCTATGATACTTACGCCGCGCTGCTGAGCAAATCCAAAAACAAGCTGATGCAGGAGCGGGCCTCTGACCTTCTGGACGTCAAGGGCCGCCTGCTGCGATGCTGGGCCGGAGAGCCTGAGCGGAATCTGTCTGTGCTGTCCGAGCCGGTGACTGTAGTGGCGGACGACCTGTATCCCTCAGACACGGTGGCCCTGGATCGCACCCATGTGCTTGGTATCGTTACCCAGGTAGGCGGCGCGACCTGCCATACCGCCATTATTGCCCGCAGTTATGAAATTCCGGCGGTTTTGGGGGTAGAGGGCGCGATGGAGCAGCTGCATGACGGCCAGACTATCATCCTGGATGCTGAGGCGGGCAAGATCTTGATACAGCCCTCCGCCCAGGACCTAGCGGAGTATCGGACCAAAGGAGAGCGGGTGGCCGCCCAACTTCGGGAAGAGAGGGCCTATCTGGACAAGGAGCCGATAACGCAAAACGGTACCAGGCTGGAGACCTGCCTTAACGTGGCGGCAGCCACCGCCCAAGAATTGGCCGGGGCAGCCTATGCCGATGGCTGCGGCCTGCTCCGCACAGAATTTCTCTACCTCAACAGCGACCATCTTCCTGACGAGGAGGAACAGTACCGAGCGTACAAAAAGGTTCTGACGGCCTTCGGGTCCAAGCCTGTGATTTTACGCACGGTGGACATTGGCGGCGACAAGCAGCTTACGAATTTGGAACTGCCCAGAGAGAGCAATCCTTTTCTGGGCGTCCGGGGACTGCGCCTTTCCCTGGCAAGGCCGGAGCTGTTCCGAACTCAGGTCCGGGCTGTCCTGCGGGCCTCGGTTCACGGGAACCTGCAAGTTATGCTGCCAATGGTGGGAGGACTGGAGGAGATTCGTGAGGCCAAGGCCATCTTCGCCCAGGAAGCAACTGCCCTGGACAGGGCGGGTATCCCCTGGAACCACCATATCCAGATCGGGATTATGGTAGAGGTGCCCTCCATCGCGCTCATTGCAGACCTGGCAGCAGATGAAGTGGACTTTGTCAGCGTGGGCACCAATGATTTGACTCAGTACCTGTGTGCGGCAGATCGGATGAATCCGGCAGTGCGCCCCTACTACCAGGAGTACCATCCAGCGGTGTTTCGGATTTTGGGCCATCTGGCCCGCACCTTTTCCGCCGCCGGAAAAAAGTCAGTGTATGCGGCGAGCTGGGGGGAGATCCTCTGGCCATCCCCGCGCTGGTGGGGATGGGCATCCACAAGCTGTCCATGAGCGCGGCTTGCCTGGCAGGGGCAAAACGGGTGATCCGTCATTTGGATCTGGCTGAGGCAACCGCTTTGGCAGAGGAGATCCAGAACCTGAAAACCGCAGCGGAAATCAAGCGCAGGCTTACCGACTTTGCAGAGAAGTGTGCATCCAAGAAGGGGGAACCTGATTATGTATAGCAGAGAGATCACAGTGGTCAATGAAACGGGCCTTCATGCCCGCCCCGCCTCTGACTTTGTGAAACTGGCAGGGACGTTTCAATCGAAAATTGAATTACGGCGTCTGGGCGATCAAGATACATATAACGCCAAGTCCATTATTATGCTTATGTCCATGGGACTGGCTGAGGGGGAAACGGCCATTCTGAGCGCCGAAGGCCAGGACGAGAAGGAGGCCGTGGACGCTTTGGCGGAACTGGTTGCCAATCTGAAGGAGTAGGGAGCGATGATCAACGCCTCTGCAAGTTCATCAAAAGTTGGAGAAAAGACGAGCCATTGGCCAGAGTAACTATAGTTTGCTGCTTAACTGAAAAAAGGGTCTGCAAAAGCATTGCTTTTGCAGACCCTTTTTAATGATTATATGGGAGGCTCAGCCGGCCTGGTCGCCGTACTGAGCGTAGATCCGCCAGGCCAGCAGGATGGCCTGCTCCACGGAGCAGGGCTCCTGGGGGGAGAGGGTGACGCTGGAGGAACCCTTCATGATGCCGTTGGCGGCCAGGGCGCCCACGCCCTCCGCCGCCCAGGGGGAGACGGAAGCCCGGTCGGTGTAGCCGTCCATGGAACCGGCCTTGGGGGCCAGATCCACGCCGGTGGCGGTTTTGACGACGCCCACGGCCCGGAAGAGCATGGTGGCGATCTGCTCCCGATTGGTGGTGAGGGCGGGGGCAAACTTGTCGCCGCCGGTGCCGGTGACGATACCCGCCTGGCTGGCCTTGCGGACGGCCAGACTGTCGCTGTCGGAGAAGGTGCCTTCCGCCGCGGCGGGCAGCTCTTCCTTCTGGATGACCTCCACCAGGCGCACCGCCAGCTGGGCAAACTGCTCACGGGTAACCTCATCCTGGTAGGAGGGATCGCCGGTAAACTGGGGGATGAGGCCGGCGTCGGCGGCCTTCTTGATCTCCGACGCGGCCCAGCTGCTGGGGCTGCCCTCGGTGGGGATGTAGGGCAGCTCGTCCGGGTTTACCACCTCGCCCTTGATGGCCAGGACCGGGGTGACCAGCATGACCAGGGCAGTCAGGGTACAAAGCAGTTTTTTCAACATGATGATTTCCTCCTGATATTAGAACTGGCTGGTAAAGGCGGCCAGCTTCTGGTCCAGATACTGGGCCCGCTGGATAATGGGCATAGGCTTGGCCAGGATGGTGACGCCGTTGCTGTCGGGCTCATAGGTCAGAGCCATCTCGCCGTAGTCGTGAGCGGCCTTGAAGAAGTCGGTCAGTTCGGCGGCCTCCTCCGGAGTCTCCGCCTGGGCCAGCACGGTGCGGGAGGACTCGATATTTTCCGCATAGGCCCACCCGTGTTCCATCTGATCCTCCGTCAGGTTATTGTCCCCCGGCAGGAATCTCATGGGCACCTCCAGGGTCTTGGTGGCGTTGGCGTCCACCTCGTACTGGATCTGGAGGATCAGGTCGTAGGGGACGTACGCGCCGGCGTCGATGATCTCGCTCCCCTCAATGAACTTGCTGTAGGTCACATAGAACAGGTCGCCCTTGTCGGGAGCGCTTCCGTTGTTGGTCACCTCAATGAGCATTTTGCCCACATAGTCCTCGTCGATGGTGTAGCCCTTGATCTTTACTGTGGACTGGCCGTAGGTGGCTTCCGCCTGCCCCTGTATGAGGGCTTCCAGGTCTTTGGTGTTGTATGTGCGGTTGAAATCCATGCGGTCAATGGTTTCTTCCGGCAACCGCAGATAATAACCTACGTCCAGTTGGAAAAAAGCGCCGGCAGGGCTGTTACTGCCTCCTTCGTCGTAATACAGATAGCCCGGTGTATAGGTAAAGTGGTCGTTTGGATCCATGGTAATGTCGGTGAGCTCCCGCAGGCCGACAGAATCAGTTTTATCATCAATTTCGATGGTGTTGGCAGTTTGGCCGGGCTGGGCGCCGGTATAGGTATACCACTCAAAGGTATCCGGCTGGGTAGCGTAGTCACCGTTGATCTGGTAAGCGCCGTTGCCGATAAAAACATGGATACAGGAACTGCCGCAGTCGGGACAGCGGGCGCCGGTCATGCCGCCGGTCAGCTCCAGGACAAAGGGATCGCCGCTGGCGACTACCGGCAATTCCACATTCACAGTATGGGAAAGCCCGTCACCGCCCCAACTTCCGTTAAGCACATCGATGGTGGCGTTGATGACGCCATACACCTTTGGATAGTGCAGGGTGTAGCTGATGCCATCCTCTGTTTTTCCTGCTTTCTGTGTGGGGACCTGTGCAGCCTCTGCCGGGAGGACGGAGATGCTGAGGAGAGAGGTACACAGTACGGCTGCAAGTAAATTTTTTGACTTCATGGTGATATCCTCCGGAAGCGATTTTACAGCTGGTTGTAGATCCGCCAGGCCAGCAGGATGGCCTGCTCCACGGAGCAGGGCTCCTGGGGAGAGAGGGCGGAGCCGTTGCCCTTCATGATACCGTTGGCGGCCAGGGCGCCCACGCCCTCCGCCGCCCAGGGGGAGACGGAAGCCTGGTCGGTGTAGCCGTCCACAGAGCCGGCCTTGGGGGCCAGATCCACGCCGGTGGC
>NZ_CALWOJ010000068.1 GCF_944383115.1 uncultured Flavonifractor sp. | reverse complement strand
CCGAACTCCTCTTCCACCGCCATGGTCAGTTCCACGATGTCCAGAGAGTCGGCGCCCAAATCCTCGAAGGAGGTGTCCATGGTGATGCTGTCAGCTTCCACACCAAACTGCTCGGACAGCAGACCGGCGATCTTCTCAAAAATCATGTTCATCTACTCCTGTCGCACCCGTCGTCCGACGGCGTCTTTGCTCTTGCACTATGATAATAGGCAAGTTTCCATCGCCTGTCAATAGGTAAGTCAAATTTTTTCCTCTGCGCCGGCGGGCATGCGCATGTATGAGATGTTCTCCACCAGGTCGTCGATCATGCCGGAAGCGGCAAAATCCCTGGCCTGCCGGATGGCGTTTTTGATGGCGTAGTCGTCGGAAGAACCGTGGGCCTTGATGACGGGTTTGGAGATGCCGATGAGGGCGGTACCGCCCACCTCGCCGGAGTCCATCATTTTCTTGAACTGCTTCAGGCCGCCGGATACCAGCACCGCCGCCAGCTTGGTCAGCAGATTTTTCTTGAACATGGCCTTGAGCTGTTTGGCCATAAAGCCGCCGGTACCCTCCATCGTTTTCAGGAAGATATTGCCCGAATAGCCGTCGGACACAATGACGTCCACCTGGCCGAACACCGCCTCCCGGGCCTCCACATTGCCCACAAAACGGATACGTCCGGCCTTGTCGGCCTCGGTGAGCAGGGCGTGGGCCTCCCGCTGCAGATCGGTACCCTTGGAGGGCTCCGCCCCGATGTTCAGCAAGCCCACCTTGGGCTCAGGCCGCTTAAGCACCCGCTCGGCATAGTAGGAACCCATAAAGGCAAACTGGAGCAGGTACTCCGGTGTGCCCTCGGCGGTGGCGCCGCAATCGATCAGCACCGCGCCGCCTGCGCCCGTAGGCACCACGGGGGCCAGAGCAGCCCGGCGGATACCACGCACCCGCTTGATCATCAGGGTGGCGGCGGAGAGCAGGGCCCCGGTGCTGCCGGCGGACACAAAGGCGTCGCCGTCCCCGTTTTTCAGCAGGTTGAGGCCCACGGTGAGGGAGGAGTCCTTCTTCTCCCGGAAGGCGGTGGCGGGGTTGTCGCACATCTCCACCACCTGGCTGGCGTGGGCAATCTCCAGACCGGGAGGCAGCTCGTCGATGCCGTCGTCCTTCAGGACCTTGAGGATGTCCTCCCCACGGCCCACCAGGATGACCTCCACCCCCAGCTCGCGAACTGCGGCCAGCGCGCCCCGCACATTGGAGACTGGCGCGTTGTCGCCCCCCATAGCGTCTACGATGATCTTCATACGGTTCTCCTCTTCTTTCTATGTTCTTTCCACATCTGATATGGGGCGGAGTTCGTCGGTCAGGCCCAGCAGGTAGTCGGCGGAAACCTGAAAGGTTTCACACAAAATATAAAGCCGCTCCATTGTGGTGGCGGTTTTCCCGTTGGCCATATCACTGACCTGAGCAGTGGATACACCCAGAATCTTCCCCAACTGAGCATAGGTCATATTTTGCTTCTGGATCAGCTCTTTCAGCCGTGTGGAAAATACAGTTCGCTGAAACATGACCTTCCCCCTTGACATATTAGATATAATCTAGTATTCTTATATTAGATTATATCTAATGATGTGTAATGTTATGGATACTTTGCTGTGTGATCTCCTCTCCCTGGCGCAGGAGCATTTTCTCACCCTCCCCGACGCCGAGGACGCATCCCGCCAGCGGCTGCTGGCACGGCATCTGGATACCGTTCGGGCCGGACTGGGGGAGGAATTTATGGACAAGCTGTGGGAAGTTCTGGCGGAACAGGGCCGGGCAGATCAGGAGGCCGCCTTCCTGCGGGGCCTGCGGCTGGGCCTGGCCCTCCACCGCCTTTGAATTGTTACGGGGCCACATCCAGCCCGCTCAAACTCTCCAGGGCCCGTTTGGAGAGTTCGGCATTCTTGTTCCGCTTGCCCTTGACCTTATAGCCCAGGGGCGGAATGATGCCGAAATTCACATTCATGGGCTGGAAGTCGATGACACTCTCATTGCTGATATACAAGGCCAGGGCGCCGGTGGCGGTCTCCTGGGGGAAATCCACCGGCGGCTTGCCGGTGAGACGCCGGGCCAGCTCCACCGCCGCCAGGAAGCCGGAGGCGGTGGACTCCACATAGCCCTCCACCCCGGTGATCTGGCCGGCAAAGCAGATGCGCGGGTCCTTCTTCACCCGGTAGTACCGGTCCAGCAGCCGGGGGGAGTCCAGATAGGTGTTGCGGTGCATGACCCCGTAGCGGACAAACTCCGCGTTTTTCAGGGCGGGGATCATGGAGAACACCCGCTTCTGCTCCGGCCATTTCAGGTGGGTCTGGAAGCCCACCAGATTGTAGATGGTGCCGTCGGCGTTGTCCCGCCGCAGCTGCACCACGGCAAACGGCTCCTTGCCGGTCTTGGGGTCCCGCAGGCCCCGGGGCTTTAACGGCCCATAGCACAAAGTCTGCTTGCCCCGGCGGGCCATGACCTCCACCGGCATGCAGCCCTCAAACACGTTCTTGTCCTCAAAGCCGTGGACCTCCGCCTCCTGGGCTGCGCACAGCTGGGTCCAGAAAGCGTCGTACTCCTCCTCAGTCATTGGGCAGTTTACATAATCAGGAGTCCCCTTATCATAGCGGGAGGCGAAGAAGGCGCTGTCCATATCCACGCTCTCAAAGGTGACCAGGGGGGCGGCGGCGTCAAAGAAGTTCAGGTAATGGCTCTCGGGGAAGAAGTCTTTGATGGCCTCCGCCAGCACGTCGGAGGTCAGGGGCCCGGAGGCCACAATCACATTCCCCTCCGGGGGGATGGCTGTGACTTCCTCCTCCACCACGGTGATGAGGGGATGGCTTCGGATTTTTTCCGTGATGGCCTGGGCAAAGCCGTGGCGGTCCACCGCCAGGGCGCCGCCGGCCTCCACCCGATGCTCGTCGGCGCAGGAGAGGATGAGAGACCCCATACGGCGCAGTTCCTCTTTCAGCAGGCCCACCGCATTCTCCAGCTGGTCGGAGCGCAGGGAGTTGGAGCATACCAGTTCTCCAAACCACTGGGTATGGTGGGCGGGAGTCATTTTATGGGGCTTCATTTCCTTCAAAATCACAGGGATACCCCGCCGGGCCAGCTGCCAGGCGGCCTCGCTGCCCGCCAGCCCCGCCCCGATGACGGTCACAGGTTCCATAGGTTCTCCTTTTCAGCCCGTAGGGGCGACCCTTGCGGTCGCCCGCGGGCGGCCATAAAGGCCGCCCCTACGATTCAGCTTTCTTTTTGGCGGCCGGCTTCTTGGCCGCCGTCTTTTTCGCCGTGGTCTTTTTGGCAGTGGTTTTCTTGGCCGCCGCCTTCTTGGCGGGCTTCTTCTCCTCCGGGGGTGTACCCTCCGCCGGAGTCTCCGCCGTGGTCTTTTTCTTATAGCCCCGCTGGTCCTCCGGCAGGAAGTTGGGGCACTCCGGGTTGATGCAGAAGGGCTTCTTAAAGCCCCGGCCCGACTTCTTGAACAGGGTGTGGCCGCACTGGGGGCAGTTGTCCTTCACCGGCACGTCCCAGGTCATGAAGTCGCAGCGGCGGGCCTCGTCCTTGTTGGAGTTGTTTTCACAGCCGTAGTAGGCGTAGCCCCGCTTGGAGGTCTTTTTCAGGATCTTGCCGCCGCACTTGGGGCATTTGCCCGGCATTTCAATGACGATGGGCTGGGTGTGATCGCACTCCGGCCAGCCGGGGCAGGCCAAAAACCGGCCAAACCGGCCCGACTTATAGACCAGGTTGCGGCCGCACTTGGGGCAGATCACATCGGACACCTCGTCGGGTACCTTGATGCGCTCCCCGTCCAGGTCGGCCTCGGCCTGCTTCAGTTCCTTTTCAAAGCCGCCGTAGAACTGGCCCAGCAGGCTCTTCCAGTCCACTTTGCCGGTCTCCACCTGATCCAGCTGCTCCTCCATGTTGGCGGTGAAGGCAGTATCCACGATGTCGGTAAATTTGTCCTTCATCAGGCCGGTGACCACCTCCCCCAGGGGGGTGGGACGCAGGTTCTTGCCCTCCTTCACCACATACTCCCGGTCCAGGATGGTGGAGATGGTGGGGGCGTAGGTGGAGGGGCGTCCGATGCCCTTCTCCTCCAGGGCCTTGATGAGGGTGGCCTCGGTATAGCGGCTGGGGGGCTGGGTGAAGTGCTGGTCGGGAGTCAGGCCCTTCAGCTCCAGAGGCTCCCCCTCCTTCAGATCGGGCAGGGGGGACTGGAAGGCCTCCTCCTCCTCGTCCTTGCCCTCCACATAGACGGCGGTATAGCCGGAGAACTTCAGGGCGGAGTGGGTGGCCCGGAAGGCGTAGCCGGCGGACTCCACCTCGATGGACACGCTGTCATACACGGCAGAGGCCATCTGGCAGGCCAAAAAGCGGCTCCAGATCAGCTTATAGAGCTTATACTGCTCGGCAGTCAGGGATTTCTTGATCTCGTCCGGGGTGAGGTGGACGTTGGAGGGCCGGATGGCCTCGTGGGCGTCCTGGGCCCCCGACTTGGTCTTGTACACCCGGGGCTTGCCGGGGTAGTAGTCGGCGCCGTAGCGGGACAGGATGAAGTCTCTTGCAGCGGCGGTGGCCTCGTCGGACAGGCGGAGGGAATCGGTACGCATGTAGGTAATAAGGCCCACGGTGCCTTCTCCTTCGATGTCCACGCCCTCGTAGAGCTGCTGAGCGATGGACATGGTGCGCCGGGGGGTCATGTTCAGCTTGCGGCTGGCCTCCTGCTGGAGGGTGGAGGTAATAAAGGGCGGCGCCGGGTTGCGGCTTTTATCCTGCCGCTTGACGCTCTTCACCGAGAAGGGTGCGCCCCGGACGGCGTCTGCCACCGCCTGGACCTCCTCCTCGTTGTTCAGGTCCATCTTCTTCTCTTTCCCGTAGAAGCTGGCCTTGAACTGGCCCTGGTTGGGAGAAATGCGGGCCAGGTCGGCCTCCAGGGACCAGTACTCCTGGGGGATAAAGGCCTTGATCTCTTCCTCCCGCTCGCACACCAGACGGGTAGCCACCGACTGCACCCGTCCGGCGGACAGGCCCCGGCGTATCTTCTTCCACAGCAGGGGGGAGATCTGGTAGCCCACGATGCGGTCCAGCACCCGTCTCGCCTGCTGGGCGTTGACCAGGTCCATGTCGATGGCCCTGGGATGGGCGATGGAGTCATTGACCACCTTCTTGGTAATCTCGTTGAAGGTCACCCGGTAGGTCTTGTCGTCCGGGATACCCAGCATCTCCTTCAGATGCCAGGAAATGGCCTCCCCTTCCCGGTCCGGGTCGGTGGCCAGAAAGACTTTTTCGCTCTTCTTGGCGGTCTTTTTCAGGTCGTCGATAACCTCTTCCTTGCCTTTGATGGGCTGATAGTCCACGGCAAAGTCGTGGTCCACATCCACGCCGATCTTGCTCTTGGGCAGGTCCCGGACATGGCCCATAGAGGCCTTCACCTGATAGCCCGGTCCCAGGTATTTACCGATGGTCTTGGCCTTGGCCGGAGACTCAACGATCACCAGATTTGATTTCGCCACTGTACGATTACTCCTTTATTCTTGTTCCTCAAAACGGACGGCGGCGGCATACCGCCGGCCCGGTAATTCCTTCAGATAGCCCCCGGCCTGCAACAGGGTAAGGGCGGTATTTACCCGCCGGGCGGGGATCTCGGTACGACCCACGATGTCGTCGGCGGTCAGCGCCTGCTGGCTCAGCAGGAAGAAGATCTCCCGCTGCTCCTCCCCCATCTGCTCCAGCCCGCTGCGGGGTACCACGGGCAGCCCCTCCTCCTGGGCGGGCTTTGCGGGTTTGGGCTCAGGCTCCGGCGGCGGGGTGGGCATGACCTCCAGCCGCCCGTCCGTCTCCTCGGCGGTCATGGGCTGGGGCCGGCACAGCTTATGGGCGTATCGCCCTTCATACTCACACAGGATATCCCCGGCGGTCTCCACCAGCTTGGCCTCGCCCTGGGCGATGAGCCGGTTGGTTCCGGCGCTGGTGCCGGCATCCACCGGTCCGGGAACGGCAAAGACGTCCCTGCCCTGGTCCAGGGCGTCATGGGCGGTGATAAGGGCGCCGCTGCGCTCCCCCGCCTCGACCACTACCACACCGGCGCACAGGCCGCTGAGAATGCGGTTGCGCAGCGGGAACCGCCAGCCGTCCGGCCTGGTGCCGGGCGGATTTTCCGACAGGATGGCGCCCCGGGCGGCCACATCCTGATACAGCCAGCTATTGCGGGCGGGATAAATGACGTCCACCCCACCGGCCAGCACGGATACTGCCCGGCCGCCGCCCTGGAGCGCGCCTTTCAGGGCCGCGGTATCAATGCCCTGGGCCAGGCCGGACACCACCAGCGCACCCGCCCGGGCCAAGCCCATCGCGATCCGTCCCGCTGCCCGTTCGCCGTAGTTGGAACAGGCTCTGGAACCCACCATAGCGATGGCAACTTCTTCATCAAAGCGAAAGAGGGTCCCTTTCCCATACAGGATCAGGGGGTAGTCGGCCAGCTGCAGCAGCCGTTCGGGGTAGGCCGCGTCCTGACAGCTGAGCAGAAACAGGCCCAGCCGGTCGCAGTCCTCCAGAATCCGCTCCGCCGGGTCCAGCGACTTGTCGCACAGGGCCCGTCTGGCCTCCTCTGTCAGGGGCAGCGCCTCATAGGCGGCGCGATCGGCATAGTAAGCCCGCTCGGCGCCGCCGAAATACTCCAGCAGCTCCACCTGGCTCCGGCGCGAAAGGCCACGCCGTGTAGTAAGCCAGAGCAGATATTGGATGCCCGCCATAACGGCGCCTCCTTTCCCAAGCTCTCACTGGTTCCGCCAGCCCTCCCACAGCACCACGGAGGCCGCCACCGCGGCGTTGAGGGACTCGCACCGCTCCCGCATGGGGATCTTCAGCGTCAGGGCGCAGGCGTCCAGCACCGGCTGAGACACGCCCCGGCCTTCGCTGCCGATGACCACGGCAGCCCGGCGCAGGTCAGCTGCCCGCAGGTCGGCGGTATCCGCCCGGAGGGCAGTGGCATAAAGGGGCATATCCGCTCCCCTTAAACGTGCAGTCAGTTCTGCCAGTCCGATCTCCCACAGCGGCAGGCGGAAGCAGGCCCCCATTGTGGCGCGCACCGTCTTTGGCGAATAGGGCTCGGCACAGCCGGGCAGCAGGAACACCCCGTCTGCCCCAAATGCGTCGGCGGTGCGCCAGATGGTACCCACATTGCCCGGGTCCTGAACGCCGTCCAGCACCAGATAGCGGCCCGGAACCAGCCGCTCCGGGGGGGGCAGCGCCGGAGTGCGGCACACCGCCAGCATCCCCTGGGGGGTATCCACAGTGGACACCGATTTCAGCACGTCGGCAGGGACCTCCACCAGGCGGGTGTCCCCCGGCAGGCCCGGCGGCGGGCAGGTTCCCTCCGCCAGCACCAAAGTTTCCACCTGGGCATGCCAGCGCAGGGCCTCCTCCACCAGCTTCACGCCCTCGCAGAGAAAGCAGCCCGCCTCGCGCCGGCTTTTTTTGTCGCTCCCCAATTTCTTCAGCCGCACCAGCAGGGGATTCTGGCGGCTTGTGATCCGCTCCAGTTCCATATTACAGATCCTGCAAGCGGTTGACGTCCTCGGTGCGGCCCAGGGCCACCACCGTATCGCCCGCTTCCATCACCGTATTGGGTCCGGGCGTCACATCGAAATCCTCCTGTCCCTTCTTCCGCACGGCAATGATGTTGACCTTGTACCGAGCGCGCACATTCAGTTCGATCAGGTTCTTGCCCAGCCAATCCCGGGGCACGGTGGTCTCCACGATACCAAAATCGTCGCTCAGCTCAATAAAATTAAGCACATTGGAGCTGGACAGGCCCTGGGCCAGTTTGACGCCCATCTCATGCTCGGGAAATACCACCCGGTCGGCGCCGATCTTTTCCAGCACCTTACGGTGTACATGGCTCTGGGCCTTGCAGATCACTTTGCGCACGCCCAGCTCCTTCAGATTCAGCGTGATGAGGGCGGAGGTACCCACGTCCACACCTACCGCCACCACCGCACAGTCGTAATTGCGCACGCCCAGCGCCCGGAGTACCGCCGGATCTCTGGCGTCGCCGGTGACGGCATGGGTGACCTTGTCCGCCACCTTCTGTACATTTTCCTCAGAGTCGTCCAGGGCCAGCACCTCATGGCCCAGAGAACTCAGCTCCGTGGCCACGGCGCTGCCAAAGCGGCCCAGCCCGATCACCACAAAGGTTTTCATCTGCTCACACGTCCTTCCAACCGGGTGGTTACCCGATCATCACATTCATTTCCGGATATTTGATCTTGGCCGCCCGCCCGCTGCGGGTAATAAAGGCGATGGAGAAGGAAAGCACGCCCACCCGTCCCATATACATCAGCAGAATGATCAGGGTCTGGGAGAACACCGACAGCGCGGGCGTGATACCGGTGGTCAGACCCACCGTACCCATCGCGGAGGCCACTTCAAAGGCGCAGTCCAGGTACGGCATACTCTCCACCGTGGAAATCACCATAGACCCCACCAGGAACATAAACAGCATCACCAGAGCCAATGTCATGGCGTTGAGGACCCGGCGGTAAGGAATGGTGCGGCCCCGGAATGTGACCTGCTCCCGCCCTGCCAGGCCGGAGCGAAGGGCCAGCAGCAGTACCGCCACCGTGGCCGTCTTGAGTCCGCCGGCGGTGGATCCGGAGGAGCCGCCGATGAGCATCAAAATGGAAGAAAAGGCCTTACTGGTATCACTGAGTCCACCCTGCCCAATGGCGTCAAAGCCGGCGGTGCGCAGGGTAACGGACTGGAACACGGCGTTGACCGCTTTCTGCCACACCGGCATGTCCCCCAGGGTGGCCGGATTGGACCACTCCTCCACCAGGAAGAAGAGGGCGCCCCCCACAATCAAGGTTCCAGTGACAATTAGCACCATCTTACTGTACACCGACAGGTTGCGCCAGCAGCGTTTTTCCAGGATATCCTCCCAGACAAAAAAGCCCAGGCCGCCCACCACGATCAGCGCGGCAATGGTACCCAGTACCAACGGGTCGCTCTGAAGTCCGGCCAAACTGCTGAACGCGCCGTACCGCCCGCCCAGCAGATCAAAGCCGGCGTTGCAGAAGGCGGATATGGCATGGAAGATCCCTCGCCAGATCCCGCCCAGGATACCGAAGCGGGGTATCATGGCCACGCTGAGCAGTACCGCCCCTATGCCCTCGATCAGGAAGGTACCCATCAGGGCGTGCCGCACCATGCGCACCACGCCATCCAGATCGTTCAGGTTCAGAGTGGACACCATGATAAGCCGCTCCGACAGGCCGATCCGCCGCCGCAGGGCAAAGGACACCAGGGTAATGACCGTCATAAACCCCAGGCCGCCCAGCTGAATCATCAGCAGAATCACAACCTGCCCAAAGAAAGACCACTGCACCCAGGTATCCACCAGAATCAGGCCTGTGACGCAGGTAGACGAGGTGGCGGTAAAAAGCGCCGTAAAGAATCCGGCGCTCTGCCCATCCCGGGAGGCGATGGGCAGCGTGAGCAGCAATGCGCCCACCAATATAATGACCGCAAAGGAACCTGCCACGATCCGGGTGGCATTCAGGCTCCGGTTGCGGATAAACATGTCCCTCATCCAAAGGGCAGATCGTTTGATCACAGTGGGGACCTCCTGGCTTTTCCTGTTCCGGGGCATGGGCGCTACGCAAAAAGCATACCGAAGGAATGATCCTCCTCTGGTATGCCTGTCTCTCTTCCCACCGGTACCGCGCCTGCCGGGGTTTTTCAGCCTCCCCCTGCGGCGCCGCCCATCCGGGAAACGGCCCCGTGGAATCATACAAAGGTAACTATAGCATACCTTTCAAAGATATTCAAGTCAACGATTTTTATACACCCGCCCTCAATTTCCTACCTTATATATAAAAAGCCAGTGGTGCAGCCCCGCCTCTGCCCTGCATATTTAACAGATTTCTCCAGCTCCTTGATCCCTTTCCTCGGATACTATGCAGCTGGCATATTGTGCCATTTCATAAAATACGATAAAATTTCATTATCCAAATAAATTGGCAGATCATCCATACAGGAGGAGGTTACTTATCATGAAGAAATTGCTTTCCATACTGCTGGCCTGTGGGCTGCTGTGCGCCCTGGCCGCATGCAGCGGAAACGGCAAGGTAAGCATCAGCATCGAGGAGGAGACCGGTTCCATCCCCCCTTCGGTCGCTCCCCAGAATACGGAGACGCCGGAGCAGACGCAGCCTGAGGCCACCACACTGGAACTGGACACCCTCTATGAGATCCCCGATTATGCCGAGCTGACCCTGGTTCGGATCACCACCACCAGCGAGGTGTGGGCCAGCATGGGCGGCACCCTTTACTACGAAAACAAAAAGGATGGGGAAATCTATATCGACGCGGTGTTTGACGTGGTCAATACCAGTTCTGAAACCATCGAATGCGATGAATTGCTCACCGCTACCGCCGTGGGCTCCAACGGCGCCGAGTACGACAGCGTACTCTATTGCGGCGAAAAAAACGATATGACCAGCGTCTCTTCCAATCTGGATATCCCGCCCCTCTCCAGCTGCCGGGTACACGCCGCCATCTCCGTTCCCGAAACGGAAAGCGAATTTACCCTGAATTATGACGTAAATGGCACGCTGTTCACCTGTCAGTACAACGCCTCCACGGAAATGAAGTCTACCACGCCCTTGAAGGCAGGGGATGTGATCCAAAATCCCGATTACGCGGATATGACCTTTGTGGGATACGAGTTTACCGATGCGGTATACCCCTCCAACACCAACGGCTACTACCGGTACTATAAGGTGGATAGCAGCGACAACACCTATCTGGCCCTCACCTTCCAGGTGACCAACTACCAAAGCACCGCCAAGGACATTGACACCTTCATCAGCGGGCGGGCCACCTTTATGGACAAATATCAGTACACCGGCTTTGTGGTCAGCGAGGATACCGACGGCGCAGGGCTGAGCAACTACAACGACATCCAGCCTCTGGCCACCGCCAAAGTGATCTGCCTCATTGAGGTTCCCAAAAGCATCGCAGAGGAGAACTTTACGGTCAGCGTGATGTTTGACAAGCAGGAGTATACCGTCTCTTCCGGCTCCTGAGTCCGTACGACATTAAGATTTTTTTATCAGACTGTCTTACTTTTGGCAGTGAAATAAGGAGGATCAACATGAAAAAAGTATGGTACCTGGTTCTTTCAGCGGCCCTTATCCTGTCTCTGGCAGCCTGCGGCGGCGAATCCAGCAGCAGCAACGCCGACACACCCAGCACCGAGACCAGCACATCGGCCGGCGGTGGATCGGCAGAGGGCGACACCGGCAGCGGCGGCCAGGAAGCAGATGTCCCCAACAACGGGGAGTGGGACGAAATCCTCTGCTCCGGCGACGGCTATCACCTGGTAAAGAAAGAAATCGACGCCTATGACGGCTACAAATTTATGCTGGGCGTTGTGGATGACGACGGCCAGTGGGTGCAGGAAATGACCGACACCGGAACTTTTGTGGAGGAAGTACGCTTCCGCGCCGAAGGCAGCAGCGAAACTCTGCGAGATAGTTCTTGTTACATGTACTTGGGCGAAGGCGTGTTCCTTGCCTCTCCGGGTGTCTCCGTATACACGAAGGACGAAGAGTACCGGGTCGGCCCTTGGCCAGACATGATAACCGATTCTGTTACAGGTCAACTTGAGGTTGCAGTCTGGGAGTGTCTTATCTGGAATGTTGTCGATAATTCTCAAGCCGAGTTTGATGCCTCTAAAATATCTACTTTCCA
>NZ_CALWOJ010000067.1 GCF_944383115.1 uncultured Flavonifractor sp. | reverse complement strand
GCAGTGGACGCCGGACGCGGTAAAACCCTTGGGGGCGGTCACGCCGCCGGGGATCTGTTTCATATCGTTCACTCCTCTTTCCTTACAGCGCCAGGCCGCAAGTCTGTTCAAAGCCCAGCATCAGGTTCATATTCTGCACCGCTGCGCCCGAAGCGCCTTTGCCCAGGTTGTCGAACCGGGCTGTAACGATGGACTGTCCCTCATGGCCGCTGACGGTGAGTTCCAGCTTGTCGGTGCCCGCCAGGGTATTGGCCGCCAGATAGGCCGGCTCCTCAGAATAGGGGGCCACCGTCACCAGGGGCTGGCCGGCATAGTAGGCCATCAGGATCAGGCTCAGCTCCTTGGCGGTGGGCTGGCCCACCAGGTAGCGGTTGTGGAGGAAGATGGTGGTGGCCATACCCTTGTAGTAGTCGTCCACCACAGGGGTAAACACCGGCGGGGTATCCAGGCCGGAAATCTTCTGCATTTCTGGCAGGTGCTTGTGCCGGAGGGTGGTTCCGTATACTCTCGGGCTGTAAAGTTCTTCCCCTTTCTCCTCTTCCTCATACTGAGCGATCATCTTCTTGCCGCCGCCGGAGTATCCGGTAAGGGAAAAGCAGGTCATGGGGTAGTCCTTGGGGAGGATACGCATGGAGACCAGCGGAGCCGCCGAGGCCAGAAAACCGGTGGCATGGCAGCCGGGATTGGCCACAAACCGGGCGTTCCCAATGATTTCACGGGGATTTTTGTACAGTTCCGGGAATCCATACACCCAGCCGGGAGCGGTGCGGTGGGCGGTAGATGCGTCGATAATCCGGGTGCGGGAATTCTCAATGAGGCCCATTGCCTCCACCGCCGCGGCGTCGGGCAGGCAGAGAAAAACCAGATCCGCCTCGTTGATAAGGCGCTTTCTTTCTGTCAAGTCTTTCCGCTTGTCAGGATCGATCGTCAGCAGTTCGATGTCGTCCCGGTCCGCCAACCGCTGGTGGATCTGGAGACCGGTGGTACCCTCCTGACCGTCGATGAATACCTTGGGCTTACTCATGCTTCCGCTCCTCCAAAAAGGCCTTGATATTGGCGATCTGCACCTTGACGCTCTCCGCCGCCGGGCCTCCATATACTTTACGCCCATTGACGCAGGTTTTCAACTCCAACGCCTGATACACATCGGCGTCAAACAGGTTGGAGATGGAGCGGAAGTCCTTCAAAGGCAGGGTATCCAAAGTCTCGCCGGCCTTGATGCACAGGTTGACCAGCCGGCCCACGATCATATAGGCCTCCCGGAAGGGCATCCCCTTCTTGGTCAGGTAGTCGGCGCAGTCGGTGGCGTTGATAAAGCCGCCGGAGGCCGCGTTTCTCATGTTCTTGGGCAGGACGGTAAGGGTGTCCAGCATGGCGGTAAAGACAGGCAGACACATCTCCACGGTGTCGATGGCGTCAAACACCGGCTCCTTGTCCTCCTGCATGTCCTTGTTGTAGGCCAGAGGCAAACCTTTCATGACAGTGAGCAGGGTGATAAGGGAGCCGTACACCCGGCCGGTCTTGCCCCGTACCAGCTCGGCCACATCGGGATTCTTCTTCTGAGGCATGATGGAGGAGCCGGTGGAGTAGGCGTCGTCCAGCTCCACATACTTGAACTCCCAGGAACACCACAGGATGATCTCCTCGGAGAACCGGGACAGGTGCATCATCATGATGGAGCAGGCGGACAAAAACTCGATGGCAAAGTCACGGTCAGACACGGAATCCATGGAGTTGTCGGTGGGCTTCTGGAAGCCCAGGGCGGCGGCGGTCTGGAACCGGTCCACCGGATAGGTGGAGGTAGCCAGGGCGCCGGCGCCCAGGGGGCACTCGTCCATCCGCTCCAGGCAATCCTCCAGCCGGGTCACGTCCCGGCGGAGCATATTGGCGTAGGCCATCATGTAGTGGGCAAAGGTGGTGGGCTGAGCCCGCTGCAGATGGGTATAACCCGGCATGACGGTCTCCAGGTTGGCCTCCGCCTTCTTCACCAGCACCTGCTCCAGGTCCAGCACCATGTCAATGATCTTTGGGATCTCCTGCTTGACATACAGCCGGAAATCCACTGCCACCTGGTCGTTGCGGGACCGGCCGGTGTGCAGCCGCTTGCCGGTGTCCCCGATGCGCTGGGTGAGCATGGTCTCGATGTTCATGTGGATGTCCTCGTTCTCCAGGGAGAACTCCACCTGTCCGGCGTCGATGTCCGCCAGAATGACCTTCAGCCCCTCGATGATCTTTTCCGCCTCATGCTCCTCAATGATGCCCTGCTTGCCCAGCATGGCGGCGTGGGCAATGGAGCCAGCGATATCCTCCTTGTACATCCGGGCGTCAAAGGTAATGGAAGAATTGAAGTCGTTGACCAGTGTGTCGGTCTCTTTCTGGAACCGTCCGGCCCATAATTTCATAATAGATCGCTCCCTATCTGGATTGCGGGCGACCACAGGTCGCCCCTACGGTAATGGTAGGAACGGCCTGCGGCCGCCCGCAGTGAATTTTCTGAAATTACTTGTTCAGCTTGCCCTGGTCGCGGAGCGCGAGGACGGTATCCGGCAGGCCCCACAGGTTGATGAAGCCGGTGGCGTCGTTCTGGTTGTAGTCGCTCTCCTGGAAGGTGACGATGTCCTCAGAGTAAAGGGTCTCGGGAGAGGTGACGCCGGAGGTGATGATGTTGCCCTTGTACAGCTTCAGCTTCACCTGGCCGGTAACGTGCTTCTGGGTCTCGGTGGCAAAAGCGGTGAGAGCCTCCCGCAGGGGGGTAAACCACTTGCCGTTGTACACCAGGTCGGCGAAGTCCACCGCCAGCTTGCTCTTCATGTGGGCGGTATCCTTGTCGATGGTGATCATCTCCAGCACCTCGTGGGCCCGGTACAGGATGGCGCCGCCGGGGGTCTCGTACACGCCCCGATCCTTCATGCCGGTCATCCGGTTCTCCACGATGTCCAAGAGGCCAATGCCGTTGTCGCCGCCCAGCTTGTTCAGCTTGCGGATGATGTCGGAGGCCTTCATCTTCTCGCCGTCCACGGCCACGGGCCAGCCCTTCTCAAAGTCGATGGTCACATAGGTGGGGGCGTCGGGCGCCATGGCGGGAGACACGCCCATCTCCAGGAAGCCGGGCTTGTCGTACTGAGGCTCGCTGGCGGGGTCCTCCAGGTCCAGTCCCTCGTGGGACAGGTGCCACAGGTTCTTGTCCTTGGAGTAGCTGGTCTCACGGTTGATCTTCAGAGGCACGTTGTGGGCCTCGGCGTAGTCGATCTCCTCGTTCCGGCTCTTGATATCCCACTCACGCCAGGGGGCAATGATCTTCATCTCAGGGGCGAAACGCTTGATGGCCAGCTCGAAGCGGATCTGGTCGTTGCCCTTGCCGGTGCAGCCGTGGGCGATGGCGTCGGCCCCCTCCTTCTTGGCAATGTCCACCAGGCCCTTGGCAATGACGGGACGGGCAAAGGCGGTACCCAGCAGATAGTCCTCATACTTGGCGCCCATCTGCATGGAGGGGATGATGACGTCGTCCACCATCTCATCCACCAGATCCATGACATACAGCTTGGAGGCGCCGGTCTTGATGGCCTTCTCCTCCAGGCCCTCCAGTTCGTCGTTCTGGCCCACGTCGCCGGCCACGGCAATGATCTCGGGGTTGTTGTAGTTTTCCTTCAGCCAAGGGATGATGATGGATGTATCCAGACCGCCGGAATAGGCGAGTACTACTTTTTTAATGTCAGCCATGGTAAAAACCTCCGTTTGTTTATGTTGGACACAGTGTACCACAGCCCATGAAAAAATGCAAGCGTCAAATCGAATAAATATGCGTATTTTTATGGCCATAATTGGGTCGTTATTTGGTTATGTTGTATAATATTCATTTTTATTTGAATATTATAGCTATTTCATGCAAAAAAGCATGCCGGAATAAGGAGGCAGGCAAACTGTCAGCATCCCCCCGACAGGTGTGTAAGGTTGTTTTTCCGGCGTATGACCGCCAAATCGCTGCCAGTCGGTATGCAGGAGCAGCTCTACCCCAGTGGGTGCCGGCAGCTGATACTGTCGGGCCTGATCACCCAGATTGAACAGGATCACCAGCCGTTCCTCAGCGCACTGCCGCTGGAGGATAAAAAGACACGCTTTTTCCCGGCTGCGATCCATCCAGGTAAAGCCGTCCGGGTGGTAATCCAGCCTGTAAAGCGCCGGATGGGTCAGATAAATCCGGTTCAGTTCGGCTATGTAGTGATAAAAAGCGTCGTGAATGGGAAACTCCCGCAGCAGCCAATCCTGCTCACGTCTCTCGTCCCATTCTCTGAAGTGGCCCAATTCATTGCCCATAAAGTTGAGCTTTTTTCCGGGATGGACCATCATGTAAAGATAAAGCGCCCTGGCCTGGGGAAATTTCCCGTCATAATCTCCATACATCTTCTGCAAAATGGTGGCCTTACCATGGACCACCTCGTCGTGGGACAGGGGGAGCAGATACCGCTCCTGCGGGAAGTAGTGCATGGAGAAGGTCAGCTGATGAGCTTGCCTGGTCCGCTCCCCCGGCGGCATCTGGAAATAGGACAGGGTGTCGTGCATCCACCCCATGTCCCACTTGTAGTCGAACCCCAGCCCCCCCTGCTCGGCCGGAGCGGTGACCTTGGGGAAGTTGGTGGAGTCCTCCGCCGCCAGGATGCAGCCGGGGCACAGCTGCTTCAACCCCTGGTTCATGGTCCGCAGAAAGGCCACTCCGTCCCCGTTGACTCCACGGGCCTCATCCCCCTGCCAGTAGAGGATCCGGCTGATGGCATCCATCCGCAGGCCGTCAAAGTGGAACTCCTCCAGCCAGTACCGGGCGCAGGACTGGAGGAAGGATCGCACCTCTCCCCGGGAGTGCATGAAGTTGTGGCTCCCCCACTCGCTGACCTCCACATCCCGGTGGGGGTATTCGTAGAGGGCGGTACCGTCATATCTGGCCAGGCCGTAGTCGTCCACCGCGAAATGGGCGGGTACAAAGTCCAAAATGACCCCGATCCCGGCCTGGTGGAGCCGATCAATGAGCATCATCAGCTCTCTGGCGGTACCATACCGGCTGGTGGGGGCATAAAAGCCGGTGATCTGGTACCCCCAGCTCTCATCACAGGGGTGTTCACACAGTGGCAAAAACTCCACATAGTTGTAGCCGCACTCTTTTATATAATCAATGAGGGGCTGGGCCAACTCGTCATAACGGTACCAACCGCCGTCTTCCTTCCGCCTCCAGGAACCCAGGTGCAGCTCGTAAATGTTCAGCGGTTCTTCCAGTCGGTCATTGCGGGATGCCATCCATGGGGCATCCTGAAAGGTATATTCCCTCAGATCCCGTACCACCGAACGGCTTCCAGGACGCAGCTCCATACCAATCCCGTAGGGATCACAGTGATCAACATACCCTCCATCCCGCCGATAGACGCGGTATTGGTAACAGTCTCCCGGCGTCACACCGTCCGCCCGCACCTCATAAAAATTTCCGTCATGTACCCGCACCATAGGTAATTCCCGTCCGCCATGGAGCAAAACCACCCCCGCCGCCGACGGAGCAAAGGTTCGGAATACCCACTCCTCCCCCGACCGATGGGCACCCAAATAGCGATAAGCGTCAAAGCATTGTCCAGTATAAAACGCGTAGTAATCCATCCACGTTGCTCCTTTTCCTTTCTGATGCCCCGAAAGCCATATGAATAACAGCGTAATTCTAACATTGTTTTGTCACTTTATCCAGTATACCGCCAAAAGATTTTGTTTTACACAGGCGAAAAAAAGCGATATAATAAGATGTTATGATAAAACAACTCAACTGTAAGGGGAACCATATGAAAAAGCTGCTTGCGCCCCTGTGCGCCCTTGGCCTGCTGCTCTCCGCCTGCGGCCAGTCTGCCGCCCCTCAGCCGACAGACGACGACACGCTTCATATTGTAGCAACCACTTATCCGGTCTATCTCTTTACTACCGCAGTAACCGACGGGGTGGACGGGGTGGAGGTAAGCCTGCTGGTGAATCAGCAGACCTCCTGTCTCCACGACTACACCCTCACTGTTGGAGACATGAAAGCCATTGAGGGGGCCGACGTCATCGTGATGAACGGGGCCGGACTGGAGGACTTTATGGACGACGCCCTGTCCGCCTCCCACGCCCAGGTCATCGACTGTTCGGAGGGGGTGAACCTGCTGCCCGCCCAGGGCCATGAGGACCACGGCCACGACGCTGAATACGACCCCCATATCTGGATGAGTTACGAGAATGCTGCCCTCATGCTGAAAAATATCGAGGAGGGTCTCTGCGTGCTGAACCCTGAGCGCGAGGAGGACTACGATCGCAACTTTGACAACGCCATTGACGCCATGGGATACGATCCGGACAAGCTGGCCGTTCTGGCCGGCAAGCCTCTCATCACGTTCCACAATGGATTTCAATATTTTGCGCAGGCCACCGGCCTCAACCTGTTGAAGGCCATTGAGGAGGAAGAAGGCTCGGAGGCTTCCGCCGCCGAAATCAAAGAGATCGTGGCTCTCATTGAGGAATACAATATCCCAGCTATCTTCACCGAGGCCAACGGTTCTGACTCCACCGCCCAGGCAATTGCCCGGGAAACCGGGGTTGCAGTCTATCAGCTGGATATGATCATGAGCGGCGACGGCACCGGCATCCAGCCCTATATTGACGCTATGGAAAAAAATATGGATACCATTGTGGAGGCGTTTGGATGAGCGTACACAAACATGGCCAGTCCGGGCCGGGCTGTGCCGGCTCCTGCTGTCTGAAAGTAGCCGATCTGGGCGTCAACTTCGGCAACGAAGAGGTTCTCCACGATGTATCCTTCCATCTCCACTGCGGGGAGATCGTGGCCCTTATCGGTCCCAACGGCGCAGGTAAAAGTTCCCTTTTCCGTACCATTCTGGGCCAGATTCCCCATACCGGAGTCATCGAGTTTCAACGTGCGGGCGGCGACAAGACCCGCCCTCTCATCGGCTATGTCCCTCAGTCTCCCAGCTTTGACCGCGGGGACCCAGTGAGCGTGTTCGACTTCTTTTCCGCCGCCATTTCCAACTGGCCTGTCTTCCTGCCCTCCCCCAAAAAGCTAAGGGAACGGGTGGCTCAGTGTCTGGCCCGTGTTCACGGCGAGGGGTTGCTGGACCGACGGATGGGTGCCCTGTCCGGGGGCGAACTTCAACGAGTGCTGCTGGCTCTGGCTCTTGAACCACTGCCTCACATTCTGATTTTGGACGAGCCGCTTTCCGGTGTGGATATTGACGGTGAAAAACAGCTGCTGGATATGCTGGACGAAATCCGCACCCGGTTTGACCTGTCCATTCTGCTGTCCACCCATGATTTTGCCACCTTGGATCAATATGCCGACAAGGTGATCCTGCTGAAAAACCAGGTGCTTCTGGTGGGGCCGCCGGACGAGGTCCTCTCCTCCCCCGAATTCCAGGCGGTCTTTCATCTGGCGCTAGGGAAAGGAGGGCGCAGCTGATGGAACTGTGGTATTCTCTGGTGGAACTGCTCCCCTTTGAGTGGGCGGCCCCCGGCACCATGTACTTTATGAAAAATGCCCTGCTGGCGGTGCTGGTGATCTCCCCCCTGTTCGGCCTGTTGTCCACCATGGTGGTCACCAACCGGATGAGCTTTTTCTCCGACGCATTGGGCCACTCCGCTTTTACCGGCATTGCCATCGGCACGCTCTGCGGTCTGGCTGACCCTATGTGGGCCGCCGTACTGCTGGCCGCCGCTTTTGCCCTGCTCTTCACCTACGTCCAGCGCAGGTCCAATATGGCCAGCGACACGGTGATCGGGGTGTTCTCCTCCACCGCCGTGGCTTTGGGCATCTTTATCGCCACCTTTGACAGCGGCAGCTTTACCAAATTCAACAGTCTGCTCATCGGCGATATTCTCAGCGTGGAACCGGCCAAGATCGGTCTGCTGGCGGTTATCCTGTTGGTGGTGGTGGTATTGTGGCTGTGTTCTTTTAATGGACTGATGCTCTCTTCCATCCATCCCGCCCTGGCAGACAGCCGGGGAATCAAGGTATTCTGGCAGGAAGCTGTATTCTCCATAGCCATTGCGGTGGTGGTCACCGTGTCCATGACCTGGGTAGGTCTGCTGGTCATCAATTCCCTGCTGGTCCTTCCTGCCGCCGCCGCCCGCAATCTGGCCCGAAATATGCGCCAGTTTCATCTGATCTCCATTGTGGCTGCAATCATAGCCGGAATTGCCGGGCTGATGACCTCCTATGAACTGAGTTCTTCCGCAGGAGCCTCTATCACGTTGTACCTGGCCCTGTGGTTTGCAATCACGTTTCTGCTACGAAAAACGCGGATGTAGCCGCGGTTCTGTGCCGGAGAGGGCCTTCTGGTCCTCTCCGGCTTTTTTGGCCGGATACCGCCGTAAACTTTATATAACCTTTACTTCCCTTCTCTTGTTCTTTACCAAACTTACGCGTATACTAAACCCAGATCAAATAACAGACAGGGAGGTGAAACAATATCATGTATCGCAACTTTAATGGCAACGACGTGGACGAACTGATTTTCGACGGCAACGAGCAGGTTGTTTCCAGCCAGCGGTAACCCTTCTGTACCAAGGGACAAGAGCCACACCTTCGGGTGTGGATTTTTGCTTTTGCGGAAAATTTAATCAAAATGTTATGGCAGTTTATCGCAGGATATGGTAGCCTATAGAACAGAACACAGAAAGCCGAGGCGACACGCATTGAAAAATTCCCCCAAATGGCTCCCAGCCCTGCTGTTTGCTGTTGTTTTGTTGTGCGGCAGCGGGTTCTTGCTCTGGAAGACCGGCTTTTTCTCCTCTTTAGGCTCTCTGGAGGAAATGCGGGCTTATATTGCCCGCTTCGCCCCTTTTTCTCACCTATTCTATTTTGTGATTCAGTTGCTAAGCGTTGTGGTGGCGCCCATTCCCAGTAATGTCACCGCTCTGGCCGGCGCATTGCTGTTTGGTACCTGGCCCGCCTTCCTGCTCACCTGGGCGGCAGTGGCTGCCGGTTCTGTACTGGTCTTCTGGCTTGCCCGGGCTCTGGGGCAGCGGTTTGTGGATCGGCTGGTCAGCCAGAAGGTATCGGAAAAGTACCTGGATATTATCCGTCGCAAACGGGATGTATTTCTCTTTCTGGCCTTTCTCTTCCCCTTCTTCCCCGACGACCTGCTGTGTATCCTGGCCGGCCTCACCGATATTCCCCTGAAGCGATTCTGTATTCTGGTTCTGGCGGCTCGTCCCTGGGGCCTGCTGGTATCCTGCTTGGTGGGCGGATCGGTATTGGATATCCCATACTGGGCTATGGCTCTTATCGGAGCGGCAGGATTGGCTCTGTTCCTGGTATGCATGAAATATGGCGACCGCTGGGAACAGAAGCTGCTGGATCGGTTTAAAAAATGATGGGGCGGCGCATCTTCCTGGTGGCGGAGCTTTGTCTCTACGCCGCCTTCCTCACACTGGATCTGGTCAGACCCGGCTCTGGATGGGATATTGTTCTCAAGTATAGCTCCATTTTCCTATGCTTTCTCTACGTCATGACCGCAGGCCGCGGCAAAGACGGTGCGCTGATGCGGGCGGCCCTGGGCTTCACACTGCTTGCCGACCTGTTTCTGTTGGTGCTGAATCGTCACTACCTGACGGGGGTGGCCTGTTTCTGTGTGGTGCAGCTGCTCTATCTGACCCGCATGGCCAAACTGCGGCCGGAAAAACTGCCTCTGCGGCTGGCCCTGCGGGGGGTGCTGGCTGTCGCCGCCCTGATAATAGCCTGGCGGCTGGGCGTGCTGGACGGCTTGACTGCCCTCTCTCTCTTCTATTTCTCTCAGCTTGTCTGCAATGCGCTGGAAAGTCTCAGCCTGGGCGCCCCCTTCCGGGGCTTTTCCCTGGGGCTGTTTCTCTTTCTGGGGTGCGATCTCTGCGTGGGGCTGCAAAACCTGTCCGCCTGGTTCCCGGCGGCAGGCGGTCCTCTGGTGGAGTTTGCCCGGGTGGGGATGTGGCTGTTCTATCTGCCCTCCCAGATTTTGATCTCTCTGTCTGTCAAAAGGAAGTGATCCCATGCGGCTACCCAAGGCGGTCACCGTATTCTTTTCCGCCGTGTTGGCGGTACTTGCGCTCAGTTTTTCCATCGCCGTTCCCATCCTGTTTCGTCCCTTCTATTATTTCCAAATCAATGCCCTGGAACTGCCAGAGCGCACCGGCTGGTCGGAAGAAATCATTCGCGAGGCCTACGACGATGTGTTGGATTTTTGTGTTCTGGGCGAACCTTTCGGCACCGGACAGCTGGCCTGGTCGGAATCAGGCCGCAGTCATTTTGCCGATGTACGGGAGCTGTTTATTCTGGATTTCTGGGCGCTGGGGATAAGCGCCGTCCTGTGCGGCTTCTTGCTTGTGCTGCGGCTGTGGAAGAAATGGGTTTTCCGTCCCCTTCTGGGTCATGGTCCCGGCTTCTGGGCCGGAACCATTGCCGGCGGCTGCGTACTCATTGTTGCCGGCCTTGCTGCATTGGATTTTGACCGGGCGTTTGTGATATTCCATGCCATCTTCTTTCCCGGCAAGGACAACTGGATCTTTGACCCCACTACCGACCAGATCATACAAGTTATGCCGGAAGAATTCTTTTGTAACTGCGCCATTTTGATCGGCGTGATTTTCCTTACCTGTTGTTCCATTCTGGTCCTGACCGATCTGCTCCGCAGAAAGCACCTATAACTATCCAGCCCCCGCCGGCAGTTTTGCCGACGGGGGCTTTTGTCCGCACCAAACTACGGGGCGCACATAGAATGGAGCGGAAGGAAATACCCTTCCAATATCTGCTAGGAGGTATTGCAATGCCCGACAAGATGATGCCCGGTCCGGTCCAGGATGCGGCCTGCATCCGGGAGGCCGTATGCATACACACGAAAAAGATCTACGATTCCTGCAAGGAGGAAGATATAGCGTCTTCAATTATATATTATACAATAAAAAATCCCTCCGGAAACCCGGAGGGATTTCTTACACTATTCGTCTCTAGTGGAGATGCCGTCCCCCGTCTGGTCCACCTTGGACTCCAGAGTCTCTATCATTTTGGTTAGCCAAGTCGGGATAGGCGCTCCCAGAGCGCCGGCGTTCTCAATGATGGATCCGGCCTCGGTGAGGATGTACCAGATCACTACCAGGGGGCAAAGCAGCACAGTGTAAGTAAAGGGCAGCTCCACCCCGGGCACATTGCCCAGCAGGTGTCCAATAACCGTATCCAGGATAGCCGCCACAATGACAGCCACCACACTGCCCAGCTTGTGCCAGATACCGTCCCGGGCGCTCTTGCTGGACCACTCTCCTGCCCGCAGAGCGGCGGCGGAGCCAGTAGCGTAGTCGATGATCATGCACACGATCCAGGCTACCACCACCCATCCGAACCAGCCCCACAGGGCGGTAAGGGCAGCGCACAGGGCGGCCACAGCAGCTTTAAGTCCATTGATGTACTCCATGTTACTCTCCTTTCTCCGGCAGCAGCCCAAGCCTGTCCAGGACCACAGCGGCCTCCTGTCTGGTCAGCGGGTCACTGGGCCGAGTGCCGTCGAAGATGCCGGTGGCAGCCGCTTTGGCCCACGCCTCTTTCGCCCACGAGTCCGCCTGATCCGGGTTTCCGCTCTCCGGCTGCTGATTCTCCATTCCGAAATAGTCCATGATGCCGCGGGCAATGGCTGCGGCCAGCTTATCGCGGTAAGCGTGATCTTTCAAAAGCGCAACATCCTCACGGTTGGTGTGGAAGCCGCACTCCAGCAGGACAGCGGGGGCGGTGGTTGCGGTCAGGACGGTGTACCCTCTGTAGTACGGCTTCCCGGTGCCGAACAGGATAACGCCGGCGTCTTTGACTGCACCGAGGATAGCCGTGGCCGCCTGGTTGCGTTCAGCAGTCTCCGGGCCGCTGGAGGTAAATGCGGTAAAGCCGCGGGGAGGCTGCCATCCGCCGCTGACGGCGTTGGAGTGAATGGAGAGAAACAGGTCAGCTCCCGCCTTGTTGGATACGGTGGCCCTGGCCGTTTGAGACGGGTTTTCCTGCTGGGTTCTAGTCCCGACAACGGTAAATCCCTGTTTCTCCAGCAGGGGCCGCAGGCGGGTGTACAGATCCCAGGTAAACTCATACTCCCAGTACGACTTGTCCGGGGCGCAGTTGACGCTGCCGGGCCAGTGGCCGGGGTCGATGCAAATGGTGTACTTGCTCACATCTTCTTCCTCCTCATATTACTCAGCCATACCCATAAGCTGCCGGAGATCTGTTTCTGCAGTCGCCAGCACCTGCTCATCGGGCGCCGCGTCGTAAAATGCCTCCGCCTTCAACGCCCGGTCCTTTTCCATTGC
>NZ_CALWOJ010000066.1 GCF_944383115.1 uncultured Flavonifractor sp. | reverse complement strand
ACACTCCCACAACATCCTGGACTGCGTGCGCCGGGTGAAGGCCCTGTACCCCGACGTGCAGCTGATTGCCGGCAACGTGGCCACCGCCGAGGGCACCCGCGATCTCATCGAGGCGGGGGCCGACTGCGTGAAGATCGGCATCGGCCCCGGCTCCATCTGTACCACCCGCGTGGTAGCCGGTATCGGTGTGCCTCAGATTACCGCCGTCTATGACGCCGCCCGTGTGGCCGCCGAGTACGACATTCCCATCATCGCCGACGGCGGCGTGAAGTATTCCGGCGACATCGCAAAGGCTCTGGCCGCCGGCGCCAACGTGGTCATGCTGGGTTCCCTGCTGGCCGGCTGTGAGGAATCCCCCGGGGACACCGAGGTCTATCAGGGCCGTCAGTTCAAGGTCTACCGGGGCATGGGCTCCCTGGGCGCCATGTCCTGCGGGTCCAAGGACCGCTACTTCCAGCAGAACAACAAGAAGCTGGTACCCGAGGGCGTGGAGGGCCGTGTGCCTTACAAGGGCCTGACCGGCGACACCATCTATCAGCTGATGGGCGGCCTGCGGGCCGGTATGGGCTACACCGGCTGCCACAATGTGGAGGAGCTGCACACCAAGGCCCAGTTCATGCAGATCACCGCCGCCGGTCTGAAGGAGTCCCACCCCCACGATATCTATATCACCAAGGAAGCGCCCAACTACACGGTCAATCCCCAGTAAGGTATGGAGCGCATCACGAAACAGGACGACTCCGGCGCCTGGATCATCCCGCCGGAGCAAAACCAAGCGGCTGCCGCCCGACTGGCTGCTTTCGAGAATGCCTATGAGCGCCTGATGGCCCGTCAAGGCGAGATCGGCGCCAAAATGGAGGCGTTAAAGGCCCAGGGAAAGCAAAAGACGGCGCAATTCCGGGAGCTGTTTGGAGAAAAACTCATGAATCAGAACACCCTGGCGCTGTGGGAGACCTACGGCGTCCGGTAAAGTACCATAAAGGGGACTGCCGCCTTTGCGGCAGTCCCCTTTTACGTCGGGCGCATTGTGTCAGGACGGCATATATGCTATAATTTTACCATTGACCAGGAAGGAGGGATGACCATGCTGCACTTGCTGTTGGGCCGGTCGGGTACCGGCAAGACCAGGATCATGCTGGAGACGATGGCTGCCCACGGCGGCTCCAGCCAGATCCTCATTGTGCCCGAGCAGCACTCCCACGACATGGAGCGGGCCCTGTGCCAGGTGGGCGGCAACAGCGTCTCCCTCCACGCTGAGGTACTCTCCTTCACCCGGCTGGCAAACCGGGTGTTCTCCGCCTGCGGCGGGCTGGCCGCCCCCACCCTGGATCAGGGGGGCCGGCTTTTGCTGTTGTATGCCGCCCTCAAGTCGGTGGCCGACCAGCTCAAGGTGTATCAGCGGCCCTCACGGAAGCCCGCCTTCCTCAACAGCCTGCTGGCCACGGTGGACGAACTGAAAAGCTGCTGCATCACCCCGGAGCAGCTGTGGTCGGCGGGACAGGAGACCGGCGGCGGCGAGGGGGACAAGCTGAGCGATCTCTCCCTCATCTATGGAGCCTACGAGGCCATGACCGCCCGGCGGTGGGCCGATCCACGGGACAGACTGACCCGGCTGGCCCAGGCTTTGACCCAGACCCAATGGGCGCAGGGCAGGGCATTTTATGTTGACGCATTTACCGACTTCACGCCCCAGGAGCGGCAGGTGATTTCCGCCCTGCTGGCTCAGGGCGCGTCGGTGACGGTGGCCCTTACCTGCGACAAGCTGGAGGAGGATCAGGAGGGCGCGGGTATTTTTTCCCCCGCCCGGCGCACCGCCCGGCAGCTGCTGCGGTTGGCCAGGGAGCGGGGAATACCCGCCCGGACCGAGGTGCTGACGGAGGACAAAACCGGCCGTTCTCCCTCTCTGGCCTACCTGGAACAGGAATTGTTTGCACCCCGGCCGACGCCGCTGGAGGACGGCGGGGAGGGCGTTACCCTCTTTACCGCCAACACCCCCTACTCCGAAGTAGAGTGGACGGCGGCGGAGATTTTGCGCCTGGTGCGGGAAGAGGGCTACCGTTTCCGGGACATCGCCGTGTGCGCCCGCAGCCTGGAGGGGTACGGCCCCACCATCGAGACGGTGTTTGCCCGCTATGGGGTGCCGGTGTTTCTCAGCCGCATGAGCGACATTTTGGAAAAGCCCATCCTCACCCTTATCACCGCCGCCCTGGATACGGTGGCGGGGGGATATCGGTACGACGACCTCTTCCGCTGCCTCAAAACCGGCCTCACCGGCCTGGGCCAGGAGGACGTGGATCTGCTGGAAAACTATGCCCTCACCTGGGGGCTGGAGGGGAGCGCCTGGACGGGGAAAAAGGACTGGAGCAACCACCCCAAGGGCTACGGCCGCAAGTTCACCCAGGAGGACACCGCTCTGCTGGAGCGGCTCAACGCCCTGCGGCGGCAGGTGACCGCCCCTCTGGAGGAGCTGCGGAAGCAGCCGGACAAGACGGGGCTGGGTCAGGCCATAGCCCTATACCGCTTTTTGGAAACTTTGGGAGTGCCGGAGCGGCTGGCTCAACGGACGGAGGAGCTGCGGCAGCGGGATCAGGCCGCCCTGGCGGAGGAGTACGCCCAGCTGTGGGACATCCTGTGCGGCGGCCTGGAGCAGTGCGCCCAGATTTTAGGGGATACCCCAATGAAGCTGGAGGAGTTTTCCAAACTCTTTTCCCTGGTACTCTCTCAGTACGACGTAGGTTCCATCCCGGTGTCCCTGGACCGGGTGAACGCCGGGGAGATGCCCCGATTGGCCCACAAGGGTTATCGGGCGGTGTTCCTGCTGGGGGCGGACGACGGGGCCATCCCGGCGGTGTCCCCTTCGCCGGGGCTGCTCAGCGACGACGACCGCAGCCTGCTGGCTTCCTACGGCCTGGAACCTGCCCCGCGGACGGGGGACAAGCTGTACCGGGAGATGACCATCGTCTATGAGACCTGCGCCCTGCCCCGGGAGCAGTTTTACGTCAGCTGGTCCGCCGCCGGAACCGGAGGCGAGGAACACCGCCCCGCCTTCCTCATCCCCCGTATGAAGGGACTGCTTCCCCGCCTGCGGCAGGTGGAGGAGGGACGTCTGGACGGTTCCTTCCGTCTGGCGGCTCCACGACCTGCCCTGGAACTGGCAGGACGGTTCCCCCAGGCGGCGGCAGCTCTGGCTGTGCTGCCGGACTACGCCCCCCTGGTGGAGCGGATGAACCGGGCCGCCTCTCTGGAACGGGGCGCCCTGTCCCGCCCGGCGGTGGATGTCCTCTACGGGAAGCGGGTACCCATGTCGGCCTCCCGGATGGACAAGTACAAGGCCTGCCACTTCTCCTACTTCATGCAGTACGGACTGAAGGCGGAGCCCCGGCGGACCGCCGGGTTCCAGGCCCCGGAATACGGCACCTTCATCCACTTCGTGCTGGAACACGTCCTCAAGGCCTGCCAGGGGCGGGGAGGCGTAAAAGAGGTGCCGCCCGAGGAACTGCGTATCCTCACCGATCAGGTGGTGGAGCAATATGTGCAGGAAGAGCTGGGGGGACTGGAGGGCGAGAACGCCCGGTTCCAGTACCTCTTCCGCCGCCTGCGCAAGTCGGTGTACGCCGTGGTGGACAACGTGGCCCAGGAGCTGCGCGCCTCCCAGTTCCAGCCCATCTCCTTTGAGCTGGGCTTCGGCAGCGGCAAGGATCTGCCCCCGGTGGAGCTGAATGTGGACGGGATCACCGTCAGCATCTCCGGCTTTGTGGACCGGGTGGACGGCTGGGTTCACGACGGCAGGCTATACCTGCGGATCGTAGACTACAAGACGGGACGCAAGTCGTTTGACTTGACAGATATTTGGCATGGAATGGGCCTTCAGATGCTGCTCTACCTGTTTACGCTGGAACGTGAGGGAAAAGGCCTTTACAATCAAGATATAACAGGGGCTGGCGTCCTATACCTGCCTGCCCGGGACGCGGTGGTGGCAGGCAGCCGGGCCATGAGCGACCAGGACCGCCAGAAGAAGGTGGATGCCCAGCTGCGGCGCCGCGGCGTGGTGCTGGACGACCCGGAGGTCCTCTCTGCAATGGAGGACCCGGAGGAAGGCCCCATCCGCTTCCTGCCCGTCCGGGTAAACAAGAGCGGGCAGATCACCGGCGAGGCCCTGGTGTCCGCCCAACGGCTGGGCAAGCTGGCCCGCCATACCGACCACATCCTGCGGCAGATCGGCCAGGAGCTGGCGGCGGGCAACATCAACGCCGACCCCTTCTGGCGGGGACCGGAGCAAAATGCCTGCCAGTGGTGTGACTACGCCGCCGCCTGCCACTTTGAGGAGGGCAGGGGAAACGACAAAAAGCGGTGGCTGCCTACCGTCAAGGGCGAGGACTTCTGGGCGGCTGTGGAGCAAGAGTAAAATCGCCTCCTGTTTGGGGCAGGCTATAGAAGGCCTGACGTTTAAATCCAACCGAGCAAGCACAAAATCTCCTTAAGAGATAAGAGAAAGGAACTACAACTCTATGGCGTTTTTTGGAAGCTTTTTGAGCAACACCAGCAACTTCCTCTACACCTATATTCTCATCGCCCTGCTTATCTTCGCGGGGCTCTACTTTACCATTCGGACCAAAGGGGTGCAGTTCCGCCTGTTTCCCGAGGCCATCCGGGTGCTGGGGGAGAAGAAGAAGGACGGCAAGGACATCTCCTCCTTCCAGGCCCTGATGATCTCCACCGCCTCCCGGGTGGGTACCGGCAACATTGCCGGTGTGGCCAACGCCATCATTGCCGCCACCCTCATCGGCGGCTACGGCGCGGTGTTCTGGATGTGGCTGCTGGCCCTCATCGGCGCTGCCTCCGCCTTTATTGAGAGTACCCTGGCCCAGTGCTACAAGGAGAAGCACGGGGAGAACTGGGTGGGCGGCCCGGCCTACTATATCCAGAAGGCCCTGGGCAGCCGCTTCTTCGGCGTGGTGTTCGCCGTGCTGCTTATCGCCTGCTTTGCCTACGGCTTCAACGCCCTCCAGGCCTATAACGCCGGTTCCGCCCTCCAGTATTACCTGCCCGACTACTCCAACAGCATCTGGCCTATGGTGGTGGGCGCGGTACTGGCCATCCTCACCGGTGTGTGTATCTTTGGCGGCGTGCAGCGCATCAGCGCCATTACCTCCGGCATCGTGCCCGTGATGGCCGCCATCTATATTGCCCTGGGTCTCTTTATTACCATCAAGAACATCGGCCAGGTACCTCACATGATCTCCCTGATCTTCTCCCAGGCCTTCGACCCCAAGGCCATGTTCGCCGGCATCGGCGCCTCCTGCATCATGCAGGGCATCAAGCGGGGCCTCTACTCCAACGAGGCCGGTATGGGCTCTGCCCCCAACGCCGCCGCCGCCGCCGATGTATCCCATCCGGTGAAGCAGGGGCTGGTGCAGATGCTGTCCGTGTTCATTGACACCATCGTGATCTGCTCCACCACCGCCCTTATGCTGCTGCTGTCCGGGGTGCCCATCGACGCCTACAGCGAGGGTATGAACTTTGTCCAGGCGGCAGTCCACGCCCAGGTGGGCTTCTTCGGCCCCATCTTTATCACTATTTCCATCTTCCTCTTCGCCTTCAGCTCCCTGGTGGGCAACTACTACTACACCGAGTCCAACTTCAAATTCATCAAGGATTCCAAGGTCGGACTGCTCATCTTCCGGCTTACCTGCGTGGCGGCCATCTTCATCGGCGCCCAGATGAATTTTTCCATGGTATGGGATCTGGCCGACGTACTCATGGGCCTGATGGCTCTGGTGAACCTGGTGGCCATCCTGCTGCTGGGGGGCAAGGCCCTGAAAGTGCTGAAAGATTATGTGAACCAAAAGAAGGCGGGCAGGAACCCGGTATACCGCTATGAGGAGGTGGGCGTAGGCGACCCCCAGATCTGGGACGAGGCCCACGCCCGCAAGTGGGAGAGCTGATATTCCGTAAACCAAATCCGACCCAATAAAAAGGAGGGAACCAGATGGCCTTTTCCCTGACAGAAGAACAACAGGCGGCGGTAGACAACCGGGGGGGCGGCCTTCTGGTCTCCGCCGCGGCGGGCTCCGGCAAGACCCGGGTGCTGGTGGAGCGTCTGCTGGCCCGGGTGGAGGAGGGGGCGGACATTGACCACTTCCTGGTCATCACCTACACCAAGGCCGCCGCCGCCGAGCTGCGGGGCCGCATTGTGGAGGAGCTGTCCGACCGGCTGGCCCTGCGGCCCGCCGACAGCCACCTGCGCCGACAAGCAACGCTGGTGTACAAGGCGGGCATCTCCACCATCCACGCCTTTTGCGCCCAGCTGCTGCGGGAGTGCGGACATCTGCTGGATCTGGACCCGGACTTCCGGCTGTGCGACGAGGGGGAGGCGGGCATCCTCATGCTCCGCGCCCTCAACGACGTGCTGGACCGGCGGTATGAGTCGATGGAGCCTGAGGGAGACTTTGCCCGGCTGGTGGACACCATGTCCGCCGGGCGGGACGACGCCCGGCTGGTCCAGATTGTGCTGGACATCCGGGGCCGGGTCCAGGCCCACCCCAACCCCGCCGCCTGGCTGGCGGAGCAGGAGCGCACCTTTGCCCTGGAGGGGATCACCGATCCGGCCCAGACCCCTTGGGGGAGGCTGCTGTTGAACGACGCCGCCGGGCAGGCGGCTTACTGGCGGCGGCGGATGGAGGAAGCCGGAGCATTATGTGAACTGGATACCAATCTGCTGGCTAACTACGGGGACAGCGTGGCCCAGACCGCCCAGGCCCTGGGGCAGTTTGAGAAAGCGGCGGTCCAGGGCTGGGACGCTGCTCGTGCCCTGTTGCCCATCCCCTTTCCCACAGTGGGCCGGAAGAAGATGGTGGACGATCCCGCCGCCGTGGAGCGGGTGAAGGCCATCCGCAACGCCTGCAAAAAGCGGCTGGAGAAGCTGGAGGATTGGTTTGCCGACAGCGGGGACGACCTGCTGGCCGATCTCAGGACGGTGTACCCCGCCATGCGGGGGCTGTTCGCCCTGGTGCGGGACTTTGAGGAGGCCTATGCCGCCGAGAAGGCCCGGCGCGGGCTGGTGGATTTCTCCGACCTGGAACACATGGCGGTGCGCCTGCTGGTGGGGGAGGACGGCCAGCCCACCGAGCTGGCCCGCCAGTGGAGCAGCCGGTACGACGAGATCATGGTGGATGAGTACCAGGATACCAATGAGGTACAGAACGCCATTTTCTCCGCCCTGTCCAAAGACGGCACCAATCTGTTCATGGTGGGGGACGTGAAGCAGTCCATCTACCGCTTCCGGCTGGCTGACCCCACCATCTTCCTGGGCAAGTACCGTGCTTTCAAGCCTTATACCGAGGCCGGGGAGGGGGAGGAGCGGCGTGTCATCCTGTCCCGCAACTTCCGCTCCCGGCCCGAGGTGCTGGAGGGGTGCAACGACCTGTTCCGGGCCATTATGTCGGTGCCCTTTGGGGAGATGGAATACGCCGACGATCAGGCCCTCTACCCTGGCGCTCCGTTCCCGCCGGATTCCAACTACTGTGTGGAGCTGGACGCCCTGGACGGGGACATCGACGGGGAGGAGGGGACGGAGCAGGTGGGCCGGGATCTGCTGGAGGCCCGGTTTGCCGCCCGCCGCATCCGGGAACTACTGGACCAAAACTTCCCCGTCTCCGATGGAGAGGGGGGTACCCGCCCGGTACGGCCCGCCGATATTGTAATTTTGCTCCGCTCTCCCAACACGGTGCTGCGCCACTATGCCCGAGCCCTGGCCGAGCGGGACATCCTGTGGGAGGCCGAGGGAGGAGGAGACTTCTTCGCCTCCACCGAGATCTCGGTGGCCCTGTCCCTGCTCCAGATCGTGGACAATCCCCGGCAGGACGTGCCCCTCATCTCGGTGCTGCGCTCCCCGGTGTACGGCTTCTCCGCCGACCGGCTGGCCCAGATCCGCTCGGCCAGCCCGGATACCGACTTTTACGCCGCCCTGGAAGCGGACGACGGCGCGGACAGCCGGGCCTTCCTGGCCGAGTTGGCCGACCTGCGGTTTGGGTCGGGGGATGAGAGCTGCCACCAACTGCTGTGGCACATCTATGACCGCACCAACCTACTGGGCATCTTCGGCGCCATGGGGGAGGGGGAGGCCCGGCAGGGCAACCTGCTGGCTCTGGCCGAGCTGGCCCGGCAGTTCGAGGGGGCGGGCCACAAGGGCCTGTTCCGATTTCTTACCTACCTGACCCGCTTGCGGGACAACGGAAATACCCTGACGCCCCCCACCCCCGGCCGCACCGGCGGCGGGGTGCGCATTATGAGCATCCACAAGTCCAAGGGCCTGGAGTTCCCGGTGGTGCTGTTGTGCGGGCTGGCCCGGCGACTCAACCGGGAGGACATGAGCCGCCCCATCCTCTTCCACCCCAAGCTGGGGGTAGGCCCCAAGGGCCTGGACGTGGAGCGGGGCATCGAGTACCCCACCCTGGCCCGGATGGCGGTGGCCCGCCAGTTGGAGCGGGAGATGATGGCGGAGGAGCTGCGCCTTCTCTATGTGGCCATGACCCGGGCCAAGGAGAAGCTGATTTTGTCGGTGGCCCTCACCGGGGGCGGAAAGGATCTGGAGAAGCTGGCGGGGGACAGCGGATACCCGGTGGACCCACAAGTGCTGCTGGCCTGCCAGAGCGTGGGCCAGTGGGTGCTGCTCCACGCTCTGTGTCGCCCCGAGGCGGGAGCCCTCCGCCGGGCGGCACAGCAGGAGGTGGAGGTTCCCGCCGCCCCCTTCGGCCCGGCGTGGAACATCCGGTTCGTGGACGGCACGCCTTTGGCCCAGACGCCGCCCCATCGTTGGACAGCCCCGGAACGGGGAGTGGAGGAGACGGAGGATGGGGTGGCCCTGGCCGCGGTGCTGCGCTGGAGCTATCCCTATGCCAGAGAGACGGCCATCCCCTCCAAGCTCACCGCCACCCAGCTGAAGGGCCGCGACCTGGACGAGGAGACGGCGGAGGAGGCCCCCCGGCCCGCCCGGCCTCTCAGCTTCGGACGGCCCCGGTTTGCCGCCGAGGAATTGGGCCTTACCGCCGCCCAGCAGGGTACCGCCCTCCATCTGGTGCTGCAATACATTGACTTTGAGAAGGCCGAGACGGTGGAGGGGGTGCGTGGGGAGATATCCCGCCTGATGGCGGAGCAGTACATCACCCCCCAGCAGGGGGAGGCGGTGGACCCCACTCCCATCGCCGCCTTCTTCCAGTCGGAATTGGGGCAGCAGCTGCTGTCCTCCGTCTCTCTGCGCCGAGAATTCAAGTTTTCCATTCTGGTACCCGCCTGCCAATACGATCCCCAGGCTGGGGAGGGGGAGCAGGTGCTGCTCCAGGGCGTGGTGGACTGCTACTATGAGACCCTGGAGGGGATCACGGTGGTGGACTTCAAGACCGACCGGGTGACCCAGCGCACCGTGGCGGAGCGGGCGGAGCATTACCGTCCCCAGCTAGAGGCCTACAGCCGGGCTCTGGAGGAGATCACCGGGAAACCGGTGGTGCGCCGGGTGCTGTGGTTCTTTGCCCTGGATCGGGGTGTGGATCTGTAGCAATTTGAAAATTTCTGAAAAAAACGGTTGCAATCCACCAGCCTTTGTGCTATCATATTCTAGCGTTTATAAGGCGTGGAGGTTTGCTGCGCCGCTTCATCCAGAACGAGAAAGAGGTGAACACGACATGAAGGAAGGCATCCATCCCAACTACGAACAGACCACCATCAAGTGTGCTTGCGGTAATGTGATCGAAACCGGATCTACCAAGAAGGACATTCGCGTGGAAGTCTGCTCCAAGTGTCACCCCTTCTTTACTGGTAAGCAGAAGATGGTGGATACTGGCGGACGTGTCAGCCGCTTCAACAAGAAGTTCGGCCTGGACAAGAAGTAAGTTCGTATGTGAGGGACCCGTACCGGTTTCGGTACGGGTCCTTTTTCACTTATACAACACCTTTCTTTTTTTCGGAAAGGCACATATAATATAGAGTAAAGACAACAGGAGGTGCCTGCTATGTTTGAAAAGATCGATCCCAAGGCGTTGGATCAAAACGTCTTTTCCCTGATTGGGGATCAGTGGATGCTCATTACCGCCGGAACAGAGGAGAAGTGCAACACCATGACCGCCAGCTGGGGCGGCCTGGGTGTGCTGTGGGGCAAGCCGGTGGCCACCGTTTACATCCGACCCCAGCGGTACACCCTGGAGTTTGTGGAGCGGGAGGATACCTTTACCTTGTGCTTCTTCGGGGAGGGATACCGGAAGGCCCTGGCCCTGTGCGGCTCCAAGAGCGGCCGGGATGTGGACAAGGTGAAGGAGTGCGGCTTTACGGTTGCCACGGCAGAGGGTGCCCCCTACTTTGAGGAGGCCGACCTGGTGCTGGTGTGTAAAAAGGCCTACTGGCAGGATATGGACCCCACCCACTTCCTGGATGGGGAGATCGACGGCAAGTGGTACCCTGAGAAGGACTATCACCGCATCTTCATCGGCGAGATCCTGGAGGTCTTGCGGAAAGTATAACGTAGGGGCGCGCATTGCGCGCCCGTTGGAGGACAAATGACAGAAAACCAAGAGAAAAAAGCCATCAACCGGGCAGTGCTGGTGGGCCTCAACGCCCACTGCCTGTCCGAGGCGGAAAATGCCGACGACTCCTCCATGGAGGAGCTGGCCGACCTGCTGGAGACGGCGGGGGGCATATGCGTAGGCACCGTGTTCCAGAACAAGGATACCCCCGACCCCCGCACCTTCATCGGTGAGGGCAAGGTGGCGGAGGTGAAGGAACTGGTGGACGCAATGGGGGCGGATATGGTCATCGTGGACAACCCCCTGTCCCCCTCCCAGCAGCGGGCCCTGTCGGAGGATCTGAAGGTCCAGGTGCTGGACCGGGCAGCCCTGATCCTGGATATCTTCGCCCAGCGAGCCCGCACCAAGGAGGGCCGCCTCCAGGTGGAGCTGGCCCAGTACCAGTACCTGCTGCCCCGGCTGCTGGGTATGTGGACCCATCTGGAGCGGCAGGAGGGCGCCATCGGCACCCGCGGCCCTGGTGAGACCCAGCTGGAGACCGACCGGCGGCACATCCGCAGAAAAATCCAGAAACTGCGGGAGGAGTTGGAGCAGGTGCGCCGGGTGCGGGCCACCCAGCGATCCCGCCGGGAGAAGAACGAGGTGCCGGTGGTGGCCATCGTGGGCTATACCAACGCCGGCAAGTCCACCCTGCTCAACAAGCTGACCGGGGCGGATATTCCCGCCAACAACCGGCTGTTCGACACCCTGGATACCACCACCCGCACCCTGGAGATTTCCGATACCTGCACGGTGCTGCTCAGTGACACGGTGGGCTTCATCCGCAAGCTGCCCCACCATCTGGTGGAGGCTTTCAAGGCCACCTTGGAGGAGCTGTCCTATGCCGACCTGCTGCTCCACGTCATCGACACCTCCAACCCGGAGTGGCGGGAGCAGGCGGAAGTGGTGGAGAAGCTGATCTGCGAGCTGGGGGCGGAACACACCCCCCGCATTGACGTGTTCAACAAGATTGACCGCTGCCCCAGCGAGATTCTGCCCCACGGGGAGGATATCGTGTCCATCTCCGCCAGGACGGGCCAGGGGCTGGATCAGCTGCTGCACATGATCGGCGACCGGCTGGATACCGGCGCGCAGAAGGTGGTACTCCACATCCCCTACGACAAAGGGGGATTGGTGGACATGCTCCACCGGGAGGCCAAGGTGGAGCGGGTGGACTACGGTGAGACCATCGAGGTGGAGGCCATCTGTACCCCCATCCAGCTGGGCCGGTTAAAGGACTATATCGTGTCCGGCTGGACGCCCCCCAAGGAGTTTTGGGAAGACTAAGGCATATGAAGGAGGGCAACACCATGAAACCACTGGAGACCGAACGCCTGCTGCTGCGTCCCTTTACCGAGGAGGACGCGGAAGGGTTATATGCCTACGCCAGCCACCCGGAGGTAGGCCCCTGGGCGGGATGGAAGCCCCATGCCGACGTGGCGGAGAGCCTGCGGGTGATCCGGGACATTTTCCTGCCCTCCGATACCCTGGCGGTGATCCGCAAGACCGACGGGCGGCTCATTGGCTCCGCCGGGTTTGTGGGCAAGCACCGAACTGAACTGGGTACTCCCAGCGAGGAGGTGGGCTACTCCCTGGCCCGGGACTGCTGGGGTCAGGGCCTGATCCCTGAGGCGGTGGAGGCCATCCTCCGCCACGCCTTTGCAGATCTGGGCTATGCCGCCATCTGGGCCGCCTACTATGACGGCAACCGCAAATCCAAGCGGGTGATGCAGAAATGCGGTATGACCTATCGCCTCAGCCGGGTGGAGCCGGTGGAACAGCTGAGTGAGACCCGGCTGGCCCACTACTTTGCCATCACCAGAAGGGAGTGGGAGGTCCGATGAGGGAATACTACATCCCCACCGCCCCCTCGGAGACCGAGTTTGTGGAAAAACGCTCCCGGTTCATCGGCCATGTCTGGCCGGTGGAGAGCGAGGAGGAGGCCCGGGGTTACATCGAGGCCATGAAGAA
>NZ_CALWOJ010000065.1 GCF_944383115.1 uncultured Flavonifractor sp. | reverse complement strand
CTGGACCTGACCCGGCTGAAACCCTATGGCGACACCATGAACGACGGCAAGGTGCAGCTCTCCTTCACCCTGCCCGTCAAGGACGACGACAAGGGTGCCGCGGCTGCCGTGCTGATGGCTCAGAAGATGGGCCTGGCCGACCCCAACGTGGCGCTCCGCCAGAAGCTGGACGAGGCTTTCACCTTCTATGTGGTGTACGGCTCTCTGACCCACTCCATCAACTACAACGAGATCGTTGTGCAGACCGTGGCCGATGAGGCCATGGGCATGGACGAGACCGACGAATTCATCAAGGAGCGGCTGGGCCGCAAGCTGGTGGTCATCGGCGCTTCCACCGGCACCGACGCTCACACCGTGGGTATCGACGCCATCATGAACCGGAAGGGCTTCGCCGGCCACTACGGCCTGGAGCGCTATGAGATGATCGAGGCCTACAACCTGGGTTCCCAGGTGCCCAACGAGGAATTCCTCAAGAAGGCCGCCGAGGTCAATGCCGACGTGCTGCTGGTGTCCCAGACCGTGACCCAGAAGGACGTACACATCCAGAACCTCACCGAACTCATCGAGCTGGCCGAGGCCGAGGGCGTCCGCGAGAAGTATATCTTCTGCTGCGGCGGTGCCCGTATCACCCATGCTCTGGCCAAGGAGCTGGGCTATGACGCCGGCTTCGGCGCCGGCACCTATGCCGACGACGTGGCTACTTTCTGTGCCAAGGAAATGGTCCGCCGTCTGGGCAAATAACTCGATTTCTCCTCTTTCCCCTCTTTTTCTCTGTAAGGACAACGGGGCCCCATTCGGGGCCCCGTTGTCCTTTCCTCTGTTGCTTTTAAAACGGGTTTGGGCGGCCGTCGCCGCCCAAACCCGTTTCCATCTCTCTGCAGTTTACAGGCCCAGCCAGGCCTTCAAGCTCCACAGATCCTCCGCCACATAGGCCAGCGGCAATCCACTGTCGGCAAATTCCTGCCGGGTAGTGGTGCCGTTCAGGACGGCGCAGAAGCTGCAGCCTGCCCGCTGGGCGGTCCGGGCGTCAATCAGGGTATCGCCGCAATAGAGGATCTCAGCCGGGCTCAGTCCTTGGGCGGCGATCGCCGTCAACAGGCCCTGGGGGTCCGGCTTGGGCCGATCCACCTGGTCTCCGCCGGTAACGGATGTCAGGCAGTTCAAAACTCCCTGTTTCTCCAGCACTGCCTGCAGCGTGCTTGTATGCTTGGTACTCACAACTCCCGCCGGTATGCCGGCATTACGGAGTGCGCAAAGCAGTTCCGCCGCGCCGGGAAACAGCCGGGTCACCTCCACCTGAAGGGGGGCCGCCTTTTCCCGGTAGTATACCAGAAACTGCTTCCGGTGTTCCGGCGTTTCATCCCCAGTCACAGCGGTATAGCTGTCCTCCAGGGTCATGCCAACGGTGCGGCGCACCGCCTCCCGCTCCGGCTGGGGCAGCCCCATTTGCTCAAAGCTGTATTGGAAGCCGGCCACAATGGCTTCCGTGGCATCGCCCAGGGTGTAGTCAAAATCGAAATAAACCGCTTTGAAATCCATGATCTCCTCCCAGATTACTCGTATTGTTTGCGCCCGGTGGTGCTTGGTATGTGCAGTTCATCCCGGTACTTGGCCACGGTACGCCGGGAGAGTGGACAGCCTTGGGCGGTCATCAGCTCACACAGTTTCTGGTCGGACAGGGGCTTTTTCTTATCCTCCCCGGCAATGAGTTTCTTCAGAAGGGCCTTGGCCGCGTCCGGGGACGCGACGTCCTCGCTGCCCGTCCCCAAACTGCGGGAGAAAAAGTAGCTCAGGGGATAGACCCCCATGGAACACTGGATGTATTTGTCCTTCACCGCCCGGCTCACCGTGGACTCATGGACGCCGACGCATACCGCCACATCAGCCAGAGACATGGGTACCAGGTGGCCCGGCCCGCGCCGGAAAAAGTCCTCCTGCAATTCCAGAATGCAGCTGGCGCAGGACATCAGGGTAGAACGCCGCTGCTCGATGGCATGGACCAGCCATTTGGCCTGCTTCACCTTCCCGGTCAGGTAGTCTTTCACCTGTCGGTCGTCGCTCTCCTTCATCAGGCGGGTATAGTACCCGCTGATCCCCAACGTGGGGAAGTAATAATCGTTGGTCAACAACTCGAAATGATCGGGAAAGCTGACCACGATGATGTCTGGATTGATGTAGGTCAGATTTTCCCGGGCGGCAAAGCCGGTACCCGGCCTGGGATTGAGGCTGCGGATCAACTCACAGGCGGCCCGCACCTCTTCGGGCGTAGCCTGCAGTTCTCTGGCGATGAGGCCATATCTGCTCTTGGACAGGGCGTCCAACTGGCTATCCACAATACGCACCGCCAACTGATCCACCGGCGTACGGCGGATCAGTTGGAGATGGAGGCACTCGGACAGATCCCGCGCCCCCACGCCGGCAGGCTCCAGGGACTGGACGGCGGCCAGGGCCTGCTCCAGCACCTCCAGCGGGCAGCCGTAGTCGGCGGCCAGAGCGTCCAGAGGCTCGTCCAGCCAACCGTTTCCATTAAGGCTCTCCACCAGGAATGCCCCTGCGTCCATCACTTCCCGCGGCAGATCCAGCGTTTTGAGCTGGGAAAGTACATAATAATAAAGGTTGTCCTCCCTGTCCTCCACCGTACCGTAGTTGCTGAGCCGGTCATCCTGTTCCTCGGTATCCTGTCGGTGGTAGTAGCGGTTTTGGGGATCGGTGGACTCCAGCCACTCCAGCTTACGCCGGAGCAAATCGGTCTCATCCGCCTTGTTATACCGTTCTTCCGGTTCCAGCACCGGATTCTCCTGGACAGCCTCCTCGATGTATTCCAGCAATTCCTGAGACCCCATTTGCAGGATCTCCATAGACTGCATCATCTGGGGAGAGAGGGTCTGGGTCTGTTTCTGGGACAAATTCAATTCCAAAATAACTTCCTCCCTTCGCCCATTTTCGCGGTTTTACGGAAGCAAGTATATCATGGAACGGCGCAAAATTTCAACATCCTGCACCATAGAAAAATCCGGTCTCATTCCGGCGGCGTCAATAGCTGTCCCGCTCCGTAGCGCAGACAGCGGCGCAGCCGGGTCTCTCCCCGCTTGATGGTACGGGAAACCGTGGATTTGTCGATCCCCATCAATTCCCCGATCTGACGCATATTGAGCTGCTTTTCATAGTAGAGCAGCATACACTCCCGCTGCCGGGGCGTTACATCCTCCCGGAGCGCCAAAGTTACGTTGCGGCGCAGCCGCTCCATCTGTTCGGAGTTATCCTCCGCCATCGCCAGCGCATAGGCCGCCATATCGGCGGCAAACGCCTTTCCTCTTCTATATCGTGTATCTGACATTGCAGCGATACCCCCTGTCATAATAGCGTTCACACAAAACGGCCAAGTCCCTGGTCTCCCGCCACATGGTCCCCAGCCGACGAATCCGTTCGTCCAACAGGCGGCAGCAGCGTTCATCCTCCTCCGTCATCCGCCGGCGTTCCAGCAGCCTGACCCGTTCCCGCAGCGCCTCTGCGCCGGCGCGATATTGTACCGATAACTCCTGTAATGTCATTCCAGTTCGCCTCTTCTCTGTCTATAAGCTCGGCCCGGCATAGCGCGCACAGTTCCCATTCCTGACCGTACAATTCCAGGCCACACCGACGGCACCATCCCGTCGGGGGCGCCCGCTGCATGTCCCGCAGCGGGTCTGTCCATACCCGTAACCGGATACCAACCCCTCCCCTATTTTTTTAAAAAAGCCGTTTTTTCTCTTGACAAATCCACCTCCACCTGATAAAATAACATTCGCTGTGGACGAGCTGTGTGCTGGTGTAGCTCAGTTGGTAGAGCAGTTGATTTGTAATCAACCGGTCGGGGGTTCGAGTCCGTCCACCAGCTCCAACAAGTTCATATGGAGGAGTTCCCGAGTGGCCAAAGGGGGCAGACTGTAAATCTGTTGCGATTCGCTTCGGTGGTTCGAATCCACCCTCCTCCACCAATTAAAATGTCTCGCCAGAAGGCGGGGCATTTTTTATGTTCCAGAAATCCCCAAACGGTGATAGAATTACCCATATATGGAACTTTCGTTCTATCGTAACGCTATAATAACACCAAACGGAGATATAAGTCAATCATTTTTTGTCGAAACAAGTTGCGTTTGGTGATAAAATGTGATAGAATAGACCCACAAATTGGACAGGAGGGAACTGGTATGGAGCAGGAGAGCACCTTCGGCGCCCGTCTGCGCAGCCTAATGGATGAGTCAGGTCTCAGCTATGAGCAGCTGGGGGACCGGCTGAACATGAATCCTCAGACCCTGAACCGCTATGTATTGGGTCAGCGCGAACCCAAAATCGGAACCGCAGCCGCCATTGCCCGTTCATTGGGGGTAGATCCGTTGTGGCTACAGGGGTTCAACGTACCCCGGCGCCCTCCCTGCCCCGCCCATCGGGAACCGGTAGTCCCCATTCTGGGGGTCATCCGGGCGGGGACGCCCATCCTGGCCAGCCAGCAGATCGAGGGCTATGCCGCCGCCGACGTACCCGACCCGGAGGAGCATTTTTACCTGCGGGTCATCGGGGACAGCATGATCAACGCCGGTATCCGGGACGGGGATCTGGTGCTGATCCGGCGGCAATCCACTGCGGAAAACGGCCAGATCGTAGCCTGTCTGGTAGACGGGGAGGATGCAACCCTCAAGCGGTTCCGCTGTCAGAAGGGCATGGTGATCCTCCAGCCGGAAAACCCCTACTATGAGCCGAAGATCATTCCTCTGCGGGACTTTGAGCAGGGTGTGGCCCGCATTGTGGGGGTAGCGGTAAAGCTGGTGCGGGAACTATAACGGCAGCACACAAAATGGGGCGGACGCCTGCGCGTCCGCCCCATTCTTACACTTCCTCTGACTGTTCCCTGCGAAACTGTTCCAGTTCCCACTCATCCTTGATCTCAAGGCCCCGCTCGCCGGCCAGGCCCTCCACATGGTGGGTAAACTCATGGGCCAGGGTGGTGTACAGCTCGTCCTCCCAGTCCTCCTCCGTCCAGTCCTCCTGCTGGGCCAGTGCGACGAAGGAGCCGTAATAGAGGTTGATGTACCGCCCCATCATGTCGTTGCAGTACTCGCCCATGATATAGAGGTCCTTCCCTTCCGGGTCCTCCCGGGTGTCGGGCAGCAGGGAGATGCCTCCGTTCAATTCCTGGTAAAATGCCTCTGGAAATTCCTCCGCCATTTCATCCAGCAGGTCGCCCACCTGGTCAAAGCTCAGGATCATACCGTCCCCTCCTTGGGCTTGCGCATGGTCAGCGAGATCCGCTTCTTTTTCTCGTCCACCTCCAGCACCCATACGGTGACCACGTCTCCCACGGTACATACCTCCGAAGGATGGCGCACCCGGCGGCCGGACAGCTGGGAGATGTGGACCAGCCCATCCTGGTGGACGCCGATATCCACAAACACGCCGAAGTCAATGACGTTGCGCACCGTGCCGGTCAGCTCCATCCCAGGCTTCAGATCCTTCATCTCCATCACATCGGTACGCAGGATGGGCTTTGGCAACTCATCCCGGGGGTCCCGCCCGGGCTTGAGCAGCTCCTTGACGATATCCTCCAGGGTAGGCAGGCCCACACCGCAGGCCTGGGCCGCCTTCTCACTGCCGTAAGCCTTTACCCGGTCAGACAGCTTGTCAATAGTTCCCGCCGCCACATCGGTCAGGCTGTAGCCGCATACCTCCAGCAGCTTCTGGGCCGCCTCGTAGCTCTCGGGATGGACCCCGGTATGGTCCAACACGTTTTTGCTCTCGGGTACCCGCAGGAAACCGGCGCACTGTTCAAAGGCCTTGGGCCCCAGCTTGGGCACCTTCAACACCCCTTTTCGGGTGGTAAAGGCCCCGTTCTCCTCCCGGTATTTGACGATATTCCTGGCGGTGGTGTTGTTCAGGCCCGCCACATAGGCCAGCAGCGGCGCCGAGGCGGTGTTCAGATCCACGCCCACCGCATTGACGCAGTCCTCCACAACCCCTTCCAGGGTCTCTCCCAGCCGCGCCTGAGGCATGTCGTGCTGGTACTGGCCAACGCCGATGGACTTGGGATCGATCTTCACCAGTTCGGCCAGCGGGTCCTGGAGTCGGCGGGCGATGGATACGGCGGAGCGCAAATTCACGTCGTAGTCCGGGAACTCCTCGGCGGCCAATTTGGACGCGGAGTAGACGCTGGCGCCCGCCTCGTTGACGATCATATAGCTGACCCCGCCTCCCAGCTTGCGGATCAGTTCCACCGTCATCTGCTCGGTCTCCCGGCTGGCGGTGCCGTTGCCGATGGCAATGTGGGCCACGCCGTGCTTGCGGATGAGTTTGGACAGCAGGTCAATGGCCTCCTGCTTTTTCTTCTCGTTAAAGGTGGGGTACACCACCGCCGTGTCCAGCACCTTGCCGGTACCGTCCACCACCGCCACCTTGCAGCCGTTGCGGTAGCCCGGGTCCAGGCCCATTGTGACAAAGCCCTTCACCGGCGGCTGCATCAGCAGAGGTTTCAGATTCAGCCCGAACATTTTGATGGCTCCCTCATCGGCCTGCTCCGTGAGCAGATTGCGCATCTCCCGCTCCAGGGAAGGGAAGATCAGCCGGTCGTAGGCGTCCTCGGCGGCGGCCCGGACGAAGGTCATGGCAGGCGCGCCGGGGTTGAGTACCTGCCGCCGCACAGGGATCAGGGCGGCCTCCCGATCCATCTCCACGCTTACTTTCAAAACCTCTTCCCGCTCGCCCCGGTTAATGGCCAGAACCTGGTGGCCCTGGAGGCGGTTCAGCGGCGCCCGGAACTGATAATACAGTCGATATACCGTATCTTCCGGCTCCTTATCGGCGGCAGCGGACACCAGATAGCCCTTCCTCCAGGTCAGTTCCCGCAGCAGCTTTCGGATGTTGGCGTCGTCTGAGATCCGTTCGGCAATGATATCGCTGGCGCCCTGGAGGGCGTCCTCAACGCTCTCAACCCCTTTCTCCGGGTCCACATACCCGGCGGCGGCTTCTTCCGGCACAGGGCCGTCCATCGCCTGGTCGTAGAGCAGATCGGCCAGGGGCTCCAGCCCCTTCTCCTTTGCCATGGTGGCCCGTGTGCGGCGCTTCTGTTTGTAGGGGCGGTACAAATCCTCCACCTCCGCCAGGGTGGCGGCAGCGTCAATGGCGGCGGAGAGTTCCTCCGTCAGCTTACCCTGGCCCTCAATGGCGGCCTTGACCTCCTCCCGGCGTTTGTCCAGATTGCGCAGATATTGCAGCCGGTCAGCCAGGGCACGCAGGGTGGTATCGTCCATCGCTCCGTGCAGTTCCTTCCGGTAGCGGGCAATGAAAGGGATGGTGTTGCCCTCGTCGATGAGGTTTACCACGTTCTGAATGTATGTCTCCTTCTGTCCCAGTTCACGGGCCAGGATCTGAATGATGGTATCCATAGCGTTCTCCTTTGCAGCGGGGTTGTAACCAATATTTTACCCGCTTTTGGACCGCAAGTCCAGCGGTTTTCCTTGCGTCCATGCCCCTATGCGTGTAAAATCAGAAAAGAAGGGGGAGTGCTGTATGGATCAGCGTCTGAAAGAGATCGACGAGGCGATTGCGGCTCTGAGCGCCGCCGAAGCCCGCCGCGCGCAGCTTTCCGCTCAGGTGGAGGACCTTCACCGCCAGCGGGAGGAGCGGCAGGCGCGGGTGGAGGAGACCGCCGGGATGTTCCGCAAGGAGCAGGAGGATGTGGACAAACTGGAGCGGGGCGGCCTGCATGCGCTTCTGCTCTCCCTCACCGGAAATAAAGAGGAGCGGCTGGACCGGGAGCGCCGGGAGGCCCTTGCAGCCAAATGCCAGTACGACCAGGCCGTGGCCGACCTGGACTATCTGGAGCGGAAGCTGAGCGATCTGATCCGCCAGCGGGACAGCCTGAAACACGCGCCCCAGGAGTTGGAGGCGCTGTGGCGCGAGAAGGCGGAGCTGGTCAAAGATATGGGGGGCGTCCAGGGCAGCCGATTGATGGAGCTGGACCGGGAGCTTGCCCTGCTGGGGCATCAGCAGAAAGAGATCCAAGAGGCCCTCTCCGCCGGCAAACGGGCCAAAGACCTGCTGGGTCAGGTGCAGGACGACCTGGACAGCGCCCGCAGCTGGGGTACCTGGGACATGCTGGGCGGCGGACTGATCGCTACAATGGCCAAGCACGATCGGCTGGACAGCGCCCAGTCCAGCATCCAGGACGCTCAGCGGGCCCTGGCCGACTTTCGTACCGAGCTGGCCGATGTGGGAAATTTGGATCTACCCAATGTCCAAATTGGAGAGTTTGCCACCTTTGCCGACTATTTCTTCGACGGGCTGTTCTCGGACTGGTACGTCCAGTCCAGCATCAAAAAGGCCCAGGAGGGCGTGTCTGAGGTGCGGATGAAGCTGACGGCCGCGCTGCGCACCCTGGACGAAACAGAGCAGTCTTTTGCCGTCCGACGGGCTGCTTTGGAGCAGGAACGGGCAAATCTGCTGGCCGCTTGCTGATAAAAACGCCGGTCTGCCGCATGGATGCGGCAGACCGGCGTTTTTTCTTTTATGGCACGACTTCCCCACCGGACAGGGTAGCCAGCCGGTAAGCCGTGGTATGGCGGTACTCCTCCCCCGCCCGCAGGACGGGACTGGGGAAGGCGCTGTGATGGATGGCGTCAGGCCAGTTCTGGGTCTCCAGGCAGAAGGCGGAGCGAGGCCCGTACACCGCCCCTCCCTTTCCCGGCACACCGTCCAGGTAGTTGGCGGTATAGAGCTGGAGGCCGGGCTGGGTGGTGTAGCATTCCAGACACAGCCCGCCGCCGGTAACCCGGGCGGCCAGCTCAAAGGGGCAAACAGGCTGGGTACCCAGCACAAAATTGTGATCGTAACCGTTCCCCACGGTAAGCTGAGGATGTTCCATGGCCAGGCCGCGCAGAAATTCCCGGGGGATTTTCAGATCAAAGGGGGTACCCTCCACTGCCAACAACGCGCCGGTAGGGGTGCTGTTGGCGTCGTTCTCTGTTATGGCGCTGGCATAGATCTGTACCCGCTGTCCCTCCAGAGAACCGTATCCATGGCCCATCAGGTTGAAGTAGCTGTGGTTGGTCAGATTACACAGCGTGTCCTGGTCGCTGACAGCCCGGTAGTCCAGTGTCAGCATTCCGTCGGAGGTGAGATCATAGCTCACCTCTGCCCGCAAGGTACCGGGAAACCCCTCCTCCCCGTCGGGACTGATGTGGGAGAGTACCAACTTCCCGTGGCGGATCGCTGCCTCCCACACTGCCTCATGAAACCCGTGGATCCCGCCGTGGAGGCAGTTGGGGCCGTTGTTGGCGGCCAGGGAATAGTGCTTTCCATTCAGGTCAAAGGCCGCGCCGCCAATGCGGTTGGCCACCCGGCCCACCAGTGCGCCGAAATATTTGTCCTGCTTCTCATAGTCCGCCAGGGTATCGCACCCCAGCACCACGTCTCTGCCCTCCACCACGAAGCTGCGGAGGATACCGCCGTAAGTCAGCACATCGGCCCTGTACCCTCCGGCCCGGGCCGTCCACTGCTCCACCGCTCTTCCGTCGGCGGTCACCCCGAAGGGAGTCCTTGTCCAGTCTGCCATGACACACACCTTCCTCTGAAACAGAGGCGGCCCATTGTCAAAAGCCGCCGCCTGTAATCATACCATATTTCCCCCCTATTGCCAATAGCATGGGTTGCTTCCCGGTTTCTTTTCTCCGTGCAGCAAGCAGACACATAGTCGTACAGGCGAGGGCAACTATCACAACAAGGAGGAATGAATGTGGCAAGTTATACCCAAAATTATCAGCTTCACCAGTGGGAGCCGGAGGACAACTTTCTGCGGACAGATTTCAACCAGGACTTCAGCAGGATCGACACGGCGCTGAACGGTCTGGCGGGCAAGGTGGTGCAGACCGTGTCGGGCAGCTATGTAGGTACCGGGGAACACGGAAAGGAACACCTCAATCGGCTGGAGTTTCCTTTTGAGCCGGACGTGGTTGTCATCGTAGTGGACGATCTGGAGGAGCTGGACGCGGGTACGGTTGTACTCCGCGGCCAAGCAAAAAGTTCCGGCATTGGCATTTCACATGGCAGTGCTTCCTGCCTCAACCAAACCCTCACCTGGTCGGGGAATACCCTCTCCTGGTACAGCGATACCGCAGGCCGACAACTGAACGAGTTAGGTAGCACCTACCGCTATTTTGCCCTGGCCTGACGGATATAAAGAAAGGGCGCGCTGCATAAGCAGCGCGCCCTTTTTACCGAACCATCAGAGGGGAAATCCCCATCTGACTTTTATGACCTCAGAACGATTAGGCGTTCTTCACCAGGTACAGAACGGTGACAGCACCGTCGCTGTTCAGGGTGTAGTCGATGCCGGCGAGGTCAGAGTAGTTGCGGTTGATGGAGCCAGCGGTGATGGTGCCGTCGGCAGCAACCACATACACAGCCACATCGTCAGCGTAAGCCATAGTGCCGTCATTGCCGACGGTGATGACCTCGTTGGCAGCCTTCTTGAACTCGCCAGTGGTGTGGTGATAATCAGTACCCTCGGAGGCGCCGGTCAGGCTGGAGTAAATGTTGTCGTCGTCCACCTTGTAGGTGTCGTACAGGCCGTCCAGTTTGTCGCCGGCGGTCTTGGCGACCATGATCTCCACGATCTCGCCGTCCACAACAGCGTTGTAGGTGTAGTACTCGCCCAGGTCGGCGTCGTCCACAGGACCGCCAACGGAAGCGCCGGCGATGTAGATCATGTCGTCAGCGGAGGCAACGGTGGCGCCGTCCACGATGAACACATAGTCGGCAGCCTTGCCGCTCTCAGCCACAACGTAGCCGGTGGTAGCGGTCATGGAAGGCACGTTCTTGTAGCCGGTGTACACACTGGCGGAGTCAAACTTTTTGGTATCCAGCTTGACAGAGACGTACACGGTGGCGCTGTCAGCAGTGGTGGTGCCATCAATGTAGGTCTTGCCCTTCTGAATGTTGATGGTGCTGGAGGTCACATTGTCGTTCAGGACGTAGTACTCCTCGTCCTTGTCGTACTCGAAGCTGTACACGCCAGCAGCGTACTTCTCCTTGGTGTCGATCACTTCGGAGGTACCGTCGGTGTAGACGACCTCGGCATAGTTGCGGGTCTCACCCCAAGCGCCGGAGGTGTCATCGTGAGAGCGAACCACATACAGGTACTCGGTGTCGTTCTCGGAGCTGCCGTCGAAGTGGACAACATAGTCGTTGTACAGATAGAAGGTACCCTCGGAACCGGTCTTGACCTCGATCTGGCTGTACTCGTTAGCAAACTCGTACTTGGTGCCGTCGATCTTAATCCAGCCGTTGTAGGTGGCGTCCTTGCTGCTGGAGGTAACCTTGCCGTCCAGAGTCTCAACGTCATCCACAGCCAGGAAGGTGGCGTCCATGTCGGTAGCCACGTCCCAACCGGGCTTCAGGAAGGCCATGAACACGTCCTCTTCAGCGTAGTCCTTGATCATGGCATAAGCATCGGCGTCGTCCTTCACATTAACGGTGAGGGAGGCGTAGTTGCTGTTGGTGATGTAGTAGCCAGCCTCGTAGACAGTCAGGTCCACGCTGGTAACGGCGTCATCGTCATCGGTATTGATGGCGGCAACCTCAACAACATAGGGCTCGGTCACGACAATAGCGGTGACTTCGTCGTCGCTGTTGGCATAGACCTCAATGCTGTAGCCGTTCACGCTGGTCTGCAGCTTGGCCAGGTTAACGCCGCCAGCCACGCTGCCGTTATAGTACACGGTAGCGGTGTCAACCTTGGTGTAGTCTTCCTTCAGATCCTTGACAGTATCCTTGTCGAAGTCGGCGCCAGCGTAAGTAGCCACGGGGGTGTCGGCCACGAAGGAGACGACGTCCTTCTTGTAGGTCCAGGCATAGCCGGGACGGGCAAAGTCGTCCTTGATGTTCTTGGCAGTGGTGGTGTCCTTCTTCAGGTCGGGGAAGTACTTCTCGCAGAACTGCTGAACGGTATCGCGGTCGTCAGTGTCAGCATCATAGGTGCGATAGTCGTCGCTCTTGCTGTTGGTGATGGTAGCAGCCTGAGAAGCGCCGAAGTTGATGGAGTTGCCGTCACCAAAGTTGATGTCGGCGCCCTTGTTCTCGTACTTCACAGTGTTGGCGGTCAGGGTCAGGAAAGCCATCTGAGCAGCGTCCTGACGGGACAGCTCGTTGGACAGCACCAGGCCCTTGGGGGAGATGCCGGCCTCGATGGTGTCGGAAGCCACGTTGATCATCCAGTCGGAGCCAACGTAGTTCTCGATCTTGGCATCATAGCCCAGAGCAACCAGCAGCATCTTGGCGAAGGCGGCGCCGGTCAGCTTGCCCTCGGGGAAGAAGTTGCCGTTGCCGTCGCCGGCCAGGATGCCCAGGTTCACGCAGTAGCCGATGAAGGGGGCGGACCAGCGGTCAGCGGCCACGTCGTTGAACACGGTGGAGTTGGTGGTCAGCTTTTCAGCGGACTCCTCACCCAGCAGCAGGTAGCAGATGATCTTGGCAGCCTGCTCACGGGTCAGGATGGAGTTGGGCTG
>NZ_CALWOJ010000064.1 GCF_944383115.1 uncultured Flavonifractor sp. | reverse complement strand
CCCCTGATGTAGTACTTCCATTTTCCTACATCAGGGGGCGTTTTGTCTATTGTCCGCTTTTACTGGTTCAGTTCACACTGTGCAGCAGGCGGTTTTCGTTATCTTCTTCTGCGGCGTCCGCTGTAGCGGGAGCCGCCGCTATAGGAGTAGCCGCCCCGGTATCCACCCCGCCGGCCCCGGAAAAAGAGACGGCGGACGATGAAAAACAGGATGACCACCAGCAGGATCACCAGGATGATCTTCACCCACAGCTGGGAGAAGAACTTCTGGATGCGATCCACATAATACATGAGGGGATCTACCTCCACCCCAATGCTGGCCACCAGGGGGAGGGAGCCGTACTCCTTGTCATTAAAGGAGACGGTGATGGTACCCAGGATCTGGCCCTTTTCCACCGGCGCCTCCACCGAATCGGCGTTGCGGGTATAGGTATAGGTGAAGTCCTCGGCAGAGATATCGTTGGGCAGCAGAGCGGTGATCTCGCCCTGGGGTTCCAACGTTACATAGTTGGTGCCTTTGCCCAGTGTGACCTCGATCTCAGGAATGTCCCGCTTGGTGGAGTCCAATATGGTCTGGGTGGAGAAGTTTTTGAACCCCCAGTCAAACAGGCGGATGGTTTCGGAGAAGTCGGTGCGGCCCTTGCTGCCGGAGGTGCCCGGTTCCCGCTCGCAGCCCATGATCACCGAGATCAGGCTGCGGTCCTCCCGGGTGGCGGAGGCGGCCAGGCACAGCCCCGCTTCCGGGGTGGAGCCGGTCTTGATGCCGGTGGCATAGGAGTAGAGGTAGCCGGTCACGTTCCAGTTGGAGATGAGCGCGTTGGTAGAGTGGACGGTACGGGGTTCCTCGTGCAGGTTGGTGGCGGGCAGCTCATAATTTTTGGAAGAGACAATGGTGCGGAAGGTCTCGTGCTTCATGGCCTCCTGGCACATGAGGAAGATATCGTAAGCCGTGGTATAGTGATTATCGTCGTGATAGCCGTGGGTGTTGGCAAAGTGAGTGTCCGTCATACCCAGCTCGGCTGCCCGCTGGTTCATCAGCTCCACAAAGGAGGCCACATCCCCCGATACCGCTTCCGCCATGACGTTGCAGGCCTCGTTGGCGGAAGGAATCAGGGCGGCGTACAGCAGGTCGATGATCCGGATCTGCTCCCCCGCCTTGATGTCGGCGGTGGAGGCGTTGGCGCCGATCCCGGTATGGAGTCCGCTGCCAGCGGTGACGACCTGCTCCAGGGACAGTTCCCCGCGATCCACCGCCTCCAGGGTGAGCAGGCAGGTCATCACCTTGGTGATAGAGGCGGGATACATCTTTTCGTGGGCGTTCTTTTCGTAGAGAATTTCGCTGGTGTTGGGATCGGCCAGGATGGCGGCCTTGGCGTTGACGTCCATCTCGTCCAGGATGGCGCTGCCGCTGCTGGCAGTGGCAAAGGTGGTGAGCAGTCCCGTGGCCAGGACCAGGCAGAGCAGCAGTGAGAGTAGTCTTGATTTTTTCATAGGAAACTCCATTTGTGTATGATATAATATAAGAAACAGTTTTCTTTTTTATTATAGCAAACACCGGACCTGGAAGCAACGGGAAGGCGGTTACAAAAAATGAAGATATCCAAACTGGAGCTAATTTCCCTGATATTGGCTGCCGCTTTTGGCGCTTTTGCAGCAGGGTGGTTTCTTCGGGGCGCTTCCAGCGCCCAGCCGGTGCGGGTGGAGACGGAACATCTGCTGGCCCAGCCCACCGCTGTGGTGCTTCCGACGGCGCAGCCGTCGGCGACCCCCGACCCGTCGCCTGCCGTTACGGCGGAACAGACGCCGGCGCCTGACGGCAAAATTGATCTGAATACCGCCACGGCGGAGGAACTGATGACCCTGCCGGGGATCGGAGAAAAGCGGGCGGCCGACATCATTGCCGACCGGGAGGCCAACGGCCCCTTCCGGATGCCGGAGGATCTGGCCCGGGTGGACGGCATTGGGGAAGGCATTCTGGAGGGCCTTATCGATCTGGTAACGGTATCATAACGAGTGAGTAAAGGAGGAAGTGCCTTGAAAATATTGGTAGTGGATGACGAGAAGGTGCTGGTGAAGGGGATCAAATTCAATCTGGAGAGCGAAGGCTACCAGGTGGAGGCGGGATATGACGGCGAGGAGGCCGTGGAGCTGGCCCGGAGCGGCAGCTTTGATCTGATTATCCTGGATCTGATGATGCCCAAGATCGACGGGCTCCAGGCCTGCATGCGCATACGGGAGTTTTCCAACGTACCCATCATCATGCTCACCGCCCGCAGCGAGGATACCGACAAGATCATCGGGTTTGAGTGTGGGGCGGACGATTATATCACCAAGCCCTTCAATATCCTGGAGCTGAAAGCCCGGGTGCGGGCTCTGCTGCGCCGGGCGGGAATGGCTGCTCAGCAGAAGGGGGGCGGCGGCAAGCTGACCGTGGGCCATATCACCCTGGACCCGGATGCCCGGGCGGCCTGGAAGGATGGCCAGAGCGTGGATCTGACCGCCAAGGAGTTTGACCTGATGGAACTGCTTATGCGCAATCCCGGCCGGGTATACAGCCGGGAGAATCTGCTCAACGTGGTGTGGGGCTATGAGTATGCCGGCGACTACCGGACGGTGGACGTCCATGTCCGCCGCCTGCGGGAGAAGCTGGAACTGGACCCCGCCAACCCGGCCTACATCCTCACCAAATGGGGCGTGGGCTATTATCTGAAGCATGGATAAGCGGGAGGAGCAGGCCCGGCGGGTGCCGGTCTGGCGGTCTCTCCAGACCAAGTACGCCATCACCTATCTGGTCATTGTGGCGGCGGTGGTGGGGCTGCTCAACACCTATCCGGTCATGGTATCCCAGACCCTGGCCTACCAGTCCAAGCAGACCGCCCTGCAAAACCAGGCCTCGGTGCTGGCTTCCGCCCTGGCCACCGGGCCGGAGGCGCTGACCCAGGAGAGCGCCACCCGGACGGTCAGCCTGCTGCTGGGCAGCCTGGGGGTGACCCGGGTGGTGGTCACCGACCCCAGCGGTCTGGTACTGTGCGACTTTCAGGAAGGCAGCCAGCGAAGCGATACTGCGGGGCAGTACGCTATGATCTGGGAGATCGTTACCGCGCTGCGGGGCAACGACGTGTTTCGTTCGGAATATAAAAGCGGCGCGCTGCTCAGCCGGGCGGCGGTGCCGGTGACTTATCGCTCCATGACCCAGGGGGCGGTTTATCTCTATGAGTACGACGCCCAGCAGGGCGCGCTGCTCCAGGGAATCCAGACCAATCTGCGTACCATCTCTGTTGTGATCTGCCTGGTCACAGCCGCTATGGGCGTGGTATTCTCCAAGGCCCTTACCCGGCGGATCGCCCAGCTGCTGCGGGGTATTCACACGGTGCGCCAGGGCGAGTACAGCCACCGGGTCACCATGAGGGGTGGGGACGAGCTGAGCCGTCTGGCCGACGAGTTCAACGAGCTGACCGGGCGCCTCCAGACCACCGAGGAGGTGCGCCGGCGCTTTGTATCCGACGCCTCCCACGAACTGAAAACGCCCCTGGCCTCCATCCGCCTGCTGACCGATTCCATCCTCCAGGCGGATAACATGGACGGCGACACGGCCCGGGAGTTCCTCATCGACATCGGGGACGAGGCTGAGCGACTGACCCGGATCACGGAAAAGCTGCTCACCCTCACCCGTCTGGACACCGCCCGGGAGATCCATACCGCTCCGGTAGACGTGAAGACGGTGGTGGAGCGGGTGGAGCATATGCTCACACCCCTTGCCCGGGCGGCAGAAGTGAAGCTGGAGCTGTCGCTCCAAAGGGGATGTGTCATCCGCGCCACCGAGGACGACCTGTATCAGGTGGCGTTCAACCTGATGGAAAATGCAGTGAAATACAACCTGCCCGGCGGAACGGTGACCGTGACGTTGGAGCGGCAGGGGGATCAGGTGATCCTGCAGGTGGAGGACACCGGCGTAGGAATTCCGGAAGCAGATCTGCCCAAAATCTTCGACCGCTTTTACCGGGTGGACAAGGCCCGTTCCCGGGCGGCGGGCGGCACCGGCCTGGGCCTGTCCATTGTTCGGGACACGGTGCTGCAGCACGGCGGCACCGTGACCGCCCGTCGGCGGGAGCCGGAGGGCACCTGTTTTGAGGTGCGGTTCTCCGCCTGGACGGAGGAGGGAGGCGAGAAGCAGTGAACAAGCAAAAGATGTTGCTGCTGCTCTGCGCCGCCCTTCTGGCGGCAGGGGGGTGCGCCGCCCCGGAGCAAGCTGAGGGCGGCGGGCAGAGCTATCTGATCTACTATTCCGCTTTGAACGACCCGGAGGGGGAGTCGGCGGTGGCGGCGGAGGAGCGCGCCTTACCCCAGGGCCAGGAGACCATCCCGGGCCTGATGACGCTGCTGATGCAGCGGCCCCAGGGGGCGGATCTGGCCGCGCCTTTTCCCAGCGGCCTGAAGCTGCTGGATTGGACGCTGGAAGAGGGCCAGCTCCACCTGGATCTGTCGGAACAATATTACAGCTTGTCCGGGGTGGACTTGACGTTGGCGGATGCCTGCCTGACCCTTACGTTCTCCCAGTTGGAGGAAGTGGAGTCGGTCTATGTAACGGTGGAGGGGCACGAATTGCCCTATCGGACCATCCAACAGCTCACGGCCGGTGATATCCTGCTGGCCGGCGGCGCTGAGGAGCCTATGGCGCTGGGCGTGGAGCTGTGGTATCTCCGTCAGAACGGGCAGGCCCTGGGGATGGAACGGCGGCAGATCGTCAAGACCGTGGATCAGACGGTGGTGCAGGCCATCCTGGCCGCCTGGGCCGAGGGCCCGGAAGAAGATGGCCTGACGTCCTGCCTGCCGGAGGGGAGCCAGATCCTGTCTGTGGAACTGCGCAACGGCGTATGTACGGTGGATTTGTCCCCGGAATTTATCGAGGGGCTGCCCCAGGACGAAAAGACGGCCGCCCTGATGGTATACGCTATGGTGAATACGCTGTGCGGCGTGGACGGCGTGGAGGCGGTACAGCTCTATGTGGAAGGACAGCCGGCCCCCGCCGTGGGCAGCCTGCCGCTGGACCGGGCCCTGATCCCGGACCTGACCCTGGGGAGCGAGGGGTAAGTATTGACAACTGCCTCCCGGAGGTGTACCATACCAAATCATATTTTGACTTTAAAACACTACTGCGATACAGAGCCTGCCGGCTCTGATCCCCGCGAAGAAAGGAAGAATCAGCCCATGAGCCAGCGCCATATCAGTACCCAGTGCATTCATGCCGGATATACGCCGGGGAACGGAGAGCCCCGCAATATCCCCATCGTTCAGTCCACCACCTTCCGGTATGCCACGGGGGAGCAGATGGGAGCCCTCTTTGACCTGGAGGCCAGCGGCTATTTTTATACCCGCCTGCAAAATCCAACCAACGATCATGTGGCGGCCAAGATCTGCGCCCTGGAGGGCGGGACGGCGGCCATGCTCACCGCCTCCGGCCAGGCGGCGTCCTTCTATGCCATCTTCAACATCGTTTCCTGCGGGGAACATGTGGTGTGTTCTTCTTCCATCTACGGCGGTACTTACAACCTGTTTGCCGTCACCATGAAGCGGATGGGCATTGACTTCACCTTTGTGGACCCGGACTGCACCGAGGAGGAACTGAACGCCGCCTTCCGGCCGGAGACCCGGGCGGTGTTCGGCGAGACCATCGCCAACCCGGCCCTCACCGTGCTGGACATCGAGAAATTTGCCCGGGCCGCCCACGCCCACGGAGTACCTCTCATTGTGGACAATACCTTTGCCACACCGGTGAATTGCCGGCCCTTTGAATGGGGCGCCGATATCGTCACCCACTCCACCACCAAGTACATGGACGGCCACGCCAACGCGGTGGGCGGCGCCATTGTGGACTCCGGCAAGTTTGACTGGACCGCCCACGCCGACAAGTTCCCCGGCCTGACCACCCCCGACGAGAGCTATCACGGCATTACCTACACCCAGCGATTTGGCCTGGAGGGGGCCTATATCACCAAGGCCACTGCCCAGCTGATGCGGGACCTGGGCGCTATCCCCTCTCCCCAGAACTGCTATTATCTGAACATCGGCCTGGAGACCCTGCCTCTGCGGATGGCAAAGCACTGCGAAAACGGCCTGGCGGTGGCCAGATTCCTGAAGGACCACCCCAAGGTGGCCTGGGTGCGCTATCCCGGCCTGGAAGGAGATCCTTACTACGAGCGGGCCAGGAAGTATCTGCCGGACGGCACCTGCGGTGTGGTGTCTTTTGGGGTAAAGGGCGGCCGTGAGGCGGCCTCCAAATTCATGGCGGGGCTGGAGCTGGCCTCCATCGCCACCCATGTGGCCGACGCCAAAACCTGTACCCTCCATCCCGCCTCCACCACCCACCGCCAGATGACCGACGAGGAGCTGGTTGCCGCCGGCGTATCGCCCGATCTGGTGCGGCTCAGCGTGGGGATTGAGGATATCCGGGATATCCTGGAAGATGTGGAAAAAGCGTTGGGGCAGGTGTGAGTGATGCGGGTCGATCCAACGATATACAGCGGGCCGCCGGCGGAGGGGCGGGACCCCAAAGAGATGGCGGTGTACACCTTTCTGGACAAGCTGGGCATTCCCTACCAGCGGTGCGACCATGAATATGCCAATACGATGGAGGACTGCAAGGCGGTGGAGGGGGTGCTGGGCGTTCCCATCTGCAAGAACTTGCTGCTCACCAACCGGCAGCAGACCCAGTTTTATCTGCTGATGATGCCGGGGGACAAGCCCTTCAAGACCAAGGACCTGAGCGGACAGCTGGGGTGCGCCCGGTTATCCTTCGCCACAGCGGAGCATATGCTGGAGCTGTTGGGGGCGGCCCCCGGTTCGGCCAGCGCCTTTGAGCTGATACACGATGAAGAGGGCAGGGTGCAGCTGGTCATCGACCAGGAGCTGTTGAGGGAAGATTTCATCAGCGGACACCCCTGCTTCTCCACCTCCACCCTGAAGCTGTCCCGGTCTGATTTCATGGATCGCTTTCTGCCGGCGGCGGGGCACCGACCCATCCTTGTGGAGCTGCCCTGGCCGGAGGGGACATAAGGGGGAGAAGGTATGCTGGCCTATACTTATGTGGAGCGGGGGAAATTTGCCCTGCTGAACAAGCCGCGGCCCCAGCTGCTGGCGGACGGGGACGCCATCGTCCGGGTGACCCTGTCCAGCATCTGCACCAGCGATCTGCACATCAAGCACGGCTCGGTACCCCGGGCGGTACCTGGTGTCACCGTGGGCCATGAAATGGTAGGCGTAGTGGAGGAGGTGGGCGCCGGAGTCTCCACCGTCCGGCCGGGAGACCGGGTAAGTGTCAATGTGGAGACCTTCTGCGGACAGTGTTGGTTCTGCCGCCACGGTTGGGTAAACAACTGTACCGATCCCAACGGCGGCTGGGCTTTGGGCTGCCGGATCGACGGCGGCCAGGCGGAATATGTGCGGGTACCCTATGCCGACCAGGGGCTGGACAAAATCCCGGAGGGGGTCACCGACCGGCAGGCTCTCTTCGTAGGGGATATCCTGGCCACCGGCTACTGGGCTGCGGATATTTCCAACATCACGCAGGAAGATACCGTGCTGATCATCGGCGGCGGCCCCACCGGGCTGTGTACCCTCCAGTGCGTGCAGCTCCAGAACCCCCGGCGGATCATCCTGTGTGAGAAGGACCCTTTGCGCCGGGCTTTTGTAGAGGCCCATTATCCCGGCGTACTGACGGTGGGGCCGGAGGAGACCGAGCAATTTGTCCGGGCCAACAGTGACCACGGCGGCGCCGATGTGGTGCTGGAGGTGGCGGGAGGACCGGATACCTTCCGCCTTGCCTGGCAGTGCGCTCGGCCCAACGCGGTGGTGACGGTGGTGGCTCTGTACGATGAGGCCCAGAGCCTGCCCCTGCCGGAGATGTACGGCAAAAACCTGACCTTCAAGACCGGCGGGGTGGACGGCTGCAACTGTGCCCGTACGCTGGAGCTGATCGCCCAGGGAAAACTGGATACCACCGGGCTTATCACCCACACCTACCCCCTCAGCCGGATTGAAGAGGCTTACGAGCTGTTTGAACAGCGCCGGGACGGGGTGGTCAAGGTAGCGGTAACGGAAGGCTGACGCCCCAAGGGCTTGCGGGCAGCAGAGAAATATGGGTTTACAAATGTCGGAAAATGAAATAAAATAATGGCAGAGAGTTGTCCTAGAATGAGAGAGCAGGGAGGAAAGAATATGTATTGTGAACACTGCGGTACGCAGATCCCGGACGGCAGCATATTCTGCGTCGTCTGCGGGAAGCGGCAGTCGGGCAGCGTTGCGGCGCAGCCTGCCCAGCAGGAGACCGTCTGGAAAGCGCCTGAGGACACTGCGCCTGAAGGAAAGAAGGAAAGCGGAGTGAGCGATCTCTGGCAGCCCGCCGGCAGCAGCGAGCCTGCGCCGGAGGAGGCCACCGTCCAGGTATCCGAGAGCGAAGCCCAGGCCTTCTTCCAGCAGAATGTACAGAGCAGCCAGCCCAGCTGGCAGGCGGACTATCAGCAGAGCCAGCAGCAGAGCAGCCAGCCCAGCTGGCAGGCGGGCTATCAGCAGAGCCAGCAGCAGAGCAGCCAGCCCAGCTGGCAGGCAAGCTACCAGCAGAGCCAGCAGCAGAGCAGCCAGCCCAGCTGGCAGGCGGGCTATCAGCAGAGCCAGCAGCAGAGCAGCCAGCCCAGCTGGCAGGCAAGCTATCAGCAGAGCCAGCAGCAGAGCAGCCAGCCCAGTTGGCAGGCGGGCTACCAGCAGGACAACGCCCAGCAGAATTCCTACAACTCCCCCTATGTGGAGCATAAACAGCCGGTCTACCGCAACGGGCGGATTGACTACGGTTGTTCCATGAACTGGTATAAGTATCAGATTTATTTCAACCTGGTCCCTATGTCGCTGATTTATATGGCGCTGGGTGTTACCTTACTGGTAGTGGCCATGATGGAAGGCGTTATGGTAAGCGCGGTGGAAGGGTACTACTACAATTTCGGGTCTTTGCTGATGTCCCCGGAGAGGGCGCTTGGATTGCTCCTGCCTCTCTTTATCCCCTCGCCCCTGCTGATCGGCATCGTATGTGCCGCCTTCGGCGTAGCGGTACTGGTGTCCTGGGTCAAGATGATCCGCCTGAAATCGGGCGGATGGGTCATGTATCTGATTGTCACCAGCCTGCCCGCCGCATTTATGGTCATCAATCTGCTCATTGCCATCAGCACGCTGGGCAGGTATATTCCCGCGGGCTATATGATGAATGTGCTGGGCGTGCCGCTGGGTATCATTGCCTCCAATGTTGTGGTGATCATCCTGCAGATCGTTTACTTCAAGAAGCGGTCCTATCTGTTTATCAACTAAGCCCTGGTTCCGACAATATGTAAAACCCAGGCCCCGCGCCACTGGCGCGGGGCCTGGGTTTTTTCTTCACATCTCCCGACGGCCCTCCAAAGCCCGCATGAGGGTGGCGTCGTCGGCGTACTCCAGATGGCTGCCCACCGGGATGCCGTAAGCCAGCCGGGTTACCTTGACGCCGAAGGGACGCAGCAGCCGGGACAGGTACATGGCGGTGGCCTCTCCCTCGGTATCCGGGTTGGTGGCCATAATGACCTCGGCCACGCCGCCGGCGGCTACCCGGCCCACCAGTTCCTTGACCCGCAGTTCGTCGGGCCCCACATGGTTCATGGGGGAGATCACGCCGTGGAGGACGTGGTAGACCCCGGGATATTCCCGGGACCGCTCCATAGCGGCCACGTCCTTGGGGTCGGCCACCACGCAGATCACCGATGGGTCCCGCTTGGGGTCCTGGCAGATGGGGCACAGCCCGTCCCCCTGGGAAAAATTCTGACACACCGGACAGCAGTGGATGGCGGCCTTGGCCTCAGTAATGGCCTGAGCGAAGGCGGCGGCCTCCTCCTCCGGCAGGGAGAGTACAAAAAACGCAAGCCGCTGGGCGCTTTTCCGACCGATGCCGGGCAGGCGGGCAAACTGCTCCACCAGCTGTTCCAGGGCGGGGGGAAAATATTGCATAGATGAAAACATCCCTTCTTAGAGATCGGGTTCCCGGGCGGGGAGGGGGGAGCTTGCCCGGACGAGGGCGTCCACGTCCAGGGCCCGGCAGCGGGGATCCAGCCAGGGACAGACCACCCAGTCCACGTCGGGCAGGTCCTGGCCGTACTTTACCGTGTGGGCCACCGTGCCCGGCAGCATATAGGAGTTGTGGGGCACGTTCAGCGGGCAGAGGTAGAAGTCGCCGGCGCGGAGTACCCGATGCACAAGGAGCCCGTCGCGCTCCTCCACCACCAGCATGACGCCCTGCTGAATGACATTCAGCTCATGGACATACCGGTGGAGGTGGCTGTTCTGCCACCCGCTCTGGGCTCCAGCCTGGGTGCGGATGTAGGAGCTGCCGTCCGAGGCGCACAGGCGGAAGCGCAGCTCGCCGTTGTCCATCCGCTCATGACGGGTGGCAACGCCCAGTACCTGGGCCTGCTTGTCAGTGAGTGGTGTGGGCATACTCAGCCCTCCCGCAGGGCGGCGATGGCGGCGGCAGGATTGGCCGCGCCATAGACCGCGGAGCCTGCCACCAGGGTGTCCGCGCCGGCAGCAATCACTTTGCCGGCGGTTTTGGGACTAATGCCGCCGTCCACCTCCAGCCGGCAGGCGGGATTATACCGGTCGATCAGGGAACGTACCTGGCAGATGGTATCCAGCTGATGCTCCATAAAGGCCTGGCCGCCGAAGCCGGGTTCCACCGTCATGACCAGCACCATATCCAGCTCCTCCAGATAGGGCAGGATGGCGCTGGCGGCGGTAATGGGCCGCAGGGCCACCGCTTTTTTCACCCCTAACTGACCCATCAGTCGGAGCGCCTCGGCGATGCGGGTGGGGTGGTCGGCCTCCAGATGGACGCTCAGCAGGTCGGCGCCCGCCTTGGCAAAGGCCTCAATGTAGCGTACCGGCTTGTCGATCATCAGGTGGACGTCCAGAAACAGGTCGGTACACTTGCGCACCGACTGCACCACCGGCACGCCGATGGTGATATTGGGGACAAAGCAGCCGTCCATCACATCCACGTGGAGCCAGTCGGCGGTGGATACCCGCTTGATGTCCCGTTCCAGATTTGCAAAATCAGCGGAGAGGATAGAAGGGGCGATTTTAATCATCATTTACCACTCCATACAAGAAAAGTTCGGGCGATCCGGCCCGACAGCCCGTCCCGGCCGCTGGTTCGGGGCGGGGCAAAGGGGGCGGGGGGTACATAAGATACAACAAGCGGATGTCGCCCAGGGCCCCGCCGCTTCCCCTGTGCGCCCCACGGGCTGCCGGTCCCGGCGGTCCATGCCCTGGAACCGCGCGCCGCATATCATAGTGTCCGGGGGAGGCGACCTCCCCCGGACACAGCTGGTTCTACGGTGTCAGCCGCCGAAAGGCCCGCTCAGTTATAAAAGTCGTTGGTGTGGCACTCCCGGGCCTCATAGCCCGCGGCGCACATGGCGTCCAGAATGGCCCGCTTGTGGGTGTGGCCGAAGGCCTCCAGCGTGACCCGCAGTTCCACGCCGCTCTGGCGGTTGATGTTGATGAACTGGTTGTGTTCCAGTTTGATGATGTTGCCGTTGGCCTCGGCCACGATCTGGGCCACCCGCAGCAGTTCGCCGGGGCGGTCGGGCAGCTGCACGGAGAAGGTGAACACCCGGCCCCGGTTGATGAGGCCGTGCTGTACCAGGCTGGCCACCGTGATCACGTCCATATTGCCGCCAGAGAGGACAGGCACCACGTTTTTGCCCTTGCATTTGAGGTGGCTCAACGCTGCCATAGGCAGAAGACCGGCATTTTCCACGATCATCTTGTGCTTTTCCATCATATCCAGGAAAGCGTCCACCAGCTCGTCGTCGTTGATGGTGATGATATCGTCGATGTTCTGCTGGATGTAGGGGAAGATCAGATCGCCAGGCGTCTTGACCGCCACGCCGTCGGCAATGGTCTCCACCTTGTCCAGGGTGACCACATGTCTGGCGTCCAGGCTTGCCTTCATGGAGGCGGCCCCGGTTGGTTCCACGCCGATCACCGTAACGTTGGGATTGAGCAGCTTGGCCAGCGTGGACACGCCGGTGGCCAGTCCGCCGCCGCCGATGGGGACCAGAATCACGTCCACGTCGGGCAGGTCCTGGAAGATCTCATAGGAGATGGTACCCTGGCCGGTGGCGATGGCGGGGTCGTTGAAGGGGTGTACATAGGTCAATCCTTCTTCCGCCGACAACTGGGCGGCTAAATCGGCGGCGTCGTCGAAGGTCTCGCCGTGCAGGACTACCTTAGCGCCGTAATCCTTGGTGTTGTTCACCTTCACCAGGGGGGTAGTGGTGGGCATAACGATGGTGGCGGCCACGCCGGCCTGCTGGGCAGCGTAGGCCACGCCCTGGGCGTGGTTGCCGGCGGAGGCGGTGACCAGGCCCTTTGCCTTCTCCTCCTCGCTGAGGGTGCTGATTTTATAGTAGGCGCCCCGGATCTTGTAGGCGCCGGTGACCTGCATGTTTTCCGGCTTGATGTACACATGGTTGCCGGTGGCCTTGGAAAAGGCGGTGCTGTAGACCAAACTGGTGTTGCGGATGACCCCGGA
>NZ_CALWOJ010000063.1 GCF_944383115.1 uncultured Flavonifractor sp. | reverse complement strand
GGGGACTTATTTACCTCGGCTGCAATTTCGGAGTAGGACAAACCGTTCAGATACAACCGAAGTACGCTTGCCTCGAAACCGGACAGCTGTCCCATCAGCGACTCCAGACGTTCACGGAAGGATTCCCGGCTCAGGAAGATTTCTTCGGGATCTGTTCCCTGTCCGTCGGATGCGTCAAAGGTCAATGGATCGCCGTTCCCACTAAAAAGAGGGGTTCCGAACGAGACTGAGTTGTTCAGCGGTATGTGCTTATCTCTTGCTGCTGCTTTGATAACGGAAAACAGGCGGTTTTTGATACACACCTCTGCGTAAGTGCGAAAAGAAGCTGCCTTCTCCGGGTCATATTCCCGGATAGCAGCCAGCAAACCCACCATTCCCTCCTGGATCAGGTCCTCGCTGTCGCCGCCGGCCAAAAAATAAGGTCGGGCGCAAATACGCACCAAGCGATTGTAACGTACCACCAGCGTTTCTTCCGATTGGCGATCTCCAGAGGCAGCTAACAAACACAGCGTTTCATCATCTGGCTCTGAAGATTGGAAATGGTCAGCTTTCATGCCGTTTCTCCTTGCACATTATAAGCGTTAATGCCTGATTTTGTCAAGCGATTACCTAGAAATATTTCAGTTTTCTCGCCAATTTTTTATGACATTTGACAAAAGCTATGCAGTTTTCATTGCACAGGCCCCGCCTACAGCTTCCAATACCGCACCCGTATCTTAAAAACTCAGCTGCTCCATACCCGCTCCACCCGGGACAGAGAGACCCAGGTGTTCGTAGGCCCGCCGGGTAACGCAGCGACCTCTGGGCGTGCGGGTAAGGAAGCCCATCTGCATCAGATAGGGCTCGTACACATCCTCCAGAGTAACGGCCTCCTCATTGATAGTAGCCGCCAAGGTCTCCAGGCCCACCGGGCCGCCGCCGTAGTGTTCAATAATACTGCTCAGCATACGCCGGTCAATGGCGTCAAGCCCCAGGTGATCCACCTCCAGGGCAGTTAGGGCCGCATCGGCTACCCCTCTGGTGATAACGCCTCCCGCTCGTACCTGGGCAAAGTCACGCACCCGGCGGAGCATCCGGTTGGCAATACGGGGGGTACCCCGGCTACGCTTGGCGATCTCCATAGCGCCGTCAGCCTCGATGGGTACATCCAAAATGCCCGCAGATCTGGTGACGATGAGAGCTAGTTCCTCCGGGGTATATAGCTCCAGCCGCAGGGTCACCCCAAACCGATCCCGCAAAGGCGCGGACAACTGTCCCGCCCGGGTAGTGGCCCCGATGAGGGTGAACTTGGGCAAATCCAGCCGAATGGAGTTGGCAGACGGCCCCTTGCCGATGATGATGTCGATGGCGAAGTCCTCCATGGCGGGGTACAAGATCTCCTCAACCGACCGGTTGAGCCGGTGGATCTCATCCACGAACAGGATATCGTTTTCCGCCAGATTGGTGAGCAGGGCCGCCAAATCGCCGGGCTTTTCGATGGCAGGACCGGAGGTAATGCGGATGTTGACCCCCATCTCGTTGGCAATGATGTTGGAGAGGGTGGTCTTGCCCAGGCCCGGGGGGCCGTGGAGCAGCACATGATCCAACGGCTCGTTCCGCATCTTGGCGGCCTGGATAAACACCTCCAGGTTGCCCTTGGCCTTGGCTTGGCCAATATATTCGTTTAAGGTCTTGGGCCGCAGGGAACCCTCGTTCTCGTCATCCCGGGTGAGAGATGTGGTCACCAGAGGCTCCTCAGTCTCAAATCCGTCTTCAGAAAATGCAATGCTCAAAGTCTCACTTCCCTTTTCGGAACCGGTTTTCCGTATTGGCATAGATAACAGCCCAGATAACCAGGCTCAGGATCAGCCCAATGCCCGCCCAAGTCAGGGCCATCTGCTCAAGAAAGGTACCCAGCGCAATCAGGCTATAGCATCCCCCTATGGCAAACATTAGCTTGCCCATAAAGCGGCACAGGGCTTTTTCATCGTAGTCCTTTTTTTCTTCGGGGCCTGCTGTGTTATAGCCCGCGATGAGGAAGGCTCCCTTTCCTTTGGAGAAGAGGATACCCAGAAGCAGGCAGAGCAGGACCACGGCTAACTGTACCCAGAGGGCGATCCAACGTTCCATATACCGTTCCCCCTCTCCGAGATAGATGGGTTTTAGCCCTGCCACCCATCCAGCAGTTCTTCCAGCTTATCCAGAAAAGCTTCCTCTCCCAGGGTGTTGATCTTAAACAGCATGGCCTGACTGCCGCCGGAGGTGATGGCGGACAGGAACAGATGGGGGCCGTTGCCCACCAGGGTCAGGTTAAGGCTCACCCGGTTGCCCCCCATAAAGCTGTACCGCTCATACACCCGGACAGCTACCCGGAAGGAACCGTTGCGGTAATCGCTGCTGTCCTCCCAGCTGGCGGAGGAGCTGCCGTTCAAAATCCCGTCGTGCAGATAGTCCAGCAGCCGGTCAAAGCTGCCGGAGAGATCCCGTTCCAGTTTGGCCATAATAGCTCCTCCCTTCGGGGGATTACCCCTTCATCATTTTCTTGAGGGCCTGCTTGATGATATCCTCCAGGCTGAGGGTATCCACGTCAATGCCCTTGAGAGCCATACCAATCTCGGTCTGGGAGTAGCCCAGCACCGCCAGGGCGGCGGCGGCCTCGGAGGACTTGTTCTCCGGGATCACCGTGACCCCGGTACCACCGTAGCTCTCACCGCCCGGGCTGATCTGGCCCTTGGCCAGCTTATCCTTCAGCTCCAGGATGATGCGCTGGGCAATCTTCTTGCCGATGCCCTGGGCCACGGTGAGGGCCTTCTCGTCCCCGGTGATGATGCTCATGGCCAAGGACTCGGGGGTGGCAGAGGACAGGATGGACAATGCCGCCTTTGGCCCCACACCGGACACGGAGATGAGCAGCTGAAAACAGTTCAGCTCGTTTTCCGTGGCAAAGCCGTACAGCTCCATGGCGTCCTCCCGGACGTTCAGGTAGGTGAACAGTTTGGCGCTCTCCCCTTTTTTCAGTCGGGCCAGCGTGTTATTGGTGGTGCGGCAGGCGTAGCCCACCCCGCCGCAGTCGACGACCGCCAGATAGGGGGCGGTGTGGACTACAATTCCCTTGACATAGTAAAACATAATTCGCGCAGCTCCTAATCTTTACGCACGGCGTACCGGCCGCTGCCCGGCCGGTTGGCGTCGGGACTCTGGAGGCGGGAGGTAAACGAGCGGGCATGGCACAGGGCGATGGCCACCGCATCAGCGGCGTCGTCCGGCTTTGGCACAGCTTTCAGATTCAATAGCCGTTTTGTCATATCCATGACCTGCCGTTTTTCCGCCTTGCCGTAACCCACCACCGCCTGCTTCACCTGGCTGGGAGAATACTCATAGATAGGCACCTCATGACGCTCCGCTGCCAGCAGCAGCACCCCACGGGCCTGGGCCACGCCGATGCCGGTGGTGATGTTGTTGTTGAAAAACAGCTCCTCGATGGCCATGGCGTCCGGCCGGAACTGTTCCAGCAGCTGATCCATATCATTAGAGATCTGGAGGAGCCGGGCGGGCAGGGTCTCCCCCGCCGGGGTGGTGATGGCCCCGCACTGGACCAGTCGTGTCTTTCCTCCCGCCGCCTCCACCAGGCCAAAGCCCACGATGGCAAAGCCGGGGTCGATGCCTAAAATCAGCATAGCGTCGGTTTCCTCCCTGTTTTCCATACAGAAAATATTGTATCACGGCCACAGAACGGGCGCAAGGAGGAATTGGCCCACCGTGGGACGCAAAACACCGGCCGCGGTTTCCGCGGCCGGTGCCTGTTACGCTCTGGGATGGGCCTTGTTGTACACATCTTTCAGCTTCTGACTTACAAGTTGAGTATAAATCTGGGTGGAAGAAATATCCGCATGGCCCAGCATCTCCTGAATGGAGTGAAGATCAGCGCCATTTTCCAACAAATGAGCGGCAAAAGAGTGCCGCAGGGTATGTGGAGTGATATCCTTTTGAATTCCCGCCTTCTCCTGGTAATGCTTGATGATCTTCCAGAACCCCTGGCGACTCATTCGCTCCCCGCTCATGTTGACAAACAACGCTTTTTCATCAGGATGCTCCACCATTTGGGGCCGTACCCGATCCAGGTAATTCTGCAGCGCCCGCACCGCCGCCTGATACAGCGGAATGATCCGCTCTTTGCCTCGGCTGGCGCAGCGGATAAAACCGGCAGACAGGTTCAGGTTTTCCAGATCCAGTCCTATCAGCTCGCTGACCCGGATGCCGGTGGCATAGAGTAGTTCCAGCATGGCCTTGTCACGGCACCCCTTGGCATCCGTAGGATCGGGCTGTTCCAGAAACAGCTCCACCTCCCGGGAGGTAAGGATATGGGGCAGCTTGCGTTCCACCTTGGTCTGCGTCAGCCCACGGGCCGGATTTTCACCAACCTGTCCGATTTCAATCAGCCAGTTATAAAATGATTTCAAAGAAGCCTGACACCGAGTCACAGTAGCCGCCGACTTGCCGTGCGCAGTCATGCTGCGGGTGTAGGCCTCCACATCTGCATGAACGGCCTGGGCCGGAGAAATCCCAGCCTCCTCCAGCCAGTTAAGGTACTGGCGCACATCCCGCAGATAAGAACTCAATGTGTTGGGGGATGCCTTTTTTTCCTCTGCCAGAAATCGTTCATAACCATTCAGATACTCCATCCGTCCAACACCTTCCCGCTTCTCTCTATCGGTTCAAAAGAGCGCCTGCCGCGCCGGTCAGAAGAGCGGGTACAACAGTCCGCTCCAACAGAATACACACACAAATGGCGCCGCCGCACATAGCGCAGCGGATCAGGCAGGCCCGTCCCCAAAGGACCCGGCCTTTCCCATCTCCACGCACCCTGGCCGCCAAGGCACGGGCAGAGAGAAGACTCTGCACACCCATTATGAAGAGAACCGGCAGGGACAACACCCCGCCGATACCAAATACCAGACAGGCAAGCAGCCAGCCGGCGCTGCCGAAAGCCCGGACAAAGGAAGCAATGGAAAAGGCAAGCAAAAAACCGCGCACACCAAAAAGAACAGGAAGCCCCAGAACCCCTAGTGCAGTAAACCCCAACAGGAGCGTGAACAGCGGCCAGCGAAGGGTATCCCATATCTGACTCCAAAGCACAGGAATATCCACTGCACCCTCCTGGGCTGCCAACAAAAAGGCCTCCAGGTAATCATTTAAACTAGTTTCACCGGCGCCGCCAACCCGAGCAGCCAACAAGCACCCCGCTAACCCGCCGGCGAAAAAGCAAACTGAAAGAATGACCAACGCGGGAACGACACCGTCCTTCGGTACGTCCCATGCGGCCACAATGGTCCTGCGCACATGCTTCACCTCCCACAAGAAGCCTATGCGCCGGGCCCTTTTTTCAGACCTGCTTGTTCATTTCGTAGTATTACTATAGCTTAACCGCAGCCTTTGTGCAAGACGCGGCAAGAAAAAAAGTTATTTTTGTCGATTATGCCGAATACTTATGTATACCGTATTATGTAACCTTATGCGACCAGGTGCCATTGATAGGCGATGCAGAGCGCAAAATAAGCAGGCCCTGCCTTTCAAAATCCAGCGTTCAAAAGGCAGGGCCTGCGTTCTAAAATCTCGCGATTACATTTTGTATAATTACTGTTTGTATAACTTACTCATCCATACCCGCATCAATGGCCTTAAGGGCGATGGCACACTCCAGACGCTTGCGCTCCAGCTCACAGCCTACTTTATGGGGGTGATTTATGTCGCCGCCGACAAGCAGGTTGGAGGCAGAGCAGCCGCCGGAGCAATAGAAGCGGGCCCAGCAATGGGCACACTCCTCCCGGGTGTAGACGTTAAGACCGGCAAACCGGCTGGACAGGCTGTTATCGAAGGTTCCGTCCTTCACACTGCCCAGCTTGTAGTCCTCGTTACCCACGAACTGGTGACAGGGATAGATGTCGCCGTCAGGGGTAATGGCCACATACTCGCAGCCGGCACCGCAGCCCCGCAGCCGTTTGATGACACAGGGCCCCTGCTGGAGATCCACGTTGAAGTGAAAGAAGTTGGTCTCCCGGTGATCCTTCAGATACTCAGCCAGCTTCTCATACTCCGCCTTCAGCTCGGGCAGATCGGACTCCTGAATGGCGTAGGGGTCGGTCTCCTTCCCTACCACCGGCTCTACGGACACGTTTTTGCCAATGGCGGCCAGAGCCTTCACATCCTCGGCAAAGTCCTTGTGAAACCGAGTAAAGGTACCGCGCAGGTAATAGTCCTTGGTACCCCGTCCGGCAATGAGCTTCTTGAACTTGGGTACGATCACATCATAGGAACCCTTACCGTTGATGGTGGGCCGCAGATCGTCGTTGACTTCCTTGCGGCCATCCATAGACAGCACAGCGTTGGACATCTCCCGGTTGATATATGCGATGTTCTCGTCGTCCAGCAGTACACCGTTGGTGGTAATAGTAAAGCGGAAGCACTTGCCATGCTGTTCCTCAATGGAGCGGGCATACTCCACGGTGGCCTTGACAGTGTCCATGGCCATAAGGGGCTCGCCGCCGAAGAAGTCCACCTCGATGTTGCGGCGGTTTCCCGACTTGGCAATGACGAAATCGATGGCCTGTTTGGCGGTGTCGATGTCCATGGTCATGCGCTTGCCGGTGCCGAAGTCGCCGGTGGAGGCAAAGCAGTATTTGCACCGCAGATTGCAGTCGTGGGAGACGTGGAGGCACAAGGCCTTCACCAGGGCCTGCTGCTGCATGGAGGCGGCCTTGTCCCGGTCGATGTAGTCGTCGGCCTCGAAGAGCAGGCCCCCCTGTTTCAGTTCCCGCAGCTCCTCCCATGCCTCGGCCAGGGCGGCGGGATCATACTGAGGCAGGGCGGCGGTTAGGGCGGCGGGCAGCTCCCCTGCCAGGCTCTCCCCGTTCTCCTCCCGCTCCGCCAGGGCGGAGAGCAGGTCATAGGTCAGCTCGTCCAGCACATGGACGGCGCCGCTGTTTACATCCACGGCGATACGCACGCCGAGGCATTGAAAGGTATGTACCATAATGTTTGATTCCTTCCTCAGAGCATGGAAAAGGGTGGGCTTTCACCCACCCCTTGCCCTGTTGTTTCTTACCGATTCTCGCACTTCTGGTTGGCCACGGTGCAAGAGGTCTTACAGGCGGACTGGCAGGAGGTCTGGCACTCGCCGCAGCCGCCGTGGGCGGCGCTCTTCTTCAAAGTAGCGCCGTTGAGCGTCTTGATATGCTTCATTCCGATTTCCCTCCCAAATAGAGACTTTAAGGTATTATACCATAGCGTCCGATTGATTTCAACGCTTTCTGCGTTTTTTCCGCTTGCCGCGGTCACCGCTTCCCAGCAGGCCGGCTACCGCGCCTCCGCATAGTGCGCCGCACAGCAGGCCGATCCCGCCCGCTTCCAGGGTCACATCCCGGAAGCACAAGGCGCCCAAAGTCAGCACCAGCAGGAAAAGCACCGCTCCAGTGGCCAGTCCGGCGGCCAATCCGCCCCCACAGCGGCGCACTGTCAGCAGGCCTCCGCAGAATCCGCCCAACACGCAGCCCACAATCGTGATCTGATACGTCAGTTCCATACCAATGACTCCACTCGAGATAGCCACAGAGGTCCCCAGCAGGAACAATAGGCACACTCCCAACGCCAACAGTCCACCCAACAAAATGCCCAACGCACAACGGAGCAGCTTCGCGCCCTGGTCCTCCTCCTTTTTCCGCATAAAAACACCCTCCCTTGCCACAGGTTCCTGATGCAACCTATGCCGGGAGGGCGTTTAATATTACTTCTTGTCCTTGGTGTCCTTGGTCTCGCCAGGGCCTTCCTCAACGGCCTGGGTACCGCGGGTGGACACAGCCCACTTGGTAAACTCCATGCGTACCCGGTCAGAGCTGGTCTCGATCACAATGGTGTTTTCCTTCACCGCGCAGATGGTACCTACGATGCCGCCGATGGTGGTGATCTGGTCACCCACGGACAGCTCGGAACGCATCTTGGCAGCCGCCTTCTTCTTCTTGTTCTCAGGACGGATCAGCAGGAAATAAAACACCGCGATGAGCAGTACCAGCGGAAGAATCATCCCCAACATACTACCTGCTCCGGCAGCGTCTGTACCAGTGCTGGACAACATCGCGTTGGTGATCTGTGCTGTCAATACAATCCCCTCCGATTTCAACGTTTGACGCTGTGCGTCATCAATGGAACATTATAAAACCATTTGCAAGTTTTGACAAGGGTTTTTCACCATCATTCACAATTTGTTTTAGATCCGGCCCGCCAGCTTCTCGGAATATTCCGCCCGGAAGGCCGCGAATTGACCGGCATCCAGGGCGTCCCGGATGCGCTGAGCCAGTTTGTTATAAAAATAAAGATTATGCATAACCGCCAGGCGCATGGCCAGCATCTCCTCCGCCACAAAGAGGTGGCGCAGATAAGCCCGGGAGAAGTTTCGGCATACCGGGCAGTCGCAGTCGGGGTCGATGGGCCGCTCATCGGTCTTGTACTTCTCGTTGCGCATGTTCATGGCCCCAGACCAGGTGAACAGCTTGGCATGGCGGGCGTTGCGGGCGGGCATGACGCAGTCAAAGAAGTCCACGCCCCGGGCCACGCCCTCAATGATGTTGGAGGGGGTACCTACCCCCATGAGATACCGGGGCTTGTCCGCCGGCATATGGGGCTCCACCGCGTCAATGATGTCATACATCACCTGGGTGGGCTCCCCCACCGCCAGGCCGCCGATGGCGTAGCCCTCACAGTCGATCTTAGCAGTCTCCTTCATATGCCAGATCCGCAGATCGGGGAAGGTGGCACCCTGATTGATGCCGAAGAGCATCTGATGGGGATTCACCGTGTCGTGAAGGGCGTTGAGCCGGTCATGCTCCACCTTACACCGCTGGAGCCACCGCAGGGTGCGCTCACAGGAGGCCTTGGCGTACTCATAGGTGGCCGGGTTCTCCACGCACTCGTCAAAAGCCATGGCAATGTCGCTGCCCAGGTTGGACTGGATCTGCATGGACTCCTCAGGACCCATGAAAATGCGGCGGCCGTCGATGTGGGAGGCGAAGGTAACTCCCTCCTCCTTGATCTTCCGCAGGCCGGACAGGGAAAATACCTGGAATCCGCCGGAGTCGGTGAGGATAGGCCCGTCCCACCGCATGAACTTGTGGAGCCCCCCCATCTGGCGCACCACCTGGTCGCCGGGACGCAGGTGGAGGTGGTAGGTGTTGGACAGCTCCACCTGGCAGCCGATGTCCTTCAGGTCAAAGGCGGACAGAGCCCCCTTGATGGCCCCCTGGGTGCCTACATTCATAAACACCGGCGTCTGCACCGTGCCGTGGGCGCAGGTAAAGACGCCCCGGCGGGCTTTTCCCTCGGTTTTGATCACGTCAAACACAATAAAACCCCTTCATGTTTCAGTTATCTATCATCATAACAGATGGAAGGAAAAATAACAAGGGCCGCCGTATTTTGCGGCGGCCCTTGCCTTTATTCTACGCTGTCCATCGTCTGTTGCACGATGGACTCCATAATGTCGGCAGTCATGGCTCCGGGTACATAGCCATATACATTGCCGTTTGTGTCAATCATAAAGGTGGTGGGAAATGCGGAAATGCCATAATAGGCCAGGGTTATGCCGGTGTCGTCCATCAGCACCGGGAAGGTGTAGCCATTATCCTCCAGGAACTGCTCGATCTCCTCCTGAGACACATCCTGTCCGCCGGGATTGGCCACCGCCAGCACCACCAGATCCTCACTGTTTTCTCCATAACTCTCATACAGCTTCTGGATGTCAGGCATCTCGCTCTTACAGGGGCCGCACCAGGTAGCCCAGAAGTTGAGAAATACTGTCTTCCCCTTGTAGTCGGACAGGGTGTGGCTGTTGCCGTACTGATCGGTGAGGGTAAAGTCGGGGGCGGCAATCTCTGGCTCTGGCGTGGGCTCCGCTGACGGTTCCGGCTGAGTGGTCTCTGTTGCCTCCGGTCTGGGAGTAACGGTTTGCGACTGGGAAGGCGTTTCATTGGGCGGCTGCACCGCAGTCCCTCCCCCTATTCCCGACAAATAGCCGGTGATGCCGTTCATAAAGCCGGTGAAGGTCATGATACCCATGAGGATCAGCAGGGCCGCCCCCACCTTTCCGGTATACTTGACCACCTTCTGGTGGGTTTTGAAGAAGTTGAGTACCGTGCCGGTAAATATACCGACGGCCAAAAATGGAATCACAAAGCCGGCGGTATACACAGCGATGAGCAAAAATCCCTTGCCGGCGCTGGCGGCGGAGGAGGCCATCAGCAATACACTGCCCAGGGTGGGGCCCACACAGGGAGTCCAGGCAAAGCTGAACGTAAAGCCAAGCACCAGGGCCACCAGAGGATTCATTGCCCACCGGTCCAGACGGAAAGGCAACCGGTGTTCTTTCTCCAGTGGGGCCGCTTTCCCAAAAAAGCCAAACTGGTAGACACCGAAAAGGATCATAATAATACCGCTGATCCTGGCAAACAGAGTCTGGTTACCGCTGAAAAACCGTCCTGCTGCGGTAAAGCCCAACCCCAGCACAAAGAAGGCGAAGCTGACGCCTACCACAAAGAACAGGGTGTTGACCAGCACCTTGCCTCTTGGATAGCGGATGTTCCCCTGCTCGTCCACAGTGCGAGCGCCGCCAGCCAGATAACCTACATAGAGCGGCACCAGAGGAAGTACACAGGGCGAAAAGAAACTGAGCAGACCCTGCGCAAAAACGGTGAGTACCGGTACCCCGGTCTCAAGCTGCAAATTCATAGAGGATCTCCTTTTTGTATGGATTCCAGCTGTCCCTCCAAGTCAGAGAGACGGAGCTGGGCCAAACGGGCCCGGCATTGCCCGTCCAAATCGTCAAACAGATGGTCCATCACCCCAGCCATGCCGGAGGCCACCATGCAGCCGCAGTCCATATCACCGCCGCTATGCCAGGCAGGCTCCACAAACCGCACCTCAAGAGCATCGGCCACGACATCCAGGGTAAGATCAGCCGGATCGGCATTCAGTTGATAGCCTCCGTCAGATCCGGTGCGCGTGGTCACCATCCCTGCCTTTTTCAGCTTGGCCATCACCTTGCGTACCCGGGCAGGGTTGGTACAGATATTGGCCGCCAACTCTTCACTGGACAACATACACCCGCGTTTATCCAGATAAATCAGGGCGTGTACCGCCACACAAAACAGGCCATTCATGACACCGGCTTCTCCTTTACACTCGTTTCAGCAGATAATCCTCCGCCCAATGGGCAGCGTTGGCGCCATCGGCGGCGGCGGTGATGACCTGCCGCAGAGCCTTGGTACGCACATCCCCGGCAGCAAAGACGCCGGGAACGCTGGTGCGGCAGCTCTCGTCGGCTACCAGGTAGCCAGCTCCGTCGGTATCCACCTGCCCAGTAAAGAGGGCAGTATCAGGCACCCGGCCAACCGCTACGAAAAGACCGTCGCAGGCCAGCTCGCTTTTCTCGCCGGTGACCACGTTCTCCAGCTCGATCCCTGTCAGGCGTTTTTCCTTGCGCAGGGCTGTCACGCGGGAGTTCCAGACGATCTTCACCCCGGCCTCCTCCAGGGCCTTGTAGTACACCGCCGAGGCCCGCAGGCTGTCACGCCGGTGGATAAGATAGACCTTGCTGCACAACTTGGAGAGATAAAGGGCGTCCTCCACGGCGGTGTTGCCGCCACCGTTTACTGCCACCACCTTGCCCCGGTAGCCCATGCCGTCGCAGGCAGCGCAATAGGCAATGCCTCTTCCCCGCAGTTCGCTTTCCCCGGGGAGGCCCAGCTCTCTGGGATAGGCCCCGGTAGCGATGATAACCGCGTCGGCGGTCAGGTCCCCCTCGCTGGTGTGGAGTACCTTGGGTACGGCGGTCAAGTCCGCCCCCGTAACTTCGGCATAGATGGTCTCAGCACCGTATTTCCGGGCCTGCTGTTCCATCTTCTCCCCCAACTCAAAGCCGTCCACGCCCTCCGGGAAACCGGGGTAGTTGTCGATCACCGAGGTGGTCGCCATCTGTCCTCCGGGCGATAACTTCTCAATCACCGCCGTTTTTCGGCCGCTGCGGGCGGCATACAGGGCCGCTGTATAGCCGGCGGGGCCGCCCCCTATGATGAGAATTTCATAATGCGCCATGCCGTCCGCCTCCTTCTTACAATCCCATCCAGTCGATGAGCTGAGCCTTGGAACCAGGGTTCACAATGGGCTCCCCCGTCTCCCCGTTCTTGAAGAGGAACAGTGTGGGAATGACCTCCACCTCAAACTGCTCCTCTAGTTCCGGCTCTTCGTCAATATTGATCTTACCTACCACCAACTGGCCGTCAAACTGCTGGGCTACCTGATCCAGCACCGGGCTGATTCGGCGGCAGTATCCGCACCAGGGCGCCCAGAAATCCACCAGCACCGGCTTGTCGGAATGAAGCACCACTTCTTCAAAATTCTCTTTCGTGATCGTAATGGGAGTCATATCCATCGTCCTTTCTGTTGCAGGCAGTGTGCAATCGCCTGACTGTAGTATATGTCCTAAACTGTAACTTTATTTGTTTCATTTTATACTGTAACTATACCAGTTACAGTTAGTCTTGTCAATCCTTTTTTTGCTTTTTTGACGGACATTTTAACAGTGGCACCTTCCGATGCGCGTTTGCATAGGCTGTCATGTGGCACAGCCACAAGCCAAGCGGATAAAGGAGTACAATATGAACCACTATCTTCCCTCTGAT
>NZ_CALWOJ010000062.1 GCF_944383115.1 uncultured Flavonifractor sp. | reverse complement strand
GCGTCAAAGACGCTGAGCATCTGCTCCCCTACCTTGGTCTTGCCCAGCCAGCCATCGGAATAGGCCTCGGCGGTGGAGCCGATGTCGCCCCGCTTAATGTCGGCGATGACGTACAGGCCCCGCTCCTTGGCGTAGCGGATGGTGCGCTCCAGCACCTCCATGCCCCGCCAGCCCAGACGCTCATAGTAAGCGGACTGGGGCTTGACGGCAGGCACGATGTCCTTCAGTGCGTCTATCAGACCGCAGTTGAAGCGGTAGATGGCCTCGGCCGCCCCCTCCAGGGTCTCGCCGTACTTGTCATAGCACTCCTTGCGGATGTGGGCGGGCACATACTCCGGCTTGGGGTCCAGGCCCGCCACAGTGGGATTCTTGACAGCAATAATAGCTTCCTGCAAACGGTCAAAGGACATAGCGCATTCTCCTTTATCTCTTAAATCTCTTAATTGCCATCCTGATAAACGATTTTTCCGCCAACAATGGTGTACTTGATCCTTCCCTTCAGTTCCTTACCGGCGAAGGGGGTGTTGCGGCCCTTGGAGGCAAACTGCTCCGGATCCACCGTCCACACCTCATCTGGGTCAAAGATGACCACGTCGGCGTCCGCCCCAATGGCCAGCCGGCCCTTGGTAGGCAGGCGGAGGATACAGGCGGGATTGATGGTCATTTTTCGCAGGATATCGGACAGAGGCAGTTCCCCGGTGTGGTACAGATAGGTCAGGGTGACGCCCAGAGCGGTCTCCAGGCCCACCATGCCGCTGGGAGCCTCGGTGAGGGGCCGGGCCTTCTCCTCGGCGGAATGAGGCGCATGGTCGGTGGCAATGGCGTCGATGGTGCCGTCCTTCAGGCCCTCGATGATGGCCTCCACATCGGACCAGGTTCGCAGAGGCGGATTGACCCGGGCCATAGTGCCTTGAGATAAAATCTCATCTTCCGTAAGGGAGAAGTATTGGGGGCAGGTCTCACAGGTGATCTGCACCCCCTTGCGCTTATAGCGCCGGACAATGGCCACCGACTTTGCGGTGGAGATATGGCAGATGTGTACCGCCGCCCCGGTCTCCTCGGCCAGCATGGCATCCCGGGCCACCATCAGCTCCTCGGCGATGGCGGGCCGGCCATTGAGCCGCAGCTGGCGGGACACCCGGCCCTCGTTGACGGCGTAATTCTTCACCATGTCGGCGTCCTCACAGTGGGAGAGGATGGTGAGATCCTGCCGGTGAGCCATAATGAGGCCGTCCCGCATCAGATTTGCGTTCTGGATGGGCACACCGTCGTCAGAGAGGGCTACAACGCCCGCTCCTTTCAGTGCCTCAAAATCGGTGAGTTCCTGGCCTTTTTGCCCTCTGGACACGGCACCGATGGGCCAGACGTGGACCCCGCAGGCATCCGCCGCCTTTTTGCGGATGAAATCCACTTGTTCCGGACTATCCACTGTGGGCCTGGTGTTGGGCATACAGGCAACGGAGGTAAAGCCGCCGTGCGCAGCGGCTGCCGCGCCGGTTTCTATGGTCTCCTTGTACTCAAAGCCGGGTTCTCGCAGGTGGACGTGCATATCCACCAGCCCGGCGCATACGGTCAGTCCCGCGGCATCAATCACCTGTGCGTCCGGCTCGTTGATATTGCTGCCAATGACGGTCACTTTGCCGTTTTCCATCAGAATGTCCATCACGCCGCCGATACCGCCTACCGGGTCCACCAGGCGGCCCTGACGAATCAACAATTTCACTGGATCACTCCTTCCTGAAACATGTCTGCACAGCAAAAAAGGGTACAGGTCCTTCCCCCGTCCCCTCCTGCAAGCCGTTTTCCACTTCGCTTTTCATTATAACTTGAATCGCATTTTTTAGCAATGGATTTTTCCGCATTCCGGGCAATAATAAATGCGGACAACCAACGAAGGGAGCTGAGCAAATTGACCAACCATACTTTCCTGGGCGGAATGGGTCTTGGAATCCTGGCAGGCACTGCAATGGGCATGGCGGTAGCCGCCAAAGGAATGCAGAATCCCAAAATGCGCCGCATGGCCAAAAAGGCCACCCGGAAGATGAACCAGATGAAGGACGATCTGGCGGATACCATGGGATTCTGATCCAAAACCAGCAAAAAAGACCGCCGACGGCGGTCTTTTTTGCTATGATTCCCTTGTCCTTCCTCCACACCTCAGTAGAGCTGCCCAATCAGTTCCACGCACCGATCAATACCAAGGGTACCGCTATTGAGGGTCAGATCGTAGTTCTGTGTGTGGCCCCACTTCATATCCGTATAAAACCGGTGGTAGGCCGCCCGGCGTTTGTCCTTCTCTCTCAGCCGTTGCTCCGGGGAAGCCTCCCGTTCACCGTATACCTCCACGATACGTTTCGCCCGGAACTCCAGATCCGCGTGAATAAACACCCGCAGGCAATCGGCCTTGTCCCGGAGAATATAGTCCGCGCACCGGCCCACAATGACACAGGGGCCCTTTTCCGCCAATTCCGTAATGATCCTGCACTGGATCTCCCAAATATAGTCTTCGTTGCTGGGGCCAAAAACGCCATGTGAAAATGCGGAGGCCAAAAAACCGCCCGGAGCGTATTCGCCGGCGTCTTTGATATAGTTCTCATGAAAGCCGCTTTCCGCCGCGATTTTCTGGAGCAGTTCATTGTCATAGCAGGGTATGTTCAATCTCTCCGCCACTTTTTTGCCAATGGTGCGCCCGCCGCTGCCAAATTCACGGCTGATGGTAATGATCCTATTTTTCATATTCCGTCGTCTCCTTATTAAGCCATATCGGGGGTTTCCGATTGCAGTCGATGTTCCCGCTTTAGATGGTTCCGCTCACAGATCAGCAGGGCCAGAGAGAGCAGGAAGGCCAGGCCGTCGGCCACGGGACCTGTCCACAGCACCCCGTCCACCCCCAGTGCCAGGGGCAGAAGCAGGGCTGCGGGGATAAAGAAGATGATCTGCCGGGCCAGAGAGAGGATGGCAGACTTGACGGGCTTGCCCACTGCCTGGAGATAGACCGCCGCCATGGTCTGAAAGCCGGTGAGGGGACAGAGCATCAGGAAAATACGGAAGGCCTTTACGGCAAACTCATTGTAAAGTCCCTCCTCCGAGCCGAACAGAATGACCACGCTCATGGGCGCAAACTGGAAGATCAAAAAGGCCAGGATGGACACCACCTCTGAGGCGATGAGGGCGATCTCCAAGGCTTTTTCACCCTTTTAAAATTTTTGGCACCGTAATTGAACCCGAGAATGGGCTGGGTGCCGGTGGCAATACCCAGCAGGATGGCAATCATGATCTGGTTGACCTTCATCACAATCCCGGTGGCGGTCAGGGGGATCTCCGCACCATAGATGGAGGTGGCGCCATAAATCGCCAGCAGGTTATTGGTCAGCGCCATGACAATGGTAATGGCAAACTGGGTGATGAAACTGCTCAGACCGAAGGTAAGGATATTGCCGCAGGTCCTCCCGCTCAGTCGGAAAGATGGGGCGTTGAGGCGGACGGTCTTGAACCGGGGCAGATAGACCACGGACACCACAAAGGAGGCTACCTGGCCTAGAACCGTGGCGATGGCCGCCCCCTTCACACCCATTTGGAACACAAAGATAAAGACCGGGTCCAGGATGACATTGAGGATAGCTCCAATGACCATGGAAACCATGGCGTACTTGGGACTTCCGTCCGCACGGATCATGGAATTGATGGCGGCTGAGATCATCATAAAGGGCAGGCCCAGGCCAATGATAAAACCATACTCCAGGGCCAGGGATCGCAGCAGATCCGTGGCGCCAAACAGGGTCAGGATGGGATCAATGAACACCAGGAACACCACCGCCAAAACGACGCTGACTACAGTTACCAGGGCGACGGCGTTGCCCACCCCCTTTTGGGCCGCGTCCGTCTTGCCCTCTCCCAGCTTCAGGCTCAGATAGGCCGCGCCGCCGTTTCCGATCATCATGGAAAGCGCCAGGGCTATGATTGTGATGGGAAACACCACATTGGTGGCGCCGTTGCCCAGATATCCCACCCCCCAGCCGATAAAAATCTGATCCACAATATTGTACAGGGAGTTCACCAGCAGGGCGATGACGCTGGGAACAGCAAACTTCAGGATCAATCGGCCGATAGGCTCCGTGGCAAAGGGGCTCTTGCGCTCTGGTACTTCTTTTTCCATCTTGTCTTGCACTCCTTTTAAGTAACTAGTTACTTATTTGGGGATAAAAAAGCAGGCAGCGTATCTGAGCGTTCTCCTCAGCACACTGCCTGGGAATTCAATTTTTCGAGGATCATTCCAAATCAATGTTCTGCAAAAGCATATCTATACTCTGAAGCAGCATATCCTTTTGTTCCTGTGTAAAATCCTTGCAAAGCTCGGATAAAACCTCGGCATCCTGCGCAAGAATGACCTGATGGATACCCGCTGAACGCTCCGTACAGGCTACCTTTTTATATCTCCGATCCTTTGCGCTGGGCCCACAACGGATGAATCCCTTACTTTCCAGCCTTTGCAGCAGCTTTGTCATGGCCGGGTGGGTCACATGCTCAATCCGTTCCAAATCGTTTTGATGGATCTCCGTTTTTCCGGATGCTTCCAGGCGACTGACCGACCCCAATACCCGCAACTGCACGGAAGTCAGCCCCATGTCAGCTGCCCTCTCATCCATTTTTTTGCGAAAGGCCCGGTTAATAATGGCGATTTTTAACCCAAAGGGCATCCTTCCCGTCATGGTCCCACCCCATCCAAATAAGTAACCAGTTACATAGCATACCCCTTTCCACGGTTTGTCAAGGCGGCCGGTCACATCAGCCGTAAAATTTCCCGCTTCAGCCGGGCAATGATCCGCTTCTCCAGCCGTGAGATGTAAGACTGAGAAATACCCAGACTGTCCGCTACTTCCTTTTGGGTGTGGGATCGCTGGCTCTCCAGGCCGAAGCGCAGCGTAATGATGTGCCGCTCCCGATCCTCCAACTTTTCCAGGGCGTCGGAGAGCAATTTGCGATCCACGTCTTCCTCGATGGGCTTCATCACCAGGTCGCTGTCGGTACCCAAAATATCGGACAGCAGCAGTTCATTGCCGTCCCAGTCAGTATTCAGCGGCTCGTCAAAGGAAACCTCACTTTTCAGGTTTGTAGTCTTGCGCAGGTGCATTAAAATCTCATTTTCAATGCACCGGGAGGCGTAGGTAGCCAGCTTGATGTTTTTAGACGGCTGGTAGGTGTTGATGGCTTTAATGAGGCCGATGGTACCGATAGAGATCAGATCCTCGATACCCACGCCGGTATTTTCAAACCGTCGGGCGATGTACACCACCAAACGCAGATTACGCTCAATGAGTTGGGATTTGACCTGCTCGTCGCCCTCATCCAGCCGGCGGATCAATTCCGCTTCCTCGTCCCGTGACAGAGGAGGCGGCAGCGTGTCACTCCCTCCGATATACATGATCTTACCCGGCAAACGCAGCCCCAACCGCGCCAGCAGCTTTTGTATCCGGGCGTACCAGCGCCCCTTCCAGCCCTTCATAATCATCCTCCTTTTATCCTCCAATCAACGCGCAGTAGCCACCGCCGTCGGTCAGTCCGGTGGGCGACAGGGCCACCAACAAAGGGCCATAATCCTCCGTCCCCACCTTCACCCGGTCTGCACGCAGTGCCAGCAACAGTCCACACTCCACCCCCACTGCCTGATAAGGCAGCAGGCGGCAGGAAACGCCCACTCCGCTCAGCCGCTCCAACGCAGACACCGGGTCTCGCAGTTCCGCCGGTTCCGGGGCCTGGCCAGCGGGGAAAAGCCCGCATACCTTGCTCCCTTCTGCTACCAGTACCGGCTTGCCGGATACCGGATCTGTCAGGGTATTCCCTGTGTCCACCAGAGCGGTAAGCGTCACTTTCCGCGCTCCCAGTTCCACCAGCGCCGTGGCCAGTTCCCGCCGGAAACTGTGCCGTGCGGAGCGGTGAAAAAGCAATGTAATCAGCCCATAACATCCCGCCGCTGACAAAAGGATCAACTTCAGGTCAAGCGGCGAGGAAATTACCCCGTTGGACAGCGCCAGACTTCGACTGCCCAGCAGCTGAAGCGCATAAATCCCCCCGCCAAAGGCGGCGGATACCGCAAAGAACACCAAACATACCCGCAGCAGCCTCCGGCTTCCGCCGTAACCAATCAGTACCGTCAGCGCCCCCACCCCTACCTTGCACAAGGGATGGACCAGGAAGCCCATACCCGGCAGAAATACCGCACCGGCGTAGGCCGCGCCCAGGGCGGCTCCCAGGGCCAAACGTCCCCGGCGCAACACTTCCCCCGCCAACCGTCCGGCAGCCAGCAGCAGCAGATAGTCCACCACAAAATTCAGCAAAAATACCTCGTCCAGATAGACCACCCTCATGCCGCTCCCCTCCTTCCGGCGTGCAGACAGTATTATACCGGCCTGTCTCCATAAAAAAAGTCAGATTGGGTACAGGGATAAAAAATGGCCCGCCGCGAACCACGGGTTCGCGGCGGGCCTGATACAGCTCCAATTTTGTCAAACAGTCAAAAGGGGCGCCCGGTTCTTGATCAGATCGGTAAGAGGCGGCCCCCAGGAGATAACCTCCAGGCCCATATCCCGCAGGGCCTGCTCCACTCCCAGCTCCCGGGCGCAGGTAATACAGGCCGAAAAGGCCACCCCCTGTTCCATAGCCAGCGCAATACGTTCCTTCACCGCCTGATCGTGGGCGGCCAGGGCCGCCGTGTCCCCCCACAGGATGACGGTTACCTTCTCCCACCAGCCACGGACCAGACTGTTGACGGCATACATCAGCACCATCTTGTCAAAAACAGTGGGGTCGGCATTGGTCCACAAAATATGCAGATGGTTGTCGTCCATAGTTATCTTCCCTTCACCAGTTCGGCCGTAGCAGCGCACAGGGCCTGCATTTCCTCATCGGTTCCCACGGTAATCCGCAAGTAGTTGCTGATACGGGGCTTGTCCCACCAACGAACCAGAATGCCCCGCTGCCGCAGACCGTCCAGCAGATCCTTGGCAGCCACATCGGGATGGGAAACAAAGAGGAAATTGGCGGCGGAATCGGTAACGATAAAGCCCTGCTGTTTCAGTTGGGAGGCGGTACACGCCCGGGTGTATTGGATTTTCATGGCGGTGGCCTGCAGATAGTCCTGGTCCCGCAGGGCTCCCTCCGCCCCGGCCAGAGCCAGCCGGTCCAGGGTATAGGAGTTAAAAGAATTTTTGACGCAGTTGAGCGCTGCAATCAAATTCTCATGACCCATGGCAAATCCCACCCGCAGCCCCGCCAGGGAGCGGGACTTGGACATGGTCTGCACTACCACCAGGTTGGGATAGCGATCAATCAGTTCTACGGCGGAGTGGGCGCCGAAGTCCACATAGGCCTCGTCCACCACCACCACGGCATCCGGATTCGCTTCCAAAATGGTTCGGATACCGCACAGGGACAGTTCCCGTCCGGTGGGTGCGTTGGGATTGGCAATGACTACGCCGCCGTTTGGCTCCAGGAAAGGTTCCAACGGCAAGGCAAAGTTTTCGTCCAGAGGCACTTCCTGGTAAGTCAGACCGTACAGGTCTGCAAACACCGGGTAAAAGCTGTATGTAATATCCGGGAACAGAACTGGCCGTTCCGGATCAAAGAATGCCTGGAAACACAGGGCCAGCACCTCGTCTGAGCCGTTGCCCACAAAGATCTGCTCCGGCTTGAGACCGTAAGTGGCCCCCAATACTTCCCGCAGAGAGGTACACTCCGGGTCCGGATAGAGCCGCAGGGTGTCGCAGGCTGCCGCCCGTATCGCCGCCAACGCCATCGGCGAAGGCGGATAAGGATTTTCATTGGTGTTGAGTTTGATAAACTGCCGGTCCCGGGGCTGCTCTCCCGGCACATAGGGGGTCAGAGACCTGGCGCGGTTGCTCCAATACTTCTTCATGACTTATCCTCCCCTGACCGAACGACCTTTTTGATGCTTTTCTCCGCTTTGCTTCGGGGGATCATCAGTTCATGGGAACATCCCATGCAGCGCAGACGAAAGTCCATACCTACCCGCAGTACCTGCCATTGACGACTGCCGCAGGGATGTTCTTTCTTCAATTCCAGTACATCGCCCACCCGGATATCCATGGTATTTTCCCCCCTTTATTTCTATAAAAGATATTATAATTTCCCGCTCTTCCCCTGTCAATTCAAGGTTCCTCTTTGCATATAGTTGTCTGGTAAGAAAAAAATCACCCCAATGCAGAAAGGATTTGGTCATGTTGACGAACCGTTTTCCACCCGAGGGGCGGCTGCTCAATACGCCGGAAAACCGGGCTGCCTGCGCCGACTGCGGCGCACTCAGGCAGGCTATGGAATCGGGGGCGGTACTGGAGGGGACCGCCCTGCTGTGTACGCCGGAACACGATCTCATCGTTTCCCTGGGCCCATATCAGGGGGTGATCCCGCGGGAGGAAGCTGCACTCGGCATTGCCGAAGGCGTTACACGGGATATCGCCATCCTCTCTCGTGTGGGAAAACCGGTTTGCTTTACCATTACTTCTCTGGGCGTATCCGAGGGAGAGACACGTCCCGTCCTCTCCCGCAGAAACGCCCAGCAAAAGGCCCTGGCAGCCATGCTGGCGACATGGAAACCGGGACAGATTATCTCCGCCCGAGTCACCCATCTGGAACCCTTCGGCGCTTTCGTGGACGTGGGCTGCGGAGTACCTTCTCTCATCGGGGTGGAAAACATCTCGGTCTCCCGTATCCCACACCCAGCCGTCAGATTCCAAATCGGCCAGGATATCCTGGCGGCGGTGCTGGATCTTGACCCGGCTTTGGGCAGAATCTATCTGACTCACAAGGAATTGTTGGGCACCTGGGCGGAGAACGCCGCCCCCTTCCAGCCGGGCATGACGGTGCCCGGCGTGGTTCGGGGGATCAAAGACTACGGGGTCTTTGTGGAACTGACGCCCAACCTCTCCGGCCTGGCGGAGCAGGACAGCCGACTTACCGAGGGGACACGGGTGTCGGTATACCTGAAAGCCATCCTGCCCCAGCGTATGAAGATCAAATTACTGGCCATCGAGCTGCTCCCACCCCTGACACAACCCCAGCCCCTGCACTACTTTATTCAGGAAGGACGATTGGACCACTGGAAATACGCGCCCCCTGGCTGTACCAAAGTAGGCGCGGAAACCATCTTTGGAGATTGAATGGGACCCCGGACGGCAGAGCTGTCCGGGGTCCCCTATTGCCCATTCCTTCATAGGTATGATAAAATCGTAAGAAACACGAAAGGTTTCCTCCCTGCCTTTGAAAGAAACCTCTGGTATCATACTCCCATGGAGGAGATTATCATGAATGAATCTATTCTTGTTGTGGATGATGACGCTGAAATTGTTCGTGCTATTGCGATTCTTCTGGAAAAAGAAGGCTACCGGGTCTTAAAGGCTTATAACGGCCTTCAGGCCCTGGAGTTGGCAATGGACCCGTCCCTGCGGCTCATTCTGATGGATGTGATGATGCCCAAGCTGGACGGCCTGTCCGCTGTACTCAAGATCCGGGAGCAGCGCAATCTGCCCATCCTCATTCTCAGCGCCAAGGGTGAGGACACCGATAAGATTTTAGGGTTGTCTATGGGCGCTGACGACTATATCGCCAAGCCCTTCCACCCTCAGGAACTGGTAGCCCGGGTGCGCAGCCATCTGCGGCGGTACACCCAGCTGGGGGATGTGAATTCCCCCACTCAGAAGGCCGAACTGGTCACCGGACGGCTGTGCTATCTGCCCGATGAGAAAACCTTGCTGGTCGACGGTACACCGGTACGTCTCACCGCCACCGAGCTAAAGATCGTGGACCTGCTGATGCGCAATCTGGGTCGTGTATTCCCAGCTGAGGAGATCTACCGCCGGGTGTGGAACGAGGAGCCCTACTCAGCGGAGAATACCGTGATGGTACACGTTCGCCGCATCCGGGAAAAAATTGAGTTAAATCCCAAAGAGCCGGAGTATTTGAAGGTGGTGTGGGGCATTGGATACAAAATCGAGAAGCATTAAGCCTGCCCTGGCCTTTCTGGCCCTGGTCTGCGGCATCAATCTGCTCATTCTCTCTTTTGCCGCCGGCTACACGGCGGTGCGTTCCCTGGGGTGGCGTGGCATCGGCGACGCCTTCCAGTCCGACTATCAGAATACCGCCGACTTCCGGCGTACCATCTCACAGTGGTTTTACAGCTTTGCCGACCCGGCCTGGCAGGAAGAGTACCAGCTGAGCGATAAAAATCTGCTCTATAAGGTGACCCAAAACGGCGAGACGGTGTGTACCAACGCCGACGACCTCTCCCCCAACGCTCTGCCGGAGGGATACAACTTCCTGCTCTGGTTTGACGGAGAGACCATCACCATCCAGAAAGACGGCCAGACGATAGACGTATATGGAGACGGCTACTACCGCGGCGAAGGCCAGTGGAACCTGCCCGGCTATCACAATATACCGGTGCCCCAGTCCTACGCCGGACTTACCATCACCATGGCCGCCGCCAGGGAGCCGGTACCCTATATTATGGACACCGCCACGCTGACGGGAAATACCATAACCGACAGCGGTCTCTACTCCACAATGGATTACGCCGCCCGTCTGCGGTTACCTTTGATCCTGTTTGTGGTTGTTCCGTTGGTAATGGGGGCGGCGCTGGTGGTATGGTCCATCCTGTGGCACAAATACAAGGTTCGGGCCGACCAGGCCATCGCCTGGTTCACCGGAAAGCTCTGGCTGGAGGTCAAGCTGGTGCTGCTCATCCCCTTTTTCCTGGTATGCATCGCCGCCTTTTTCTGCCTGGTGAGCCTATATATAGCCCGGTACTACGCCATCTGGCTCTACCTGTCGGTACCTGGTGCCCTGTGGTGGGCCTATCTTTATTTCAACGACCTGCGGTACAACTTCGGACGTATCACGGCCAACAGCTTATGCGCCTTCCTGGCACGGCTGTACCGGGGGAGCGAGCTGTCCTGGCCTGCCGGGCGTCGGATGCTGCGGCGCTCCACCCTCCAGTTCCTGGCGGCTTTGCCCTTTATCCTGGGCTGTATCGTGGTCTTTTTCCTCCTCTTCGCCCCCAGCCTGTCCCGTCTTCCCATTTTCTTTCTTTTGATCCTGCTGGCACTGACGGGACTGCTGCTCATCGCCGCTCAGCTGTGGCTCATGGCTCAGAACCGCCGCACCGCTGCCGACATGGACGTCCTGCTCTCCCGCATCCAGGCCGCTGGTACAGGATCGGCATCCGCCTCTCCCCTGCCGGAGGACTCCGACCTACGCTCGGCGGTGGAGGGGCTGGACCAGATGGAGGCGCGGCTGCGCTCTGCCCTGTCCGAGCAGATGAAAAGCGAGAAGCTGAAGCTGGAACTCATTACCAACGTGTCCCACGACCTTAAGACCCCTCTCACCTCCATGGTAAGCTACACAGAGCTGCTGCGGCAGGAGAAGGGCCTGCCCGACCACGTCCGGGACTATATTCTGGTACTCTGTCAAAAGACCCTGCGGCTCCAGGCCATGGTGCAGGATGTGTTTGACGTAAGCAAGGCCGCTACCGGCAATCTACCGGTGACCATACGGCCTCTGGACTTTGCCAAGCTGCTGCGCCAGACCCTGGCCGACCTGGACGAGGAGATCCAGGCCTCCGGTCTTACCCTCCGCTCTGACCTGCCCAACGCCCCGGTTTGGATCATGGCCGATGGGGATCGCTTGTACCGGGTGTTTCAAAATCTCATTGGCAACGCCCTTAAGTATGCCCTGAGCGGCTCGCGGATTTATCTCACCCTCTCGGTGGATGAGGGCAAAGCAACCGCCGTCATCCAGAACACCTCCCGGGACGAACTGCCTTACGGGGTGGACTTTACCGAGCGTTTTGTCCGGGGTGACCAGAGCCGCACCGACGGCGGCAGCGGCCTGGGCCTGTCCATCGCCCGCACCTTTACCGAGGCCTGCGGCGGTGTCTTTTCCATCCGCACCCAGGCCGATCTGTTCACCGCGTCTGTGACCTTCCCCCTGACTCAGACCAGACCCCAACCGGAGGTGGCCCCATGAAACAACTGTTTCTGCTCCTGCTGTCCCTCTTGCTGTTGGCGGGCTGCGCTCCCAAGGAACCTACCACAGACGCCTCCGCCATCGACTTAGGCGGCGTTGTGGCGGAATCTCAGCCGGAGAGCTATGCGAACGGACTGACTCCTCTTTCCAGCGAACTGGACCCGGATGGGCTGGAGGAGTATATTACGGCCGCCTATGGCCTGAACCGGGAGGACTGGGTGGACGCTGTAGCCGCCTATTCCCAGGGGCTCCAGGCCTATGAGCTGGCGGTGATCCGACTGGCCGACGGCGTGGATGCCGGGGCGGCGGAGGAGCATCTGCTGGCCTATCTGGAGGGCCGCCAGGCCGACTTTACAGGCTATGCTCCCGACCAGGCCGCCCTGGTGGAGGACGCTTTGCTGCTCCGGCAGGGACGCTGGCTTCTGCTGGCCATCTGCCCCGATCCCGAGGCCGCCAAGGATGCCTTCCTGACCCGCTTTGACGGCGAGATCGCCCAGACAGTGGCCCGCCCCTACACGGTAGAGCGGGACAGCCGGGGTTATGTGGTCTTTGATCCCCCCAAGGAGGAGGAGATGCCCCTCTACGACACCGCGCCGGTGGTGGAGGCCTACCGCACCGGAGATACCTCCGCCCTGTCGGAGGAGGACGCCGCCATCCTGGAGGTGTGCCGACAGGTTCTGGAGGAAAAGATCGACGACGGTATGACCCCGGCGGAGCAGGAACTGGCTGTCCACGACTGGATCATTGACCATGCCGCCTACGATGAGACCCATTCCTCCCCCAACCGCAGCCATCCCTATGGGCTGCTGGTGGAGGGGCAGGCCATCTGCATGGGGTACGCCAACAC
>NZ_CALWOJ010000061.1 GCF_944383115.1 uncultured Flavonifractor sp. | reverse complement strand
CCAATAATCGAGGCCACCAGCGCCTGTCCCGGAGGCAGGCCCAGAGCGGTACCGAAGGGCACGCCGCCCCGCAGCTCGATGATAGGCACCATAGAGACCAGCATGGTAAAGAACATTTCGCCCAGGTTGGTGGACGTCAGCCATTGCAGCAATTCCAAACAGAACACCTCTCAGATATCAGTTCCTATATTGTACCATATCATCCCGAAAAAGAACAATTAAAATTTCCTGAATCCTTCTTTTCTTTGGACGGTGCAGGCACTTGTTCCGTTCCTGAAACAGTGGTATAATATTTTGACTATTTTGGGGAAGCGAGGTTTTCCACATGACTTACAAAGAGGAATTTATTACCTTTATGGTGCGCTCCGGCGTACTCACCTTCGGCGACTTTACCACCAAGTCCGGCCGCAAGACTCCCTACTTCATCAACACCGGCAACTACAAGACCGGCGCGCAGGCCGCCAAGCTGGGCGACTACTACGCCGCCTGCATCCAGGAGAATCTGCCTGATGGGGTCACCTGTCTGTTCGGCCCCGCCTATAAGGGCATCCCCCTGGCGGTCACCGCTGCCGCCTCCCTGTACCGCAACTATGAGCGGGATCTGCCCTACTGCTTCAACCGCAAGGAGGCCAAAGATCACGGCGAGGGCGGCTCCATGGTGGGTTACAAACCCCAGAACGGGGACGATGTGGTCATCGTGGAGGATGTGGTCACTGCCGGCACCGCCGTCCGTGAGACCATCGAACTGTTCAAGCACGTGGCCGACGTCAACATGAAGGCCCTCATCGTGTCTGTGGACCGTATGGAGCGGGGTACCAAGGACTGCTCCACCCTGGACGAGCTGCGTGAGGACTACGGCATTGCCGTCTACCCCATCGTTACCGTCAGAGAGATCATATCTTTCCTGCATAACAAAGAGATTGACGGCAAGGTGTATATCGATGATGAAATGAAGTGCAAAATGGAAGCCTATCTGAAGGAATACGGCGCCCGGTAATTCTGGAAAGGGGGATGGGTCATGGGTACCCACGACGGCCACCGTCAGCGTTTGAAAACTGAATTTCTGGCCCGGCCGGACTCCTTCCCCGACCATAAGCTGCTGGAATTGCTCCTCTTCTACGCCAATCCCCGCAGCGACACCAATCCCCTGGCCCACGAGCTGCTGGATCATTTCGGTTCCCTGGCCGGCATATTGGACGCCTCGCCGGAGGAACTGCAAAAGGTGAAAGGTGTGGGCGAACACGCCGCCGTTCTGTTCAAGGCCGCCAAGGAATTGTCCGGCCGTTATCTCACCGCCCGCACTCAGGTGGATGATATCGCCCAAAGCTCCCGGGACTATTATGCCCTGCTCCAGCCCTACTTTTTCGGCGCCCGCAACGAGCAGACCTGTCTGCTGTGTATGGATGGCAAGCACAAGGTATTGGGCATCCGCAAGCTGGGCGAGGGAAACGTGAATGCCGTCAACATCACCATCCGGCTCATTGCTGAGGCCGCCCTTTCCCTCAACGCCTCAGCGGTGGTGCTGGCCCACAATCACGTCTCCGGCATCGCCTTCCCCTCCAGCGAGGACATCGCCACCACTGACAACCTGGCCCCATTCCTGGCCCGCATGGGAATCGAACTGGTGGACCACCTGATTTTCGTGGACGACGATATGGTGTCCCTCCGGGACAGCGGCTTTTACAAACCATGAGAACATTCTTTCGAATATCAGTTGAAATAGAACTTTTGTTCTGTTATAATTGGCCTGCGAGGTGATGGTATGCCCAAATTTGAAGTGGTAAGCGAATATCAGCCGGCAGGCGATCAGCCCGAGGCCATTGCCGCTCTGGCGGCAGGCATCGAAAACGGGTTGGATGAGCAGACCCTTTTGGGCGTTACCGGCTCGGGCAAGACCTTCACCATGGCCAAGGTCATCGAGGCGGTTCAGCGGCCCACCCTGGTGCTGGCCCACAACAAGACCCTGGCCGCCCAGCTGTGCGCCGAGTTCAAGGAGTTCTTCCCCAACAACGCGGTGGAGTATTTCGTGTCCTACTACGACTACTACCAGCCCGAGGCCTATATCCCCCATACCGATACCTTTATCGAAAAGGACTCTGCGGTAAACGAGGAGATTGACCGGCTGCGGCTGGCGGCCACCGCCTCCCTGATGGAGCGGCGGGACGTGATCGTGGTGTCCTCGGTGTCCTGTATCTACGGCCTGGGCGAGCCGGAGGACTTCGCCAAAATGATGGTCTCCCTCCGGGTGGGCGCTCAGATGGAGCGGGACGAGCTGCTGAAAAAGCTGGTGGCCATCCGCTATGAGCGCAACGACATCGCTTTTGAGCGCAATATGTTCCGGGTCCGGGGAGACACAGTAGAGATCTTCCCGGCCTACTGGAAGGACTCCGCCATCCGGGTGGAGTTTTTTGGAGATGAGATTGACCGCATCTCCGAGATCAACGTGGTCACCGGCGCCCCCATCCGGCGGCTCAACACCATCCCCATCTGGCCTGCCACCCACTACGTCACCCCCAAGGAGAAGATGGACGCCGCCATCCAGGAGATCTATAAGGAACTGGAGGAGCGTGTGGCCTTCTTCGAGCGGGAGGGCAAGCTTATCGAGGCCCAGCGCATCAAGCAGCGCACCATGTACGACGTGGAGATGATGCAGGAGCTGGGCTACTGCACCGGTATCGAGAACTACAGCCGGGTCATTGAGGGCCGCCCCGCCGGGTCGCCCCCCCACACCCTGCTGGACTACTTCCCCAAGGATTTTGTCCTCTTCATCGACGAGAGCCACGTCACCCTCCCCCAGGTGCGGGCCATGTACAACGGTGACCGCGCCCGAAAGACCTCCCTGGTGGACTACGGCTTCCGTCTCCCCTGCGCCTTTGACAACCGGCCTCTGAAGTTTGAGGAGTTCCAGAAACGCCTCAATCAGGTGGTCTATGTGTCCGCCACCCCCGGCGAGTACGAGCGAGAGCGGTCAGGCCAGATCGTGGAGCAGGTCATCCGTCCCACCGGCCTGCTGGACCCCAAGATCGAGGTGCGCCCGGTGGAGGGCCAGATCGACGACCTGATCGGGGAGATCAACGACCGCACCGCCCGGAAGGAACGTATCCTGGTCACCACCCTCACCAAGAAGATGGCGGAGGATCTCACCGCCTATCTCACCAATGCCGGCATCAAGGTGCGGTATATGCACCACGATATCGACACCATCGAGCGGATGGAGATCATCCGGGACCTGCGGCTGGGTACCTTCGACGTGCTGGTGGGCATCAACCTGCTGCGTGAAGGCCTGGACCTGCCGGAGGTCTCCCTGGTGGCTATTCTGGACGCCGACAAGGAGGGCTTTCTCCGCTCCGAGACCTCCCTCATCCAGACCATCGGCCGTGCTGCCCGCAACGCCCAAGGTCTGGTGGTCATGTACGCCGACTCCATCACCCCCTCCATGCGCCGTGCCATTGACGAGACCGAGCGCCGCCGGGCCAAGCAGGACGCTTTCAACCAGGCCCACGGCATCGTGCCCAAGACTGTCATCAAGTCGGTGCGGGACGTCATCGACCTGTCCGAGGACAAAGGCGAGCTGCCCCACTCCAAGAAGGCTCTGTCCAAGAAGGAGAAGGAGGCCGCCATCGCCAAGCTGGAGAAGGAGATGAAAGAAGCTTCCAAGAGATTGGAATTCGAGTACGCCGCCGTCCTCCGGGACCGCATCATCGAGCTGCGGGGCCAGGGGTGACCTCTTACAAGGAGGGCTGTTATCATGTACGACCGGCTGAAAAAGATCCTGCCCATTGTTTTGATCGTCATTGTCGCTGTCTTTTCCGTCCTCTACTTCTTCATTGGCCGCCAGTACGGCGTGGAGTACCAGGACGCCCTCTACTTCCCTGCCACGGAGGGCAACACCATGGTGTACTCCGCCAAGGTGGACGGTCAGAGTGCCTCCTTCACGGTAGAAGGAAACACCGTCACTTACCACTGGGGGGACACGGTCTACGGCCCCTATACCGTCCGTGAAGACCCCACTGCCGCCCCAGACGGAGAGTGGGAGTCCCTGGACCTCATCGGTGTAGAGATCCGGGAGGAGGACAGCATTCTTTTTCGGGGCGGATACACCGAAGATCTGTTTCTGTTTATACGGGAGGACGGCGAGCCTGATTCCGACCTCTTTCATGTCACCTACTCGGTCAACGGTGTCGAACACGACGCAGACGGCAATGTGGTGGACCCCCACCAGCCCAGCCTGTCCACCCTCATCCGATTCTCCCAGCTGCCCGAAGCGGACGCCCACCGGGGCAATTCCCTGATGTGGTTTCTGGGTCTCTTCCTTGCCGGGATTGCCGCCCTGCTCATTAAATTCGACGACACCCTGTTCCGCCTTCACCTGTCCTTCCGGGTCAAGTACCCGGAGGACGCCGAGCCCTCCGAGTGGGAGATCTTTTCCCGTATCTTTAGTTGGATCGCATTTACACTTCTGTCCCTCGGTCTGTTTATCGCGGGGCTCGTTATGATTAGCTGACCAAACATCATAAAAAGTGAGGTTTTTGTCATGAATTACGTCACACTTGGTAAAACTGGTCTTAAAGCTGCCCAGGTTTCCTTCGGCGGCATTCCCATCCAGCGTTCCGACGCCGCCAACACCCGCGCCATCGTGGACAAGCTGGAACAGTACGGCATAAACTTCATTGACACCGCCCGGGGCTACACCGTCTCCGAGGAGTATCTGGGCGCCGCTCTGGAGGGCCGCCGTGACAAGTTCATCCTGGCCACCAAGTCTATGTCCCGAGACAAGGACTCTATGGCCAGGGATATTGACATCAGCCTGAAGAACCTGCGCACCGATTACATCGACCTCTATCAAATCCACAACCTGCCGGAAAACGAGATCGATAAGGTCTTTGGTGAAGGCGGCGCCTGGGAAGCCCTGGAAGCGGCCAAGGCCGCGGGCAAGATCGGCCACCTGGGGGTCACTGCCCACAACATCGGTGCTTTGAAAAAGATGCTGGAGCTTCACGGCGACAAGATTGAGACCATCATGTTTCCCTACAACATCGTGGAGATCCACGGCCATGAAGTGTTGAAGAAGGCCCGCGAGATGGGCATCGGCACCATCGGTATGAAGCCTATGGCAGGCGGCAACCTGGACGACTGGAACCTGGCCCTGCGGTTTATCGCCGCTTCCGGCGTCATTGATATCTCCATTCCCGGCATGGGTTCCCCTGAGGAGGTGGATCGCAACGCCGAAGCCGCTGAGCATTTCTCCCCCCTCACCCAGGAGGAGCTGGCGGAATGCGACCGCATCCGCAAGGAGCTGGGCAACGAGTTCTGCCGCCGGTGCAATTACTGCGCCCCCTGCCCCAACGGCATCAACATTCCCGGCTGCTTCCTGATGGCAAACTACGCCCGCAAGTACGGCCTGGCCGACTGGGCCAAGGAGCGGTACGACGCCATGCCCTATCATGCCGGCTCCTGCGTCCAGTGCGGCGCCTGCGAGCGGCGGTGTCCCTACAATTTGCCCATCCGCGACATGCTGGGTAAGGTGGCCAAGGTATTCGGATACTGATATGGGGGACTGGAATGTAACCCTGGGGGTGCTTTTGACTACTTATGCCCCTTTTCTCTTGGGTATGGCCGCCTTTGCTCTGATCTGCCTGGCGGTCTGGCCCAAGCCCCCCAGACCCCTGCGTATCCTGCTGGGTGTACTGGGTACGGGGCTGCTGCTCTGGGCCCTGTGGTTTTACATCTTTCGGGAGCTGCTGAATGTATAACAAAGAAGAGGAATCAAATTTATGCTCGACCATATTTCTGTCAAAGGCGCACGGGCCAACAACTTAAAAAACATCGACGTGGACATTCCCCGGGACAAGCTGGTGGTACTCACCGGCCTGTCGGGCAGCGGTAAGTCCTCCCTGGCCTTTGACACCATTTACGCCGAGGGACAGCGCCGGTATGTGGAGTCCCTGTCCTCCTACGCCCGGATGTTTCTGGGGCAGATGGAGAAGCCCGACGTGGACTACATCGACGGCCTCTCCCCCGCCATCTCCATCGACCAGAAAACCACCTCCAAAAACCCCCGGTCCACCGTGGGTACCGTCACCGAGATCTACGACTACCTCCGTCTGCTGTGGGCCAGGGTGGGCACTCCCCACTGCCCCAAGTGCGGCAAGGAGATCCAGCAGCAGACCATCGACCAGATCATCGATCAGGTGCTGGAGCTGCCCGAGGCTACCCGCATCCAGGTAATGGCACCGGTGGTGCGGGGCAAGAAAGGCACCCACCAGAAGCTGCTGGAGGACGCCCGCAAGTCGGGCTACGTCCGCTGCCGGGTGGACGGCTCCCTGTACGACCTGTCGGAAGAGATCGAGCTGGACAAGAACAAGAAGCACAGCATCGAGATCGTGGTGGACCGGCTGGTCATCAAGGAGGACATTGCCCGCCGGCTCACCGACTCGGTGGAGGTGGCCTCCAACCTGGCCGGCGGCCTGGTTGTGGTCAACATTGTGGGCGAGGACCGGGATATCATGTTTTCCCAGAACTACGCCTGCGAGGACTGCGGCATCTCCATCGAGGAGCTGTCCCCCCGGATGTTCTCCTTCAACAACCCCTTCGGGGCCTGCCCCACCTGCACCGGCCTGGGCGCCCAGCTGAAGGTGGACCCGGATCTCATCATCCCCAACAAGGAGCTGTCCATTCTGGACGGCGCCATCACCGCCTCCGGCTGGAACAACATCAAGGGGGACTCCATCTCCCGGATGTACTTTGAGGCTCTGTCCAAAAAGTACGGCTTCAAGCTGACCACCCCGGTAAAAGACCTTCCGGCGGAGATCATGGATATTATTCTCTACGGCACCAAGGGAGAAAAACTGAAGCTGACCTATGAGCGCGCCAACGGCCACGGTACCCTGATGCAGCCCTTCGAGGGCATCATCAACAACCTGGAGCGCCGCTACAAGGAGACCCAGTCCGACGCCATGCGCCGGGATCTGGAGGACTGCATGAGCGAGCGCCCCTGCCCCGACTGCGGCGGCAAGCGGCTGCGGAAAGAGGCTCTGGCCGTTACCGTGGGAGGCATCAATATCGACACCTTCTGCCGCAAATCGGTCACAGAAGCTCTGGATTTTGTGGAACATTTGGAACTTTCCCAGCAGAAGATGCTCATCGCCGACCGGATCTTAAAGGAGATCAAGAACCGGTTAGGCTTTCTCAACAGCGTGGGGCTTCAATACCTGACCCTGAGCCGTGCCGCCGCCACCCTGTCCGGCGGCGAAAGCCAGCGCATCCGGCTGGCCACCCAGATCGGTTCCTCCCTGATGGGGGTGCTGTATATCCTGGATGAGCCCTCTATCGGCCTTCATCAGCGGGACAACGACAAGCTGCTGGCCACCCTGAAGCACCTGCGGGACCTGGGCAACACCCTGCTGGTGGTGGAGCACGACGAGGATACCATGCGGGAGGCCGACTATATCGTAGACATCGGCCCCGGCGCCGGCGTCCACGGCGGCCGGGTGGTGGCCTGCGGCACCGCCCAGGAGATCATGAACAACCCCGCCTCCATCACCGGCGACTACCTGTCCGGCCGGAAAAAGATCCCCGTACCGGAGGAGCGGCGGACGGGCAACGGTCACTTTCTTACCGTCCGCGGCGCGGCGGAGAACAATCTGCAAAATGTGGATGTATCCATCCCTCTGGGTACCTTTACCTGCGTTACCGGCGTATCCGGCAGCGGCAAATCCTCCCTGGTCAACGAGATCCTCTACAAGAGACTGGCCTGCGACTTGAACCGGGCCAAGACCCGGGCCGGCAAGCACCAGTCCATCGAGGGAGAGGAGTTTCTGGACAAGATCATTGCCATCGACCAGTCCCCCATCGGCCGTACGCCCCGCTCCAACCCCGCCACCTACACCGGGCTCTTCAACGATATCCGGGATCTGTTTGCCTCCACCCCCGACGCCAAGGCCCGCGGTTACGGTCCCGGCCGGTTCTCCTTCAATGTCCGGGGCGGCCGGTGCGAGGCCTGCCAGGGCGACGGCCTCATCAAAATCGAGATGCACTTCCTTCCCGATATCTACGTCCCCTGCGAAGTGTGTAAAGGCAAGCGATACAACCGGGAGACCCTGGAGGTACGCTACAAGGGCAAGAACATCTACGAGGTGCTGGACATGACGGTGGAGGAGGCCCTGCCCTTCTTCGAGCATCTGCCCAGGCTGTACAACAAGCTCCAGACCCTCTATGAGGTGGGCCTGAGCTATGTAAAGCTGGGCCAGCCCTCCACGGAGCTGTCCGGCGGCGAGGCCCAGCGGGTCAAGCTGGCCACCGAACTGGCCAAGCGTTCCACCGGCAAGACCATCTACATTCTGGACGAACCCACCACCGGCCTGCACACCGCCGATGTCCACAAGCTCATCGAGGTACTGCAGAAGCTGGTGGAGGCCGGCAACACGGTGGTGGTCATCGAACACAATCTGGACGTGATCAAGACCGCCGACTATGTGATCGACCTGGGCCCCGAGGGGGGCAGCGGCGGCGGCACCATCGTAGCCACCGGCACCCCTGAGCAGGTAGCCGCCTGCCCGCAAAGCTACACCGGTCAATACCTCAAACGTATGCTATAACAGGAAAAGAGCGCGCTGCCAAGGCAGCGCGCTCTTTTCCTGTTATAGGTACCCAACTATGTCAGGACGGACACTATTTTGAGATAAGCTCTGCGGTAGAGCAGCAGCGAAGCGCCAAAGGCCAGTACCTCCGCCGCCAGGAACGCAAGCCATACCAGACCGCCATCCAACGCTCCAAACACCAGAGCCGCCGGAAACAGCAGGATCACCTGACGCAGCAGGGAGATGAGCAGGCTGGCATTGGCCGAACCCAGGGCCTGCAGGGCGGAGCAGAGGATGATGGACGCGCCGGCAAACAGAAACGACAGGGAGATCAGGCGCAGCGCCGCCGTACCCGCTGCCAGCAGCGCGCCGTCAGCGTCAAACAATGTCAGCAGCGGTCCGGCCAAAATCAACAGGAAAACAGTCCCAACCGCCATAATGGCCGCCGTCAGGATCATGGCAAAGCGTACCGTACCGGTAATACGCGCTCTGCTCCTGGCGCCATAATTAAAACTGATAATGGGAACCAGCGCATTGTTCATACCATACAGCGGCATAAAAATAAAGGATTGGATCTTGTAATAGGCACCCAGAATAAATACGCCGAAGGGTGTGAACAGCGGCAAAATCAAATTCATGCCCACTGTCATCACACTGGAGAGCGACTGCATGAGGATGGCCGGAAAACCCACCCGGAACATGGTGCGTATGATTTCTCCATTGGGACGGAACCGCCGGAAAGACAGCGTGATCAGCCGGCTGCGGCGCACCATCCAGAAGCTGGCGGCAAGGCCTACCATCTGCCCCAATACGGTGGCCAGGGCCGCTCCGGCCACCTCCATACGGGGGAAGGGGCCAATGCCAAAGATAAACAGCGGGTCCAGGATCAGATTGACCACCGCCCCGATCCCCTGAATGATCATGGGCCCCACCGTATCCCCCGTGGCCTGGAGGGTACGCTCACCGGCAAACTGCATGCACACGCCGATGGACAGGCCGGTCACAATGGAAAGGTACTGCACACCGTAGTCGATCTGCTGCGGCACATCGGAGAACAGGGACAGGAAAGGCCGGGCAAAGGTCACGCCCAACACCATAAAAATCAGCCAGCAGGCAAAGTAGACAAAGTAGCCGTTGGCCGCCACCTGGTCCGCCTCCTCCTGCCGCCGCTGACCCAGGCGGCGGGCCAGCAGCGCGTTGAAGCCCACGCCCACGCCCACACATACCGAGATCATCAGCATCTGCACAGGATACACCAACGCCAGCGCCTCAAAGCCGTCCCGGCTCAATCTGGCCACAAAAAGACTGTCCACCAAGTTATACAGCGCCTGGATCAGCATGGACAACATCATAGGCCAGGACATATTGAGCAGCAGCCGGCGTACCGGCATCACCGCCATCTTGTTCTCTTCCATTGGATCTCCTCCTGTTGCTCCATCCAAAAAATCGGGGCGCGCTTACGCACGCCCCGATCTGTATCCCTCAGCGGCGTGGCAGCCCGCTGAGGTTGATTTGCTTTTTCCTGTCTGGTCCGCAAAATACCATTCAGGCGTGGACCGTCTCTTCCCGCTCCACTTCTTTGGCCTGGGCCGACTGCCGGGCCAGGGCCCGGGCGTTGGCCAGCATCAGCTTAATGCGGTTTTCCTGGTTGATCTTGGTGGCGCCGGGGTCATAGTCGATGGCCACAATGTTGGAGTTGGGATAGTCGTCCTTCAGCTTGCGGATCATGCCCTTGCCCACAATGTGGTTAGGCAGGCAGCCGAAAGGCTGGGTACAGACGATGTTGGGGGTGCCGGAGTGGATCAGCTCCAGCATCTCGGCGGTAAGCAGCCACCCCTCCCCCATCTTGTTGCCCTCGCCCAGGTAGCCTTGAATGAGCCGGCGCAGATCCTGGAAGGTGCCGGGAGCCCGGAATCCGCCCCGCTTCATGGCGTCAATCATGGCCCGCTGGCACTTCTCCACATAGTGGCGCAAGGCGGCGCAGGCGGTCTTTTTGGCCCACTTGCCGCCGTAGATATCCACGTCCACTTCCCGGTTGTAGATCTTGAAGATAATAAAGTCGGTAAGGCCGGGCACCACAGGCTCCGCCCCCTCGGAGAGGAGGAACTGTTCCAGGTTATTGTTGCCCAGAGGGGAGTATTTGATGTAGATCTCCCCCACCACGCCCACGCGGACTTTAGGCTCCCCGGCCACGGGGATGGCCTTGAAGGCGGCCACAATGTGGTCAAAGTTCTCCACCATGCTCTTGAAGGACAGGCCCTTGCCCTTGCTCATCTCCTCCAGCAGGTGGTTCTGTACCGCTTCGATGGTCTGCTCCGTCTGACCGGCCTGCACCTCATAGGGGCGGACCTGGTTGGCGGTCTGCACAATGATATCACCATACATCAGGCCGAAAATAGCCTTACGGATGATGTCCAGATTCAGCTTGAAGCCGGGATTATGTTCCAGGCCGGACAGGTTGAGGGAGATGACAGGAATATACTCCAGTCCCGCCTTTACAAGAGCTTTCCGCAGCAGGTGGATGTAGTTGGAGGCACGACAGCCGCCGCCGGTCTGCGTGATGAGCAAAGCCACCTTATGGGGATCGTACTTGCCGCTCTTTACCGCGTCGATCAGCTGGCCGATGACCAGCAGGGCGGGATAACAGGTGTCGTTGTGGACATACTTCAAACCTTCATCCACAATGTTGCGGTGATTGGTGGTGAGCATTTCCAGCTTATAGCCCTCCCGCTCCAAAACGCGGGCGATCAGGCCGAAATGGACAGGCAGCATGGTGGGAAAGAGGATGGTATACTCCTCCTTCATCTCCTTGGTAAACAGGAGGCGGCCCGTCTTGTCATAAATCAGTTCTGCCATAGTAACGATGGTTCCTTTCTCAGTCCTGGTGCTTCCGGGCGTCCATAGCCGCCATCAGCGAGCGTACCCGGATGGTGACTGCCCCCAGGTTGCTGATATCGTCGATCTTCAGCTGGGTGTACAGCTTACCGCCATTCTCCAGGATGTCGCGCATCTCGTCGGTGGTAATGGCGTCGGTACCGCAGCCAAAGCTGACCAGCTGCACCACCTGCATGTCGCTCTGGGTACACACATAGCGGGCGGCGTTGTACATCCGGGACTGGAAGGTCCACTGATTCAACACCTTTCGGGGGGCGTAGCCCTCCAGATAGCTGAGGGCGTCCTCGGTGACCAGCACAAAACCGAAGGAGGTAATGAGATCGTTGATGCCGTGGTTGATCTCCGGATCAATGTGGTAGGGTCGGCCGCAGGCCACAATGATGGGCATATCATGGGCACGGGCGTATTCGATATAACGTTTGCCCGTCTCCCGCACATCGTGGAGGTAGGTGTCATAGGCCGCGTAGGCCGCCTTGGCAGCCGCCTCGGTCTCCCGTCTGGGGATATTGAACTCCTCCTCCATGATTGCGGCAATGCGCTTGGTGAAATCCTTATGGCGCCACAGGCCCACATAGGGATCCAGGAATTTGGTCTGCTTGAGCAGAGGCACGTTGGCGGCCAGCAGTTCTGGATAATAGGCCACCACCGGGCAGTTGTAGTGGTTGTCACCGATGCCCTCATCGTTGTTGTAGGACATGCAGGGATACCAGATGGCGTCCACACCCTCCTCCACCAGGGCCTCCACATGGCCGTGGAGCAGCTTGGCGGGATAGCACACCGTATCCGACGGGATGGTATGCTGGCCCTTCAGATAAAGTTTGCGGGAGGACTCGGGAGACAACACCACCTCAAAGTTGAGGCGGGTAAAGAACTCAAACCAGAAGGGCAGGTTTTCATACATATTCAGGCCGAAGGGGATGCCCATTTTCCCCCGGACGCCGTTACCGGCCCCCTTGCCGTGGAGCGCCCGCAGCCGCTTATACTTATAGTGCATCAAATCGGGGTTCTCGGTGCGTTCCTTGCCCAGGGGGCGGGAGCAGCGGTTACCCGAGATGAACCGCCGACCGCCGTCAAAGGTGTTGACGGTGAGGGAGCAGTGGTTGGTACACAGGTTGCAGGTTACAGGCCTGGCAGTGTGGGAGAAGGTCTTTAAATCCTCCGCCGTCAGGATGGAACTCTTCTCCAGATGAAGGTCCCGGGCGGCCAGGGCCGCGCCGAACGCGCCCATAATACCCGCAATGGTGGGCCGAGTCACATTGCGGCCCAGCTCCAGCTCAAAGGCCCGGAGCACCGCGTCGTTGTGGAAGGTGCCGCCCTGCACCACGATGTGCTTGCCCAGGTCGTCGGCGGAGGCCGCCCGGATGACCTTGTAGATGGCGTTTTTTACAATGGAGGTGGACAGGCCCGCGGAGATGTCCTCCACACTGG
>NZ_CALWOJ010000060.1 GCF_944383115.1 uncultured Flavonifractor sp. | reverse complement strand
GGGATTCGAACCCTCGTGGGATTGCTCCCAAACTGATTTCGAGTCAGCCCCGTTATGACCACTTCGATACCGCTGCAACTTAAGTTCCGCCCCAGCTTGAGCCGGTACGCAACATGGTATAGGATACCTTATTTTTTTATGCTTGTCAATATTGCAGCCCGGCATAAAATGGGATATAATCAATCCTGTATTTTAAGATCAATACCGACACATGCAGGGAGGAAACCATGGAAGAACTTAAACGCCGCATACTCAGCGACGCCATCGTGGGACAGGGCGATATTATACATGTGGATATGTTTCTGAATCACTGTATGGATATGGACCTGATGGAGCGGATGGGCGCCGCTCTGGCCAAACGCTACCGCGGCGAGCGGATCACCAAGGTACTAACCGCGGAAAGTTCCGGTATTGCCCTTGCCTGTTTCACCGCCCGGGCCTTGGGCGTACCGGTGATTTACGCGAAGAAATTCCAGACCGGTTACATTGACCCGGACGTATACTCCGCCGAGACCCATTCGTTCTCGCTGGACAAGTCCTATACACTGCGCGTCTCCAAAAAATATCTCACCCAGGACGATCAGGTGTTGCTGGTAGACGATATTCTCTCCAACGGACAGACCATGCTTAGTCTGCTTGAACTGGTGTCCAAATCCGGCGGCGAAGTGGCCGGCGTGGGTGTTGCCATCGAGAAGGCCATGCGGGAAGGGGGCAGAGTGCTGCGCCGCATGGGTATTCGGGTAGAGGCCCTGGCTACCGTAAAAGCCATTGAGCAGGGCAAGATCATTCTCGATGAATAAGGAGCAGACCCCATGACGGAAAACACATCACACACCCTTTTGCCAAATGCTTTTGCCCTCTTTAATGGCATCCAAACAAGTTCCCCCGGCCCTGATCGCGGCGAATCCGTCCTGCATCTCGGTCCTAATAGTTTAAATCCCTACGGCCTGCTCCACGGAGGAGCATACTATACGATGGCTGACTGTGCCGGCGGCTGCGCCTGCCGGACTGACGGCAGATATTATGTCACCTTGCACGGAGGCATTGATTTCATCCGCTCCGCCCGCAGCGGTGTAGTGACCGCCCGGGCCGTCGTACGCCATCGGGGCCGCAGTACCTGTCAGGCCGCCGTGGACATCACGGATGAAAACGGCGTTCTGTTGGCCACCGGCGACTTTACTTTTTTCTGCATCAGTCAGCAATGATGATTGGGCATATTTGTTCTAAGGGGCGGCTTTGAGTCCGCTCCTTTTTTATGCTCATCCTCCCGGCCTAACCACAGCTGCCAGGCAATTACGACAATTACCGGCGTCAGAATGATTCCTGCCACACCAAAGATTTTGAATCCAATATACATACTCAGCAGGGTCACTAACGGAGGAAGTCCCGCTTGCGCTCCCACCAGCCGTGGTTCCAAAACGCTGCGCACCAGGGTTACTATGGCATACAGGACTATCAGCCCGATTCCCAGCATGAAATCCCCCTGTAACAATGCCACCAAACTCCAGGGCAGAAGGACCGCACCGCTTCCAAAGATAGGAAGGGCATCCACCAGCGCAATCAATCCGGCCAACAATATGGCGGGTTCCACCCCCAGCAGCAGCATGCCCAGCGTTAACTGTGCAAAGGTAGTCATCAGCAGTACACCCTGCACTCTGAGCCAGTTCAGCAGCGTCCGGGCCGCCACCCGGCGCCATCGCTTCAGCCGGTCCTGCCATGCCGCCGGCAACTGTTTCAATGCCAGCCTCAGGCCAGGCTTCCCGGTGCTGAAAAAATAGGCTGCCAAAAAAGCGGTGAACAAAAACAGGCCGCCTGACGGCAAACCTGCAAGTATGCCCGCCGCCCCTTTTACCGCCCACTCCCCCGCCTGCACAGGCAGCGACAGCACACCCTCCAGCAGCTCCTCCACCGCCTGTCGGGCAGGCTCCTTCCATTCCGTCGGCAGAGCCACTTCCACACGATAGAGCCACTCCTCCACGCGCTCTATCAGCGGCCCCAGTTCCTCCAGCAGATGCGGCAGCCGGGATGCCAGCAGCGTAAGTTCATACCACAGCCGCCATACAATCAATGCCGCCCCACCGCCTGCAAGCGCCGCACCACTCAGCACACACAACGCTGACGCCACGCGACGCGGCATATGCCAGGCGCCTGTCAGAAACTTTACAAGCGGTTCCACCAGGCAGGCCAGCGCCCCGCCCAGCAAAAAAGGCGCCAGTAAAGGCAAGGCCCAGCCGACGGCAAGCCAGACGGCGGCGAGCATCAAACCCGCCCACAGCAGCCGGATCACGTCCCGCAGATACCTGTCCTCTCCCACAGCAGCTCTCCCTCCTGTAAATATGTATAAAATGACGAAAAACACCTGCCTATCCGGGAGAGATATCGGCGCGGCTAAAAAAGTTGGCCCTTGCAGCAGGAACTTTATTGTGCTAAAATAGACCACAATACAAAAACAAATGCTTTTCTGTCGTGGACAAGGAAGGAGGACATAGAATGGGCAAAGCACCAGGCTATTTCATTGTGGAGGCTGGCGCACTGCCGGAGGTATTTCTGAAAGTCGCAGAGGCAAAGCGGCTGCTGGAAACCGGCGAGGCAAGCGCCGTCAATCAGGCGGTTCGCCGGGTAGGCATCAGCCGCAGCGCCTTTTATAAATACAAGGACGCGATCCGTCCTTTTAATGACATGCTTCATGGACGGATCATCACCTTTCAGATCGTTCTCAAGGATGAACCGGGCGTTCTTTCCGCAGTCCTGAATATTTTTGCCACCACCGGCGGAAATATTCTGACCATCAACCAGGCGATCCCCGCCAGCGGGTGCGCGGCGGTGACCATAGGGGCTGAAACTTCCGGTCTCCAAATCCCCATGGAGGAGTTGTTGGAACGGCTGTTGAACGTGGAAGGCGTGCTGCGGGGCGAAGTGATATCCGGGCAGTGACCCATAGATGCAGAGGAGGTATCGTGATGGTGAACGTAGCGATTTTGGGGTTTGGCGTAGTTGGCTCCGGTGTGGCGGAGGTACTGGCTACCAACGGCCCCCACATTGATAAAAAAGTGGACGATCTGATTCGTCTGAAATATATCCTGGATGTACGGGATTTTCCTGAGAGTCCCTTCGCAGACAAGGTGATCCACGATTTCAGTATCATTGAGAACGACCCGGAGGTCAATATCGTGGTGGAGACCATCGGCGGCGCCAAGGTGGCTCTGGACTTTACCCGGCGGGCCCTGGCCGCCGGCAAGAGCGTGGTCACCTCCAACAAGGAGCTGGTGGCTGAACACGGCTGCGAGCTGCTGCAGCTGGCTCAGGAGAAGGGGGTCAGCTACCTGTTTGAGGCCAGCGTGGGCGGCGGCATACCCATTATCCGCCCTCTGAACCAGTGCCTGGCCGCCAATGAGATCGAGGAGATCTCCGGTATTCTCAACGGCACCACCAACTATATCCTGACCCGGATGATCCGGGCCGGTCTCAGCTTTGACGCGGCTTTGAAGGAAGCGCAGCAGAACGGATACGCCGAGCAGGATCCTACCGCCGATATCGAAGGGCATGATGCCTGCCGGAAAATCTGTATTCTGGCCTCCCTGGCGTTCGGCCGCCACGTCTATCCCCGTCAGGTGCCTACCGAGGGCATCACCGGGGTGACCCTGGCAGACGTGGCTTATGCCGACGCCTGCGGCAAGAAGATCAAGTTGCTGGGGCGGGCCATCCACCGGGACGACGGCAAGGTGTGCGCCTATGTGGCGCCCCACCTGGTGGATGTGGAAGACCCGCTGGCAGGCGTGGAGGATGTATTCAACGCCATTGCTGTCAAAGGCAACGCCATCGGCGACGTGATGTTCTATGGCCGGGGCGCCGGAAAACTGCCTACTGCGTCCGCCGTGGTGGCTGACGTCATTGACGCCGCCCGCCACAAAGACGCAAAGAAACGCATGGTCTGGGCCGAGGGCGGAGATGACGTGGCCGTCCCCCCCACCGACCTGGAAAGTGACTGGTATGTTCGGGCTGAGGGCACTCTGGAAGCGGTGAAGGCCGCCTTCCCCGATGTCTCCCTGCTGCCCCGGGCCGGAGCGCCGGAGAATGAGTTCGCTTTCCTCGCACCATCCATGACCCGCTCTGCCCTGGACGGCAAACTGGCGGGGCTCAAACCCTGCTCCGTGTTCCGGGTATTGGGCTGAGCGCATAGGATAGTGCAAGAGACTTCACCTGATTTAGGGGGTACAAACGCCAATGGGACTTATCGTACAAAAATTTGGCGGCAGCTCCGTGGCTGATGCAGACCGCATCCGCAACGTGGCCCGCATTATTACCGAGACTTACCGCCGGGGCCACAGCGTGGTGGCCGTCCTCTCCGCCCAGGGAGATACCACCGATGATCTGATCGCCAAGGCTGCCGAAATCAATCCCAATGCCTCCAAGCGGGAGATGGATATGCTGCTCTCCACCGGCGAGCAGATCTCCTGTTCCCTGTGCGCTATGGCGATCGAGGCTATGGGCTATCCTGTTGTCTCTTTGACAGGCTGGCAGGCAGGTTTCCGCACCAACTCCACTTACGGGGACGCCCGCATCAAGCAGTTGGACACCGAACGGGTACTGGCTGAACTGGACAAAAAGGCCATCGTGATCGTCACCGGCTTCCAGGGCCTGAACAAATATGACGACATCACCACGCTGGGCCGGGGCGGGTCCGATACCTCCGCCGTTGCGCTGGCTGCCGCGCTGCGGGCCGACCTGTGTCAGATTTATACCGACGTGGACGGCGTGTTTACTGCAGATCCCCGCCATGTGACCGGCGCTTTCCAGCTGGATGAGATCACCTACGACGAGATGCTGGAGCTTGCTACTCTGGGCGCCCAGGTCCTGCATAACCGCTCCGTAGAGATGGCCAAACGCTACAACGTCAATCTGGAGGTTCTCTCCAGCTTTTCCGGCAAGCCCGGCACCAAAGTCAAGGAGGTTGCAAAAACCATGGAAAAAATGCACATCAGCGGGGTGGCCTGCGATAAAAATGTAGCCCGTCTGGCCGTTGTGGGACTGGCCGACCAGCCCGGCATCGCTTTCAAGATCTTCTCGCTGCTGGCAAAAGAAAAGGTAAACGTGGACATCATCCTCCAGTCCATCGGCCGCAACAACACCAAAGACATCAGCTTTACCGTGGGTAAACAGGATATGGACCGCTCCAAAAGTACATTGGAGGAGTATAAAAACGCGCTGGGATTCGACCACATCGATGTCAACGACTCTATTGCCAAGGTGTCCATCGTGGGCGCGGGCATGATCCATAATCCCGGTGTGGCCGCCAAAATGTTTGAGGCCCTCTATAATGCCGGCATCAACATCAACATGATCTCCACCAGTGAGATCAAGGTGTCCGTTCTGGTGGATCTGGCCGAGGCCGACCGGGCCGTTCAGGTCATTCACGATCGCTTCTTCCATGAGTTTGGCGGGAACTGAGTATCTTCATTCTGCACGGTAAAAATCCCCTGCTGCGCTCTCTGCGCAGCAGGGGATTTTCATTCACTGCTTTCAATTTACCTATTTCTTCTTTTCATCCATAACCAGGACTTCTTTCAGATCCTCCCGCTCTTTCAGCGCAGCAATCATTTCCGCTGTCTCCGCCGGGTCGGCGCCGGCGGGAAGGGCATACTCCTCTACCTTGGCAAAGTCCTGCTCCAGGCGCTTTTTCTGTTTGGCCAGCCACTTGCCGCCCTGTCCCTCGTGGTAGACCAAGGCCACCAGCCGAGGATGGGCCTTCATCTGGTTAACCCACAGCTTGGCGGGGCCGTGCTTGCGGAAGGCCAGCAGGTAAATGAGCGCCACGATGGCAACAGCGGCAGTGGCAAATCCGAATACCTGACTCACCCGGATGGGGGTGTTGAAGAAGTACAGGCTGTCGGTCCGCAGGCCCTCAATAAAGCCACGGCCCACCCCGTACCAGGCGAAGTAGCACAGGAAGTTCTGGCCATCAAACTTGCGCCACTTCTTGGCGATGATAATGAGCAGCACCAGCCCCGCCAGGTTCCACAGGGACTCGTACAGGAAGGTGGGATGAACCTCCACATATTGCAGTGATCCGTTCACATACTCGTAGATGCCCATGCGCCAGGGCAGATCGGTTGGGCCGCCGTAGGCCTCGATGTTGACGAAGTTGCCCCACCGGCCCACCAGCTGGCCGATGAGCATTCCGTAAGCGCCCAGATCGGCAAAGGCCAGGAATTTGATCTTCCGCACCTTGCAGAACACCAGCAAGGTAATAACCGCGGCAATGACGCCGCCGTAGATGGCCAGGCCACCGTCCCAGATGCTCACCATGGCCCCAAAGTCCAGGGAGCCGTCCGGTCTGCGGTACAGATCCAGGTAGAAAATGATGTAGTACAGCCGGGCCCCGATGATGGACAGGGGCACGGCAAAAAAGAGCATGTCGATGATGTCGTCCTGACGGATGCCGAACTGAGGGGCCTTCCGGGAGCAATACACCACCGCCAGCAGAAAGCCGGCGGCGATGATGATGCCATACCAGTGGACGGGCCACCCAAAGACCCGGAAGGCAATGGAGTTCATGGTCAGTTCCAGCCCCAGGCCGGGAAAGGATACGGTACCCATTATGCCTCACCCTCCCCCGGGCGCACCACGGCCAGACCGCACCGCTGGGCGGTCACCCAGCTGCGGATGCAGTCCTCCACACAGGCCTGGTCGATGGCGTCGAAAATCTCCGGGAATTTGAAGTAGTCCACCCCGGTGAAGTGGGACTGGGCCATGGAAATGCAGGTGTACTCAAAGGAGTTGAGGCCCCGGACCTTGGCGCCGTAGACCCCCTTTTTCAGCCGCTGGAACAGGCCGGCGTCAATCCCCTCCCGGGCCAGGCGCTCCCCTTCGGCCAGCACCGCGTCCCGCACCTTTTGGGGGTCGCGGCTTTCGCCGCCGGCCACCATCATGGCGCAGCCGGGATACATCTCAAAGCCGTAGCTGAAATTCTTATTGATCAGCCCCTGGCTGTACAGCTTTGCATACAGGGGTGTGGAGTTGCCCAGCAGAGCCTCGCAGGCCAGCTCGCCCGCCAGCTCCCGGCGCATCCACTCCTCTCCCCGCCCTGCGGGATCGCACTTGAAGCCCAGCATGAAGATGGGGGTGGACACCTCCATGGTCAGTTCCTTCTCGGAGGCCGCGGTGTTGGGAGCCTCTTCCCCGCCGTAGTCCCGCTCCATCTGGCCCAGAGAATCCTTGGGCAGGATCTCCTTGGCAATGGCGCACACCTGCTCCGGGTCCACATCGCCGGCCACAGTGAGTACCATGTTGGCCGGGTTATAGAAGGCCTTATGGCAGGAATAGAGGGTGCCGGCGGTAATATGGGAGATGGACTCCTGGGTGCCGGCGATGGGTACCCGGATGGGGTGGTGATCGTACAGGCACTCCATCAGGGCGTAGAACACCTGGTTCTCCGGGTCATCCTCCACCATGCGGATCTCCTGGCCGATGATGCCCTGCTCCTTGTCCACGCTCTCCTGGGTGAAGTAAGGTACCGACACGAAGGAAAGCAGGATCTTCAGGTTATCAAAGAATTTTTCGGTACTCTCAAAGTAATAGCCGGTGATGGCGGAACTGGTAAAGGCGTTGGGGGACGCTCCGTTGGCCGCCAGATCCTGGAGGGCGTTGCCGTCTTTGGTGTCGAACATCTTGTGTTCCAGAAAGTGGGCCACTCCCGCCGGGGTGTCCTTCCACCGGCCGTCCTGGAAAAAGCGCATATCCATGCCGCCGTAGTTGGTGGCAAAGAAAGCGTAGCTCTTCTGGAAATCCCGGCGACGATCCACATAGATGTGGAGCCCATTCTCCAGGATTTCATGAAATACGGTCTCCCCCAACCGGGGATACTGCTTGCTTACCATAGAATCACTCCCTGCCTTTCAGGAAATACACGGTGTCCAGGGTTAGGTCCTGGGCGGCCTCCACCACCTGGGCCCTGGTCACGGCCTCCACTCTGGCAGCCATGTCGTCAGGGCCTTCCGTGAGGCCGGCGGCGGATTGGCTCAGCCAGTAATCCTCCATGCGGCTCTGGGTGTCCAGCGTGGTACGCAGGGTACTCACCACCGAACGGCGGGCCCACTCCAGTTCGTCGTCGGAGAAGTCGCCCGCCTGACACTTGTAGAGCTGGGAGAGGATTTCCCCTTCCGCCTGCCCCACCTTGTCAAACTCCACCCCGGAGGAGACCAGCATCACGTCCTTATCATTCATCAGGCCGGAACTGGCATAATAGCACAGACTCAGTTTCTCCCGCACATTCATGAACAGTTTGGAAGTGGTAGTGCCGCCGTAGATGGCATTGACCAGCATAAGTGCCGGGTAATGCTCATCCCAGGCGTCGCAGTTGGTGCGAAAGCCCATCGCCAGTTTACCCTGCGTCACATCCAGAGCTTCCTCCACACGCCGGGGCGTCTTGGGCGCCTTCTTTTTGGCAGGCCGAACCAGCCCCGCCCGCTTCCCTGCCGGCAGCACCGTCAGCAGCGGGTGAAAAGCGGCTTGTACCCGCTCGGGATCTGCCGACCCACAGTAGTAGAGTTCCACCCGTGCCTGGTTCAACAGGGTCTGATAACCTTCCCACAAGGTCTGAGGCGTGATGGCTTCCACCGCCTCCATACTGCCCAGCTTGTCCACACCAAAGGGCTCTCCGGCGCACATCTCAGCCACCACCCTGATCTGGGCGTACTGCCGCTTGTCGTTGACCTGGGCCTTGATGCGGTCAATGAGATTGGCCTTCTCCTGTCTGGTGTAGTCGGGACAAAACGCCCCGTCCCGGGTGTAGGGCGCGCCGATCAGCTCCGAGAGCAGGGCGGCCGCAGGCTCCAGCACCTGCTCCTTGTTGAGGGTATAGGCGTCGTCCAGAAAGCTGCCTACAAAGCCCACGCACTGGGTCTCCCCTTTTTTCCGCACCATAGGCTCCAGAGAACCACCGTACAGCTCGTCCAGAGCGGCGGACAGAGACTCCAGGTCCGGATGCTTCGCGGTGCCCCGCCGAAGTACCATAGGCGTCAATGCGTTGACGGCGGCGGACTGTGCCGTCAACGGGGCGAGAAACTGGGCCCCCAACACGCTGGATTTAAATTTTTTGGTCTGTACCGCCGTCAGCCAGACGCCGGGCTGCAATTCCATCCTTGTGACCTTCATGTGCTGCAAACCGTCCTTTCTAGTTTACCTGCATAGCCTGCCCCATTGGGCAAACTCTATCCATCTACAGCCTGCTGCGGTCCCGCAGCCAGCTGGGCAAAGATCTCATCTTGATACTGGAAACCACGCCCATTGCGGCGTACATGGTAATAATGGAAGAACCGCCATAACTGATAAAGGGCAGGGTGAGACCTACCACCGGGAACACATAGAGACACATCCCCACGTTGATCCCCACCTGAGTCAGCAGCATACCGGCATAGCCCATGGCAATGAAGGCGCTCTGGGGAGAGCAGGCCCGGCGGGCCACCCAAACACACCGCAGAATGATAGCCGCCAGCAAAGCCAGCAGCAGCAGGCAGCCAATGAGGCCAAACTCCTCGCCGCACACGGCGAAGATCTCGTCGGTCTCCCGGGCGGGCAGGCTGGTGGGAGACTTGCTCTGAGTCTGGATGCCCTGGAGATACCCCATGCCGGTGAGACCGCCGCTGCCAATGGCCAGGACACTGCGGCTCTGCTGCCAGCCCTTCCCCTGGGTCTGCTCCCAGATGGTATCGGGGTTGCCCAGAATGTGGTCGATGACCACGGTGAACCGCTTCATATAATACATATCCTTGACATGGGGCCAGATCAGCACCACGCCCACCACGCACACAACGGCGGCCAGCAGGAACCAACGCTTCTTCACCCCGGCACACCAGGCCATGATGACAAAGATCATCAGATAAGTCAGACCCATGCCGAAGTCGCCGGAGGTCACCGCCACCACGCCAAACATGAAGAGCGTATGCCCCGCAATCTGGAAAACAGAGGTTGGCCTGCTGATGCCCCGCTCTTGCAGCCGGCTCATCTGCCAGGCCAGCAGCAGCACAAAGGTGAGCTTGGCAATCTCAGCGGGCTGCAGGTTGACGGGAAAGCCGGGAATGTGCAACCAGCTGCGGTTGCCGTTGACCTCCACGCCCAGGGGGGTGCGTACCAGAGCGTTGATGGCCAGATTGAACAGCAGCAGCCACTTCCAGGATTTATCCACGAACAGCTCGATGTCCACCGAGGACATGAGCATATAGATCACAATGCCCATCAGAATGGCCACCGTCTGCACGATCATACTGCGCATGGCGCCCGCCTGACCCAGATAGCGGGTGGCGCTGAAAATCAACACCAGACCGTACCCGCTGGCCAGCAGACACAAACTCAGCAGCAGCCGGTCCCCCTGCCGCCAGAAGGCCCGAATAGAATCTTTCAGCCAGGACACCGGCTCACCTCCTCATCATCTTCCCATGCGGGTCCAAATATATGTCAAATTAGTTTACCATCTTTTTTGCGTTTGGTAAACAGGTGTGTTATAATCTTGTCAGAATCTTCACATTTTTGAAGAGGTGTTATATGGAAATCATCACCAACTCCCCTGCCGAGACCGAGGACGCCGGGGCCTCTCTGGCTGCCCGGCTGGAACCGGGGAGCGTTATCGCCTTCACTGGCGATCTGGGCGCCGGCAAGACCGCCTTTACCCGGGGGCTGGCCCGTGGCCTTGGCGTTACGGAGCGGGTCACCAGCCCCACCTTCACCATTGTCAATGAGTACGAGGGCGGGCGGCTGCCCCTGTTCCACTTTGATATGTACCGATTGGGTTCGTCGGACGAGCTGTTCGACATCGGCTGGGAGGACTACCTCCGCCGGGGCGGAGTATGCGCGGTGGAGTGGAGCGAAAACATTGAAGATGCGCTGGAAGAGGACGCCATCCGGGTGGACATCCGCCGGGGCGAGTACGATGACCAGCGGATCATTACCATATCAGGAGGTGACCTGGGATGAAGATTCTGGCTCTGGAATCCTCTGCCACGGCCTGTTCCGTAGCCCTGTGCGAGGACGAAAAACTCATCGCCCAGTCTTACCAGAACAACGGCCTGACCCACTCAGTCACCTTGATGCCTATGACCACTTCCCTTCTCTCCAGCTGCGGCCTTACCCTGGAGGATGTGGACGTGATCGCCGTGGCTGCGGGACCAGGCTCCTTTACCGGCCTGCGGATCGGCGTGGCTGCCGCCAAAGGGCTGGCCTGGCCGGGCAACAAACCCTGCGTCGCTTGCTCCACCCTGGAATCCATGGCCTGGAACCTGGCCCACACCGGGCTGGAGATCTGCGCTGTTATGGACGCCCGGCGGCATCAGGTGTACAACGCCCGCTTTGCCAGCGACGGCGAAAGGCTGGAACGCCTGACACCCGACCGGGCCATCTCCCTGGAGGAACTGGCCGCGGAATTAAAAATCAGTGGAAAAACGCAATTACTGGTTGGAGACGGCGCAGTTTTATGCTATACTACCCTCAAAGAGCAGGGGCTGGACGTCCGCCTGGCGCCTCCCCATCTTCAGTTCCAAAGCGCATGGGGCGTTGCCCGGTGCGGTATGGAGCTGGCTCTGCAGGGCGGACTCACCGATGCGGCGGGCCTGGCTCCTAACTACCACCGGCTCTCCCAGGCTGAACGAGAGCGGCTGGCAAAAGAAGAAAGCAAAGGGGAATCGCGTCATGGATATGGAAAAAGTACACATTCTTGATCATCCGCTTCTGCAGCACAAGCTGTCCATCCTCCGGGATGAAAACACCGGCGTCAAGGACTTCCGTCAGGTCGTCTCCGAGATCGCCACCCTTATGTGCTACGAAGCTACCCGGGACCTGCCTATGGAGGAAGTGGAGATCAAGACTCCCATTTGCACCGGCAAGTTCAAAACCATCGCCGGCAAGAAGCTGGCTATCGTCCCCGTTCTGCGGGCCGGTCTGGGCATGGTGGACGGTATTCTGACCCTGATCCCCTCCGCTAAGGTGGGCCACATCGGTCTGTACCGGGATCCCGACACCCTGGAGCCGGTGGAGTACTACTGCAAGATGCCCAACGACATCGCCGAGCGGGAAGTCATCATCCTGGACCCCATGCTGGCCACCGGCGGCTCCGCCTCCGCTGCCATCCAGTTCATCAAGAACTATGAGGTCAAGCACATCAAGCTGATGAACATCATCGCCGCCCCCGAGGGCATCGAGCGGGTCCATCACGATCATCCCGATGTGGAGATCTACTGCGCCGCTCTGGACGAGAAGCTGAATGACCACGGTTATATCGTCCCCGGTCTGGGCGACGCCGGCGACCGCATCTTCGGCACGAAGTAAATTGTATTGCAAAAAGGTCCTCTTCCCCACTGGGAAGAGGACCTTTTTATTTAATTCAGCTTTCTTCTTTCATCTGCGCCAGCCGCCACCGCAGGCCGGAATACCGTCTCTGCTGCCGATCATTGGCGGTCATGGCAGCCACCACGTTCTCATCTCCCACCAGAATGAGCAGTTCCCGGGCCCTTGTGATGGCGGTATACAGCACCCCCCGGGTGAGCAGCATGGGGGCCCCCTCGCTCACCGCCAGGATTACCGCCCGATATTCGCTGCCCTGGGCCTTGTGGACGGTGATGGCGTAGGCAGGTTCCAGCTCCACCAGCATGTCCTGGGTATACTCCACTACCCTGCCCTCAAAATCCACGGTGAGGGTGCCCTCGCGGTTGTCTACCCGGGTGACGGTGCCGATATCTCCATTAAAAATGCCCATGCCGCTGTCGGCGCCATCGTGCCAGAGTACGTCGTAGTTGTTGCGCACCTGCATCACCCGATCCCCCTGGCGGAACACATACTCCCCGAACCGCTTCTCCGGCTTGTCGGCCTCTGGGGGATTTACCGCCTCCTGGATGGCCCGGTTGAGGGACGCCGTACCGGTGATCCGCTTGCGGGTGGGCGACAACACCTGGATCTG
>NZ_CALWOJ010000059.1 GCF_944383115.1 uncultured Flavonifractor sp. | reverse complement strand
GGGAGCGTGGTGTGAAATAACGTATCCGCTGCAACGTACATCGACGTTCCTCGCGTCGCTCCCCGCACGGGGAGCGTGGATTGAAATCCCAAAAACGGACCACCTTTTCAAGATTGCCCGCGTGTCGCTCCCCGCACGGGGAGCGTGGATTGAAATCATGCAATTACCCCCCCATTATCACACCTTTTCGTCGCTCCCCGCACGGGGAGCGTGGATTGAAATGTCACAGGGGGACCAGCCCTCACAATCAACTTTGGTCGCTCCCCGCACGGGGAGCGTGGATTGAAATATTGACACTTTTCTTCCCCGCGAAAACAAAGATCGCGTCGCTCCCCGCACGGGGAGCGTGGATTGAAATATTCTGAGGCTGAGGCTACCCGCAACCTGATGCAGTCGCTCCCCGCACGGGGAGCGTGGATTGAAATCATCACTTCACCCCCACGCTTTGCTTGTTCTCCAGTCGCTCCCCGCACGGGGAGCGTGGATTGAAATTGACCTTGTGCCGCCCCTGTGCCGAAAAGCTGGGGGTCGCTCCCCGCACGGGGAGCGTGGATTGAAATAAGCGTCATCACACCTTTCTTGTCGAAAACAGGCGGTCGCTCCCCGCACGGGGAGCGTGGATTGAAATATGACCCAAACCAAGGCCACCGGAGGCGAGGGTACGTCGCTCCCCGCATGGGGAGCGTGGATTGAATTCCCACTCGTTTTAGGTTAAAATGGCAGTAGCGCATGTCTCTCCTACACGGAGAACATAAATCAAAATTATCTATCCTTCTGTGGTTTCCTGGAGAGGTGGGCACCAGGCAGAGTTATGAGGCCGAAGTGGGCCAAAAGCCTCCGGGGGAGTTCGTCCGTGAGATCGTTGGCATGGATATGAGCGCCGCCAAGGAGGCCTTTGCACAGTACCTGAACCACGTCAATCTGGACATCCGGCAGGTCTACTTTGTCAACCAGATTGTGGAGTACATTGTCCGCAACGGCATGATGAAGGACCTGTCTGTCCTCCAGGAACCGCCCTTCACCGACCAGGGCAGCACTGTGGAGATCTTCACCGCTCTGTCCCTGTGGGTCGGAATCAAGGGGATCATTGACCGGATCAACGCTAATGCGGCGGTATAAACAATAAGACGCTACAGTAAGAACGGAGAGAGAAAATGGCGCAACATTTATCCGTAAGAGTTCCGTGGAAAGATAACGGATACAGCGGCCTTGTTTGCGACAAACCGTGCTATAACAACGCTTGCTTGAGACTAAAGAATATCTCTGGCAATAGAGATGATGCGTTGGAAGGGCAATTAAGCGGCTGCCCCATAAAAGGACATGAAAGCGAAATCCCCTGCTTGTCTGAGGGCGGGTGCTTTATGTCCCCAGACAGCTATACCAAAATAACGATTCATCCGTATAAAGCAAGCAGAAATAGTACCCATCAACATTTTAGAGAGACAGAGTTGAACTACCCGCCCTTTTCTCTGCCGGCCAGACCTTTCGGCTGGACAATGCTCCGCAAAGGGAATGAACATAATATTGACCAATTGGTACGCAGATTTGCCATTGATTATGACCCGGATCGAGAACCTCATCTGCCCTTTTTAACAAACTGGGTTCAGGACGCTGAGAACCAACGAGCAATCTTCAAAGCCTTTTATGAGGATGTCCAGATTGGGTCATCCCTTGTCATTCCCTATGCCAAACAAGTCCCTTTTATTGAAGATGCAAAACGCGTTGTCATGGGGATTGGTCGCGTTATGTCCCTGGTCGAGCCGCCGGAACATAACCACACTGATGAGAGCCCTTTGCGCTCCATTTTGTGGGAAACCATGATCGGCCATTCTATTCGTGATGAACGTAAGGACGGCTTTTTATTGCCTTACCGCGAAATGATGGAATATGCAGCCGATCACCCTGACTTTGATATGCGCTCTGTAACCGTATTTGCAGAAGACGACTATTTTGATGAGTTCTCTTATGCCACTGAGCATCTGTCATACGATGCGGTAATCAGCGTCCTTTTGCAAACAATTAAGGCACTTGAAACAATTAAGGAGTGTATTCCCGGAAACTGGGATGAGTGCATTACCTGGTCAAAGCAGCGATTGCAGGAGGTATGGAAAGACCGCGGGCCATTCCCAGGCCTTGGTGCCATGCTGTCCGCAGTGGGATTTGCACGTGGCGAGTTGATGGCCAGAGAAATAAAAGCCTATGTGGACGACCTGTCTAACTATGAAATGGTTGTGGAAGACGCACTCCGAAAGCCGCAAAACTATTTTTCATCAAAGGTTCTTGCCAGTCTGGGAAAAACGGAGTTAGAGCTATTCCGCCGTCTGCCTATGGAAAGGAAACAGTTGTTCTGGCTCCTTGCAAGAATATCCTTGACCGAACGGCAAGCATATTACGCCTATTATCCGGAAGAGCGCAGAAAGATTGGATTTTTCTGCTCAGATGCAGAAATTTTAAAAAATCCCTATATTCTCTATGAACAGACCAGACGAGCCACTGTTGAATTTATGATTCCGGTGCAGAAAATTGATAGAGCGGTATATCCACCAGATGAAATGCGCATATCCAATCCGCTAAAGGCCCCCTCCGCCCTGGATTCCAGAAATGATAAACGTAGGGTCAGAGCATATATAATCAGCCTGCTGGAGGCTCATGCGTTAAACGGACATACTGTATACCCGGTTGAAATGTTGATTGAGGAAATCAATAGATTACCCATTGAGCCTGCCTGTCAAATAACCAGTGACATGATCCATCTTTTTGCTTCTTTTATAGAAGAAATGGTAAAGCCCGTAGATTGTGTCAGCGGTGAAAAAGCGTATCAGCTCAATCGATTATTTGAAATTGACGAGTTGATCCGCACTTCCGTCCATAAGCGACTGGGAGGAACCCGACACGAAGTGAAAGAAAACTGGCGAAAACTTGTGGACGAGGAGTTTCAAGATCCGGTAACCACGGAATCCGAGGAAAGAGCAAGAAGGGAAAAAGCTGCAATCCTGAAAGAACTTGCAGAGTCCCGTCTTTCTGTCCTAATTGGTGGAGCTGGTACCGGCAAAACCACTCTGCTTTCCCTTTTGTGCAAATCACAACAAATTTGTGACGGCGGCGTACTTCTGCTGGCCCCCACCGGCAAGGCCAGCGTCCGCATGAGCCAGGAAATGAAGAAGCGAGGGATAAACAGCACCGCAAAAACGGTAGCGCAGTTTCTGAGTGAGAGCAACCGCTTTAACGGCTATACCATGGAGTACCATCTTTCTAACGAAGAGGCAAAAAATGTTCCATTTACAGTTATTGTTGATGAAAGTTCCATGCTTACGGAAGAAATGTTCGGCGCTTTACTTCAAGCCTTGAGAAAACACGCAAGACGTATTATTTTCGTAGGCGATCCGAACCAGCTGCCGCCCATTGGGGCTGGACGTCCATTTGTTGACCTTGTGCGGTACTTAAATCATGATATCAACGCATTTCCTAAAGTAGGGAGTGGTTTTGGACAGTTAACGGTCACCATGAGGCAGTTATCTAAAGGGGGAATTCCACGGGGCGATACCGAACTGTCTAAGTGGTACATCGGAGATTCTGAAAACCTGGACGACAGTTTGTTTATTCAGCTTCAAAGGGGCAGTCTTGGCCCTCACGTCTCTTTCAAGCAGTGGAACACACCGGAAGATCTGGAACAAAAAATCTTTGAGACAATTGCAGAAGAGACCTGTATGAGCAGTATTGATGATATCCAGGGCTTTGATATTTCCATCGGCGGGGTCATTCATAACGGATGGATGAATTTTGGGTCAGAACCAAAGAAAATTGAAGATTGGCAAATCCTTTCTGCATATAGAAGTAATCCCGCCACCGGTACTGCAACAATCAACCGCTATATACATGAAAAGTACCGTTTTCAGGAGCCAGTGACGCTACAAAACTGTAAAGTCAGAAGCACCAAAAACTTGCTTGGAACAGATGGAATTGTCTATGGGGATAAAGTGATAAACCTTCGCAATCACAAACGCAAAAATTATCATTTTAAAACGAAAACCAAAGGCGAAGGCTATGTTGCCAACGGCGAAGTTGGAATTGTAGACCAGATTTGGACAAAGCCCCAGGCAAAATCCAACACACATCAAGTAACATTCTCTTCTCAGCCAGATCTCAAGTACAATTGGCCATCCACGGTTTCTGAAGAGGGTAATTCGGACCTTGAACTTGCGTATGCCCTAACCGTGCATAAATCTCAAGGAAGCGAATTTGGAAAGGCCATTCTGGTGTTGGGTGAGCCTGGGAACCTGTTATCCAAAGAATTGCTTTATACGGCGATTACCAGGCAGAAGGACAGATTGGTAATCCTATACAATGATGCCGCCTACCGCCTGCGTGATTACTCCTCGGCATCCTGCTCTGAGGTTGCAAGAAGATTTACCTGCTTATTTGAAACTCCGGATATCATAGAGTACAAGAAAAAATATTACGAGCAGGCCCTGATTCATCGGACTCTTAAGGGGGATTTGGTCCGCTCCAAATCCGAGGTCATTATTGCCAATATGCTTTTTGAGGCAGGCATTGAGTACGAATATGAAAAAGAATTGGATTTGGGGAAGGACGGAATTCGAATTCCCGATTTTACGATTGAAGATGCAGAAAATGGCTCTTGTTTCTATTGGGAACACTGTGGGATGCTGGGTGATGCTGCTTACGAGAAGCACTGGCAGGCGAAGAAGGTGTTGTATGCCAAGCATGATATTATCGAAGGCAAGAACCTGATCGTTTCTAAAGATTCCCGGAATGGCGGCATAGATTCTGCTGAAATAAAAAGTTTGATCGACAAATATCTGCGATAATTTGCTAATGGTAATGCCCTTATAGCCGTGAGAATACGCCACGGTAGATTTGACAAAGCTCTGACAAATCGCTTTATTAACCCTAGAACGAGTTCATATCAATCTATAATACTATATCCACGAAGCCCAGGGAGCAACTGCTCCCTGGGCTTCCCTTTTATCTGGGGCGATGGTTATGAACGCATTGCAGGTCCGGTCTAGAAAAAGCACAAATCCGAACCCGGCACCAATGGGTGCAGGGTTCGGATTTGCTGCTTATGGTGGAGGCGGGGGGAGTCGAACCCCCGTCCGAAAACGCTTCCTCGGGAACTTCTCCGGGCGCAGACGGTCATTTCCATTCCCTCGTCCTGGCGTAGGCCGTCAAACTACAGGACTTGGTAGCTTCATTGTTCATGGTGCGCTCAAAGCTTTGCGCACACACGTTCACCACTAAACGACGCCCGATCCGGACCCGTGGTCCTGTCCGGTCAGACGGCTGCGTTAAGCCGCAGCGAGAACGACGTTATCGTTGTTCTTTAATTTATAAGTTGCCCGTTTTTAGGATGTCAGGCCCATCCGCCCGCTATTCCCGCCTCTACGTCCCCGTCGAAACCAGTACGCCCCCATGGAGCGGCGCGGCCAAGCCGCGCCGCGACAGGTAACATGCTTATTTCTGTGGGTGAGGCAGTCTCAGCACTTCTCAGGAGCCGGGTAGTCCACACCGAAGGTCTCCACGGTAACGGACTTCATCCGCTGATCCTCGTAGGGACGGTCCATCCGGTCCCGCTTCACATTGACAATGGCGTCGGCCACGTCCATGCCCTCGATCACCTTACCAAAGGCGGCGTACTCGCCGTCCAGGTGGGGAGCCTTCTCCACCATGATGAAGAACTGGCTGCCGGCGGAGTTGGGGTGCATGGCCCGGGCCATGGACAGCACGCCCCGGTCATGTTTCAGGTCGTTCTTCACGCCGTTGTGAGCAAACTCACCCTTGATGGAGTAGCCGGGGCCGCCCATACCGGTACCCTGGGGACAGCCACCCTGGATCATGAAGCCGGGGATCACCCGATGGAAGATCAGCCCGTTATAGAAGCCGGACTGCACCAGGCTGATGAAGTTGTTGACGGAGTTGGGGGCCACCTCGGGATAGAGTTCAGCCACCATCTTGCCGCCGTTTTCCATCTCAAAGGTCACAATGGGGTTCTGAGCCATTTGGTTTTCCTTCCTTTCTTCCGGAAGCATGGGCCTCCGTTGTGTCAATAACCGCCGCGGCGGTGTGATTTCATGGTGCGATCCATCTCCCGCTTGGCGTCCCGGGCAGCGGCGGAATCCCGCTTGTCATAGAGCTTCTTGCCCTTGGCCAGGCCGATCTCCAGTTTGACCCGGGGGCCACGGAAATAGATGGACAGAGGAACCAGCGCGTACCCGTCCTGCTTGACCTTGGCAAACAGCCGCAGGATCTCCCGCTTGTGCATCAGCAGGCGGCGGGGCCGCAGGGGGTCCTTGTTGAAGATGTTGCCTTTCTCGTAGGGGCTGATATGCATCCCGTGGACGTGCATCTCTCCATCTTTTACGATACAGAAAGAGTCCTTCAGGTTGACGTGGCCCTGGCGGATGGACTTGACCTCGGTACCCGCCAGCTCAATGCCTGCCTCGTACTTATCCTCAATAAAATAGTCGTGGTAGGCTTTGCTGTTTTTGGCGACCACCTTCACGCTTGTACTGCCCATTCCGCCACCTCCCAACCGGGACAGATCTCTTGAGAGTTTATTATACCACGGCTGTCAATCCCTCAGACAGGGAAATAGGTCAGCACACCGGCCAGCGCGTCGGAGGTAAGGATCATCCGTCCATATTCCGCCAGGCTGGCCTCCAGATGGGGCCGGTCGGCTTCGCTGCGCCCGAACTCAGAGAGTCGGGCGGCAGCCTGCTCCGCTCCGGCGGGCAGAGAAAGCCACCACCGCTCTTTCCACCACAGCAGGGCGGCGTCCGGCCTGGGCTGGGGCAGGGCCCTGGCCCCAGCGGCCAGGTCTTCCAGCTTATCAAAGGAGATCCAGCACCGGGATTGACGGCGGACATGGGCAAACACCAGCACCCCGCAGGATTCCGGGTAGGCCTCGATTTCAATGGCGCCCTCCAGGTCAATACCCTCCTGACGAAAAGCGGATCGGGTCAGCTCCAGGGCCTGCTCCAGGGTCAGCTCCGCCGGCGTCAGGCCGTGTTCTTTCAGGTCGGCGGGGGTGATGTACAGGGCAACGCTGGCGCTGCCGATGGGCTGGATGGTCATAGACTGCCTCCTCTCAAATGCAGAAACCATTATACCCGCCCTCAAGCCCGTCGTATAGCTGTAATGATTGGCGGGATTGGAAAAGCTGAGGGTGGCACGGAAACCGGAATTATGATATAATGCACCTAACCGATTGAAGAAAAGGGGATATGCCCGATGGAACTGTGGGAAAAGACTGTGGAGAGCGAGACCCTCTTTGAAGGGAAGATCGTCACCCTGAAGCTGGACAAGGCTCAGCTTGTCAACGGGCGGATCGCCCGGCGGGAAGTGGTGGAGCATCCCGGCGGCGTGGCGATCCTGCCCCTGTTTGACGACGGTACCGTCAGCATCGTGCGGCAGTTCCGCTACCCCTTCCAGGAAGTGGTGACCGAGCTGCCAGCGGGCAAGCTGGAAAAGGGGGAGGATCATCGCCCCGCCGCCCTGCGGGAACTGGAAGAAGAGGTGGGCGTCACCTGCGGCAAGCTGACCTATCTGGGCTGTCTCTACCTCTCGCCCGGCTTTTCCACCGAGGCGCTTCACATGTATCTGGCTCAGGACCTGAAGCAGGGCGCCTGCCATCCGGACGACGATGAATTCCTGGATGTGGCCCGTGTTCCGTTCTCCCGGCTGGTGGAGCAGGTCATGGCCGGTGAGATCGTGGACGCCAAAACAGTGGCCCTGGTTCTGAAAGTCAAGCAGCTTTTGGGTCTGTAAGAACGGGAGGTTACCATGAGCAAGCGCATTCTGATCGTGGAAGATGAGAAGAACATCGTGGACATTCTCAGCTTCAATCTCTCCAAGGAGGGCTATGAGACCCTGGAAGCCTACGACGGCGAGGCGGGGCTACAGCTGGCTCTGGAGCAGAATCCGGATCTGATCCTGCTGGATCTGATGCTGCCCAAAATGGATGGCTTTGACGTGTGCCGCAACCTCCGCAAGGAAAACCGCTCCACACCGGTCATCATGCTCACCGCCCGGGAGGAGGAGACCGACAAGGTCCTGGGCCTGGAGCTGGGGGCCGACGACTACATCACCAAACCCTTCTCCATGCGGGAGCTGCTTGCCCGGGTGAAGGCCAATATCCGCCGCAACGAGATGGTTGCCGGGTCTCCCGCTCCCGCCCCCTCCGGCAGCCGGATGGAGTTGGGCCGCATCTCCATTGATCCCGACCAGATGGTGGTGTATAAGGACGGGCGGGCGTTGGAGCTGACCCAGCGGGAATATGAACTGATCAAGTTCCTGGCCGCACAGCCGGGCAAGGTATTCTCCCGGGAGGCCTTGATGGAACATGTCTGGAATTACGAGGGTTATGTGGGCGACGTCCGGGCCGTGGATGTGGCGGTACGCCGTCTGCGGGAAAAAGTGGAGGATGACCCGGCCTCGCCTCAGTTTGTGGTAACAAGACGGGGGCTGGGCTATTATTTCAACGCCTGAACTTAAACGCTGACGAGAGGAGTGGTCCACGGTATGTTTCGCAGCCTGCATATGAAGCTCATGCTTATCATGACGCTGCTCATCATTCTGCTGATGACCGTTGTGGGCGCATTCCTCATCAACTCTGTGGCCAATTACTACACTCAGGATTTTTACACCCAGATGTCGGAGGCCTTTGCCGACGAGGTATTTTGGGCCGATCTGAACACGCCTACCTCCGGCGAAGAGGACGGCGCGGCCAGCATCGCCGAGATCCTCAACGCCTACAACGGCACCCTGGGCGTGGACAACCGCAGCCGGAAGTACTATGTGCTGGACGGCAGCGACGGCCATTGGCTGGCCGGGTCCGACGAGCAGGATGCCGATAAGCCCTTGGATATGGATTCCCGCAACCTGATGCAGGTGCTGGCCGGGGCGGAGAAGGGAGACGACAGTACCCCCTCCGCCTCCTACATGGATGTGGCGGTGGCGGTTCAGCGAGGCGGGCAGCGGTATATCATTTATGTCCGGGACGACGGCACCAATGCCGCCGCCTTGAACAGTGAGCTGATCACCCTCATCGTGGAGGCCCTGGTCTTCGGTCTGGTCATCTCGGTGCTGCTCTCCTTCCTGCTGTCCAAGACCCTCATCACCCCCATCGAACGGCTCACCGAGGGAGCGGAGCGGGTGGCCAACGGCGACTTCTCCCAAAAGCTGGAGGTGGCCTCCCGGGATGAGATCGGCATCCTCACCGGCACCTTCAACGACATGGCCAAACAGCTCCACCACACCCTGGAAGAGGTGGAGAACGAACGCAACAAGCTGGGTACTCTGTTCCTCCACATGACCGACGGCGTAGTGGCCTTTGCCCGGGACGGCGCCGTAATCCAGTCCAATCCCGCCGCCGAGGACCTGCTGGGTACGGCCATTCCCATCGGCGGCAGCGTCAACTATGATACCCTGTTCTCCGATATCGCCCCGCTCCAGGGGGTACTGGCAGTTCAGTCCCCCGGCTATCTGGACGGAAAGCGTACCGTGGGCGGCAAGAGTCTGGAACTGCTGCTCACCCCCTTTGACCAGGAGCGGCTGGGCGGCGTGCTGGTGATGATCCACGACGTCACGGAGCAGCATAAGACCGAGGAAATGCGGCGGGAGTTCGTGGCCAATGTGTCCCATGAGCTGCGCACCCCTCTGACCAACATCCGCTCCTACGCGGAGACTCTGGTGGACAACGCAGGAGACCTGCCCCCCGATACCGAGAAAAACTTCCTGGGCGTCATCCTCAACGAGTCCGACCGGATGACCCACATCGTCCAGGACCTGCTCACCCTCTCCCGGTTCGATTCCGGCCGGTCGGAGCTGAAGCTGGCCCCCTTCCCCTTCGGGCAGGCGGTACAGGACGTGTACAACGCCATTCTGATGGAGGCTCAGCGCCATGGCCATCAGGTGGAGCTGAAGCTGCCCTCCTCCCTGCCTGAGATCGTGGGAGACCGGGAGCGCATCCTCCAGGTCATGATGAACGTGGTGTCCAATTCTATCAAGTATACCCCCGACGGCGGCCACATCCGCATTTCCGCCGGCCAGTGGCCGGGGAAGGTGTGGATGGAGGTGGCCGACGACGGCATTGGCATCCCCCAGGCCGACCGGAGCCGCATCTTTGAGCGGTTTTACCGGGTGGACAAGGCCCGCTCCCGGGAGTCCGGCGGTACCGGTCTGGGTCTCTCCATCGCCAAGGAGATCGTGGATCGGCACGAGGGCACCATCGAGCTGCTGGATCGGCCCGGTCCCGGCCTGACGGTGCGTATCACCCTGCTGACGGAGGGGCCTCGCCATGGAACGGAATAAGCCAAGACGCCGCCGGAACCGGGGACTGGAGCGGTTCAAAACCCTTCTTATCGTGCTGCTCTCCCTGTCCGCCGTCTATCTCACCGGCCTGACTTTGGTTCAAAATCAGGCCTCTCCAGGCTCCCAGGGGCTGCTGGGCGGACTGATTTCCCTTTTTCAGCCCCAGACATCCGGCAGCGATTCCGCTGCCGGGAGCGCGGGACAGCTCACCGCCGCCGCCCGTCCCGTCCGCATTGCGGTGTGCGACGGTCTCAACCGCTATGCACTCCAGTATAACACCGCCCAGACAGACAAACTGTATGACAGCGTGGGTATCCTGCTGGGTGAGGCGCTGACCAGCGCCAGATCCCCCTCCGTGGTCCCGGAGCAGGTCTGGCAGACCGCCCTCCAGTCCCCCGGCGTCTGGTTTGACTTTCTGGGGAACATCCCTCTGGAAACCCTCGGTGCCTGGACCGGCGAGGGCTCCATCAACAGCGCCCTGACCGGCTCCGCCCGGCAAGTGGCGGTGGCGTTGGTAGAGGATGGAGTGCGGCTGTACTATCATAATGAGAGCGACGGCCTGTATTATGCCTATGAAACCGCCGTCGCTTATGAGGGACACATGGATACGCTGGTGTCCGGCTACGGTGGAAACGGCGTGCCGTTTGTATTTGAACTGGGCGAAGACAGCGGCTACGAAAGTATGGATCCCTATGTACTGATCTCCTCCTCCACCCTGGCTCCCCCTGTCTATCGCGCCTCCAATCCTCTGTCCAATCTGGACGAGGCACTGATCAGCGAATTGCAAAAGGCCCTGTCCTTCCAGACCTCCTACTATCCCATCCCCAACGGCATCCGCATCCGGGAGGGGCAGGAGACCTTGGAGATCAGCAGCTCGGGGGCCGTCTCCTACAGCACGGCGGAGGGTACCGCTTCCCGTTATCCGGTGGGAGACGAGGATGGCTATAACATTACCGAATTGATCGAGACCACCCGACGCATGGCCGCCGACACGGTGGGGCGCTATTGCTCTGCCGCCCGGATCTACCTGATGGGGGTGGAAGAAACGGAGAACGGGCTGGAGGTCTGTTACGGCTATAGCCTCAACGGCGCCGAAGTCAGCCTTCCCGGTGGAGACTGCGCCGCCCGGTTTACTGTTCAGGACGGCCAGATCACCGCGTTCACCCTCCAGTTCCGCCGCTATGAGGACGCCGGACAGACCAGTCTGGTGCTTCGGGAGCAGATGGCCGCCGCAGCGCTGGAAGTGCTTGCCCCGGAAGGCCGGGAGCTGGCGCTGTGCTACAGCGATACCGGCTCAGACACCGTTCAGGCCGGCTGGATTGCCAAATAACATTTCCCAGGCCCCAGCGGGCATGAGAGCGAGGTTCCTATGGAATGGTCTAAACTAAAAAATGTGATCCTGCTCATGCTGGTGTGCGTCAACCTGATCCTGCTCCTGCTGGTAGGCAGTCAGGCAAGTCAGAATCTCCGCTACCAGAAGGAAACCCGTGAGGCTGCCCAGGCCGTACTGGAGCAGGGTGGAATCACCTTTGCGCCGGAGCAGTTTCCCGCCGATCAATCCTTGCCCGTGGTGACGGTTGCACGGGACCGATCCGGCGAGGCCGGCGTGGCCGCCGCCCTGTTGGGGGAGGTCACCCTGGAGGGGGAGAGCGAGGTGCGCCCCCGCTACTCCGGCCCCGGCGGCACGGCTGAGTTCTCTATGAACGGTAGTTTTACCGTGATCCTCCAGCCCGGAACCTGGACCCGCGAGAGCGGCCAGGACTATGAAGAGGCCAGCCAGACCTGCCTGGAGGCCATGGGCTTTACCGGAACGTTGGAACAGGCGAATCTGAACGGCTCGGAAAAGGCGCTCACCTACTGCCAGAACTGGGAGAACACCCCCCTCTTTTCCTGTTCCGTCAGCCTCCACTGGCAGGAAGACAATCTGATCCGGGTGGAGGGCCAGTGGCTGGAAGGTTCCGCCGTCTCCTCCTCTTCTGAGGAATTGCTGACCGCCACCACGGCGCTGGTGCGCTTTCTGGCCGGGATCAATGAGGGAGGTTATGTGTGCAGCCGGATCGATGAGATGACCTTCGGCTACCTGTCCGGCAGCAATACCACCCTTCAAGTCCAGCTCACCCCGGTGTGGCGCTTTATTACCGATACCGGCACCTACTATATCGACGCAGTGACAGGGGCGTTCACCCCTCTGGAATAATCCGGCGAAAAAAAGGGAGCGGCTAAAGCCGCTCCCTTTTTTGTTTCTGTATGTCAGTCCTCATCCACAATGAGGCCATAGCCGCCGTCGTTGCGCTTATAGACCACGGCAAACCGGCCGTCCTGGTCGGTATCCTTGAAGGCAAAGAAGGTGTGTCCCACCAGATTCATCTGGAGTACCGCCTCGTCCACCGTCATGGGCTTGATGGGGAACTTCTTGGTGCGGACGATCTTGAATTCCTCCTCGTCCACCTCGGGGGCGAAGGAGGAGAGTTCCTCCACATCCACGCTGCGGGAGAAGGCGTCCTGCCGCAGGCGCTTCTCCAGGCGGCTCTTATTCTTACGCAGCTGGCGCTCCACCGAGGAGACAGCGGCGTCGATGGTGGCAAACATATCGGAGGTACTCTCCGCCACGCGGATGATGGTACCGCCGGAGCGGATAGTCAGTTC
>NZ_CALWOJ010000058.1 GCF_944383115.1 uncultured Flavonifractor sp. | reverse complement strand
GGCCGTCCATCTCAAAGGTCACGCCGTTGCGGAAATCACTGGCAGAAATCGTAGGCATTGAAATTCATCCTCCAAAAAGGTATTCATATGATTAGCTAAGTCATTTTACCCTATTATTTCCCGGTTTGCAAGGCTTTTTACAGAATAATCAGCTCTTTGGGCGATTTGGTGAGATTCACACTGCCCTCCTCGGTGTAGATGAGTACATCCTCGATGCGCACGCCGAATTTTCCGGGCAGATAGATGCCGGGCTCGGCGGAGACGGCGGCACCCACGGGCATGGGAGTCTCGTCCCGGCCGTTGGCGTTGGGGGACTCGTGGATCTCAATGCCTACGCTGTGGCCGAAGCCATGACCAAAGTATGCCCCGTAACCGGCATCCTCAATCACCTTGGCGGCGGCGTTGTGGATCTCCTTGCCGGGCACCCCCGCCTTGGCCTTGGCGATACCGGCCAGCTGGGCCTTCAGCACGGTGTCGTACACCTTGCGCATCTCCTCGGTGGGCTCGCCCAGGGCGATGGTGCGGGTCATGTCGGAGCAGTAGCCGCCGTACTTGCAGCCGAAATCCATGGTGAGGAACTCGCCCTTCTGCACCTTTTTCTCGCTGGGAATGCCGTGGGGCAGGGAGCCGTTGGGGCCGGACACCACGATGGGGTCAAAGCTCATCTTCTCCGCGCCCCGGAGCAGCATCTCGTACTGGAGGCGGGCGGCGATCTCCTGCTCGGTCATGCCGGGCTGGATGAACTTCAGAATGGCGTCAAAGGCCTGATCGGTGATCTCCTGGGCGCGCTTCATCAGGGCGATCTCTTCCTCGTCCTTGGCAGCACGCAGATTATTCACCAGGCTCTGGGCAGGCACCAGCTCGCAGGGCAGCTTGGAATACTGGTTGTAGGAGGCCACGGTCACATAGCCGTCCTCAAAGCCCATCTTCTGGATGCCCAGCTCCTGCACAGCCTGCTCGGCCAGCACCATGAAGTTCTTGTTCCGGTCGGTCATGGTGATGTGGGCGCCGGTCACCAGGTTGCCGGCGGCCTCAATGTACCGGGAGTCGGTGAAGTAGCGGCTCTCGCTGCGGGTCACGATGACCATGCCCTCGCCGTGGAACCCGATGGCATAGTATTCACCGGGATCGCTGGTGATGAGCATGGCATCCAGCTTGTATTCGTCCAGCTTGGCCGCGATTTGTTTCAGATGGTTCATTTGAAAGACTTCCTTTCTAAATATCAAGCGTTCTGATAGAGTCGTTTCATGGTCAGCGCATCCTCCGCCTGGGTGCCCGCACTTTCGCAGATAAAGGTGGGGCTCCAGCCCCGGCGGGCCACCTCGGCCATCAGGGGGGCCGGGTCGGGCCCGAAGTCCTGCTGATCGAAGGTCAGGTGCATTTTTTCTCCCCCGTTGGGGGTGAACTGGATCTTGGAGAAGTGGCTGTGGAAACGGGAGGCCCGTTCCTCTCCCAGCACCTCCTGGATGCGGTCCAGCATCTTCACACAGACCTCATGGCCCTCCAGCTCCCCCAGGGTACGGGCGTACAGGTGGCCGAAATCCACGCAGGGGGTAAGCCGCTCATCCAGGGTACACAGCTCCAGCACCTCGTCCAAATCTCCCAGCTGGTTAATCTTGCCCATGGTCTCGGGACAGAGGGTGATGTGTCCGAAGCCGGCGCCGTCGCAGGCGGCCACCACCTCTTTCAGGGAGTTCAGGGCGATGTCCTGGGCCTGACGCCGGGTGCGCTTCATCAAGGCCCCGGAGTGGATGACCACCCGGGTGGCTCCCATCCAGTCCGCCGCCTGGCAGGCGGCGGTGATATAGCCGATGGTCTTTTGCAGGCTGTCGGGATCAGGGTTGGCCAGGTTGATGAAGTAGGGGGCGTGGAGGGACAGGGCGATGCCCGCCTCCCTGGCCGCCTCCCCCACCTTCCTGGCGGTGGCTTCCCCTACGTTGACGCCCTTGCCGCACTGGTACTCGTAGCAGTCCAGCCCTAGCTCGGCCAGCCAGCGGGGGGCGTCCACCGAGGATTGATAGGGAAAGGACTCGGCGTTGCCCGCCGGTCCAAACATTGCGCTCATAATGGTTTTGCTCTCCTTTTTGTCAGGGCGCGGAAGGGCCACTCGGCGGCGTACCGCAGGTAGCGCCCCGGATTGCCCGCCAGCCGGATGGGCTCCACCAGCAATGTGGTCACCCCCGCCCGGCTGCCGCCCAGAATATCGGTAAAGATCTGATCCCCCACGATGGCGGTCTGCGCCGGTGTGCAGCCCATCTGCTCCATTGCCTGATAAAAGGAGCCCGGCTTGGGCTTGCCGGCGTGGCCGATATAGGGGACACCCAGTGCCTTGCAAAACCGCTCCGGCCGCTGGGGATGGCGGTTATTGGACAGCACGAACAGGGTGATCCCCTGCTTTTGCAGTTGGGCCGTCCAGTCCCGCACCTGCCGGGTGGGTTCCGGCACCCCGTAGGGCACCAGGGTGTTGTCCAGATCGGCCAGCAGCAGGCGGATGCCCCGCCCGGCCAGCGCGGCGGGATCGATGTCGTAAATGGTCTTTCCTGACCAGTGGGCCGTCAGCATGATTTCACCTCGTCTATTTGCACTCTGGTCCGCATAGAATTATACACGCTTCTTACAACTTGGACAAGGGGGTAGCTTACCGATGCAACCAAATCACGCATGGATCCTCACCGCGCCGCCCGCCCAGAGCAGGGCGGCCCTGCGGTTCGGCCTTCCCGTAGCCCACGCCGCCTACCGGGTAGGGGGCGGCCCGCACCTGTTCCGGGCCAATATGCCCATATCCGTCCGGGGCGGCCTGATGGCCCTGGACTGCGTGGGCTTTGACGGGCGTGGAGAGGCCGGACCTTTCTGTCAGGAGGTACTGCGGGAATGTTCCGCCCGGGGGTACGACGGTATTTTATGCGATTTTGAGGGCAGGCCCCTCCCGCTGCTGGCCGAAATCGTACGCACCCTGGCCGGCCTGGCCCAGAAGCGGGGCTGGCCCCTCTATGTGCCGGAGGCCTATGGGGACTGCACCGACAGCGCCAAGGTTCTCATCTCCTCCGCCCTCTCCGGCGGGTCCCTGATCCAGCGGCTGGAGGACGCCATTCAACGGTACGGGCAGGGGCGTGTGATCCTGGCCATAGAGCGGGTGGCGGAGGACTTCTATCTGCCCTCCCCCACCGGCCAGGGCCATCCCCTGACACCCGCGGAATTGGGACAGCTCATGGAGGAGCGCAGTCCCTCGGTCTTTTTCTCCACCGAGCTGTGCGCCCACTACTTTACTTATATGTCCCGGGAGAACGGCGCCCACTTCGTCCTCTTTGACGACGCCGGGTCCATCCGTAAAAAAATGCAGGTGGCCCATCGCCTGGGCATCCGTCAGGCGGTGCTGGCCTATCCCCAGGTGGAGGATCTGTTGGAAGCCATCCTGGTGGAAGCCTGAAATGGAACAGGACCCCGCGCCGACGGCGCGGGGTCCTGTAATTCGTAGTATTAGTAATACTTCTTGCGATTCTTGCGAGCGGCCTCAGACTTCTTGCGGCGCTTGACGCTCGGGCTCTCGTAATGCTCGCGCTTACGAACCTCGGCCAGAACACCAGACTTGGCACAGCTGCGCTTGAAACGCTTCAGCGCGTTCTCCAAGGACTCGCCGTCCTTCACATGGACTTCCGACATTGACTTCCCCTCCCTCCGAAGCGGCGGGGTTCCACCGCCAAAAGGGCCACATAGATATGGCTTTAACAGAACCATTGTATGCTATTACTTTGCAAATGTCAAGAGCAGATTTTATTACTTGGCGATCAGGTTGACCAGCTTGTTGGGTACCAGGATGGTCTTGACCAGGTTTTTGCCCTCGGTAAATTTCTGCACCTTGGGGTCGGCCAGCGCGGCGGCCACCACGGTGGCCTCGTCGCTGTCCATGGGGACGGTGATGGTGGCGCGCAGCTTGCCGCACACCTGAACGGCCATCTGCACCTCGGCAGCCACGGTCTTGCTCTCGTCATAGGCGGGCCAGGCCTGCTGGCAGGCCATGCCATCGGCGTTGAAGCCCAGGCTCTCCCACAGCTCCTCGCACATATGAGGGGCGAAGGGGGAGAGCAGCAGCAGCAGGGTTCTGTACTCACCCTTGGAGCAGCCGTTCTGATAGAAGTCATTGACCAGAGCCATCAGGGCAGCAATGGCAGTGTTGAACTTCATAGCCTCGATGTCGTCGGCCACCTTCTTGATGGCCTTGTGAATGGCGCTCTCGTTGGCGGCGGAGTACTCCATGCTGTCGGTCAGGTTCTCGGACAGGTTCCACACACGGTCCAGGAATCGCTTGCAGCCCTTGACGGCGTTGTCGCTCCAGGAGGCGGCCTTCTCAAAGTCGCCGATGAACATGATATAGGTGCGCATGGTGTCGGCGCCGTACTGGGCCACCACGTCGTTGGGGTTGACCACGTTGCCCCGGCTCTTGGACATCTTCTCGCCGCCCTCGCCCAGGATCATGCCGTGGGAGGTGCGCTTCTGATAGGGCTCCTTGGTAGGCACCACGCCGATGTCGTAGAGGAACTTATGCCAGAACCGGCTGTACAGCAGATGGAGGGTGGTATGCTCCATGCCGCCGTTGTACCAGTCCACGGGAGACCAGTATTTCAGGGCCTCCTCAGAGGCCAGGGCCTGGTCGTTGTGGGGGTCCATATAGCGCAGGAAGTACCAGGAGGAACCGGCCCACTGGGGCATGGTGTCGGTCTCCCGCTTGGCGGGGCCGCCGCAGTGGGGGCAGGTGGTGTTGACCCAATCGGTCATCTTGGAAATGGGGGACTCGCCGTCGTCGGTGGGCTCGTAAGAGTCCACGTCGGGGAGCAGCAGGGGCAGCTGGTCCTCGCTGAGGGGCTGCCAGCCGCACTTCTCACAGTACACCATGGGGATGGGCTCGCCCCAGTACCGCTGGCGGGAGAACACCCAGTCGCGCAGCTTGTAGTTGACCTTGGCCTCGCCGATGCCCTTCTCCTCCAGCCACTTGGTAATGACGGGGATGGCGTCCTTGACGGTCAGGCCGTTGAGGAAGTCGGAGTTGACCAGGATGCCGGTCTCGTCCTTGGCGGTGAAGGCGGCCTTCTGCACATCCTCGCCGCCGGAGACCACCTCGATGATCTCGCAGCCGAACTTCTTGGCAAACTCCCAGTCCCGGTCGTCGTGGGCAGGCACGGCCATGATGGCGCCGGTGCCGTAGGTGGCCAGAACGTAGTCGGAGATAAAGATGGGGATCTCCTTGCCGTTGACGGGATTGACGCCCCGTACGCCGTCCAGGCACACGCCGGTCTTTTCTTTGTTCAGCTCGGTGCGCTCCAGGTCGGACTTGGAGGCGGCGGCAGCCTGATAGGCTTTCACATCGTCGGCGTTCTGGAGCAGACCGCGCTCCAGCCAGCCCTTCACCAGGGCATGTTCCGGAGAGAGGACCATATAGGTGGCGCCGAACAGGGTGTCGGGCCGGGTGGTGAATACCACGATATCCTCGCCGGTGGTGGCCTTAAAAGTGACCTCCGCGCCGGTGGAGCGGCCGATCCAGTTCTTCTGCTGGGTCTTGACCCGCTCGATGAAGTCCAGGTCGTCCAGATCGTCGATGAGCCGCTGGGCGTACTCGGTGATCTTGAGCATCCACTGGCTCTTCTCCTTGCGAACCACGGGAGCGCCGCAGCGTTCGCACACGCCGTCCACCACTTCCTCGTTGGCCAGCACGCACTTGCAGGAGGTACACCAGTTCACGGGCATGGTGGTCTTATAGGCCAGGCCGTGCTTCCACAGCTGGAGGAAGATCCACTGGGTCCACTTGTAGTAGGCGGGGTCGGTGGTGTTGATGACCCGGTCCCAGTCGAAGGAGTAACCCAGCATGTGGAGCTGGCGGGTAAAGTTCTCGATATTATCGTGGGTCACCTTGGCGGGGTGGATGTGGTTCTTGATGGCGTAGTTCTCCGTGGGCAGACCGAAGGCGTCGTAGCCCATGGGGAAAAGTACATTGTAGCCGTCCATCCGGCGCTTGCGGGCCACCACGTCCATGGCGGTGTAGGGGCGGGTGTGGCCCACGTGCAGGCCCTGCCCGGAGGGATAGGGGAACTCCACCAGGCCGTAAAACTTGGGTTTATCACTGTGGTTTTCACAGTGGAAGGTTTTTTCCTCTGCCCACTTTTTCTGCCACTTGGGCTCAATGGCAGCAAAATCGTACTTCATTGACTGCACTTCCTCGTATCATATCCTGGCGGTGTCTGCCGCCTCCATAATCTATGATATTATACTCGAAACGCGGCATCAATGCAAGAAAAACCATCAGGCCCCGCCGTAAAATACGGCGGGGCCTGGGTCTGCTCCTGTATGATATCACTGGGCGTCCAGCCGGATGACTGCCTTCTGTCCCTCCAGCAGTTCATACTGCTGCACAAAAAACCAGATCTGAGCCACCTTGTCCACATCCCGGGCGTAGGAAGCGGCACTGGGGGTGGAAATGACGGTGATGGTGCCGTCGCTCCGGTTCTTGATCTTTTCCACCCACACGTCCTCAAAGAGTTCCTCACCCTGGGCGTTCTGAAAATACACCCCGTTCAGCAGGCGGGCATACCAGGCGTTTACCGCCCCCACCGGCTGCATCTTCACGATGAGTTGTCCATCCACCGCTTCATAGCTGGCCGGAGCATACCCTCCGTCGGGATTTCCTGAGTCCGCAGAGGGCAGATCTTCCAGCGCCACCACCTGTCTGGGGGAAACTCCGCCCACGGATGTGGTTGGGATAATCTCCAGCTGCTTCAATCCCCTCACATCCCCGTACAGTTCATAGACGCTGTCCACATAACCCTCCGGGTCCCAGTAATGGTTGATCACCACCTGGTCATAGGGGATATAGGCTCCGGTATCACCATCCCGCAGGGCAAAGTCATACCAATTCTTTTCACTGGAATCCTCCTCCGCCCAACGCAGCCTGAGCAGAGTACCCAAAGGAGACCGGTTCAGGGAGACCGCCTCCACCTGTACCGGCTCTCCCCCAATTCTGGCGGAAAGGACGGCGTTCAGCTCAAACTGCTCCCCCTGGATGGGGCTTACAGAAAAGGCCAGCGTGTTTTCCCACAACAGCGGAGCAAGTTCACCCGGCTCTGCGTCTCCATATCGCGCCAGTTTCAGCTCCACCTGTTCCCCATCTTCCAGAGGGGTGCGCAGAAGGAAGCGCCAGGCTCCATACAACGTGTGGTCGTCGCCCAGGTATTCCTGGTTCTCAAAGCTGTTGCCATAGCCCTCTATGGAAATATCCTTCCCGCCGGAGTACAGGGTCATCCTGGGGGCGTACCGCCATGTCTCGTCCTGAACGTACAAACAGTAAAAGATGGTGCAGAACGTCCCGTCGGTTGCCACGCGATCCACCGTAAATACATCGCCGTTCTCCGCCGTCACCGATACGCCCACCGGCTGGGCACAGGTCTCATACACCTCATTCATACCCAGCATGGCATACTCGTTCTGCTCCCGCAGGAACTCAAAGGCCCCCATATAATAGGCCGCCGCTGTAATCCCCAGTAAGCCGCACATCACCGCCGCCGCCACAAGCACCCGGAACGTGCGTCTGGAGGCATTGACAGGCTTGGCTGTCATGGCCGCCGTCAGCCGGGCCTGAAAGTCCTGATCCGGCTCCACCTGGTCCATCCAGGTCTGATAATCCTGCTTCAGCATGGCGTTTCCCCCTCCTGTAAGTCCTCCCGCAGCATGGCCCGGGCCCGGCTCAGGCGGGTGCGGATGGCCCCCTCCCGCTTGCCCAGCACCTTGGCGATCTCCGCGGTACTCAGTTCCTCGTAGTAATAAAGATGCACTACCACCCGGTAGTCCTCCGGCAGCTCCGGCGCAGCCACCTCTCCCGCCTCCTCCAATGGCACCGCGCGCCGGCGCCAGGGGGAGCGGTGCAGATCCCCCGCGCAGTTGGCGGCTACCCGCAGCAGCCAGGCCTTGCAGTGTTCCCCATCCCGAAAAACAGGGGCCGCCCGCACCAGTCGCAGGAAGGTCTCCTGGGTGATGTCCTCCGCATCCTCCCGGCTGCCCGTCCGGGCGTAGGCCAGCCGGTACACCGCCGGGCTGTACTGCTCCACCAACCGGGCGGCTTCCTCCCGATCCATTGCCCGCCCTCCTTTCTCTGTTTCTATAGGGTACACGTTTTTTCTCTTAAAAACGTTACAGTACCCGCCATGAGCCACATTTATAAAGGGTGCTGCGCAGTACAGGGAGGCCCGCTGCAAGCAGCGGGCCTCCCTGTCTGATTCTCTCTTAATTAAATACGTCTCCCTGCTCGGCAAACAGCTTTTTCACACGGTGCAGCAGCGGGGCGTGTTCCGGCTGTTTCAGGCCGGGGTCGGCCTGGAGCAGTTCCTCGGCGGCAGTTTGGGCCTCCTTCAGCACCCGCATGTCTCCCGCCAGGTCGGCAATGCCCATCTGGGGCAGGCCGTGCTGCCGGGACCCGAAAAAGTCGCCGGGGCCCCGAAGGCGCAGATCCTCCTCCGCAATTTGAAACCCGTCGTTGGTTTTGGCCAGGACCCGCAGCCGCTCCCGGCTGTCCTGGTTGTGGGTGGAGGTGACCAGTACGCAGTAGGACTGGTGCTTGCCCCGGCCCACCCGGCCCCGCAGCTGGTGAAGCTGGGAGAGGCCGAACCGGTCGGCGTTCTCCACGATCATCAATGCGGCGTTAGGCACATCCACCCCCACCTCAATAACGGTGGTGGATACCAGCACATCCAGTTTCCCGGCGGCAAAGGCGGTCATGACCGCGTCCTTCTCTTTGCTTTTCATCTTGCCGTGAACCAGGCCCACCCGCAGGTCGGGAAAGGCCTGGGTTCGGAGGGCCTCGGCGTAGGTGACGGCGGCCTTCAAGTCCAGTTCTTGCCGATAAGGTTTGGTTATATTCCAAAAGTCCTCCCGATCCATCTCAGGATCTTCTTTTTCCTCCACAGCGGGGCAAACGATATAGGCCTGACGGCCCTCCCCCACCAGCTTGCGGACAAAGTTGTACATCCGCTGCCGCTTGTCCTCCCCCACCACATAGGTCTCCACGGGAGAGCGGCCGGGAGGCAGCTCGTCCACCACCGACACGTCCAGATCGCCGTAGATGATGAGGGCCAGGGTGCGGGGGATGGGGGTGGCCGACATGACCAGCACATGGGGCTGGCCCGCCGCTTTGGCCGACAGGGCGGCCCGCTGGCCCACGCCGAAGCGGTGCTGCTCGTCGGTGACCACCAACCCCAGGTTTGCAAAGGTCACCCCTTCGCTCAAAAGGGCGTGGGTACCAATGACTAAATCCAACTCGCCGCTCTCCAGAGCGGCGTACAGCTGCTTCCGAGCCTTGCCCTTCACCGCCCCGGTGAGCAGTCCCACCCGCAGCCCAGCCCGCTCCAGCAGCGGAGACAGGGAGCGGTAGTGCTGCTCGGCCAGCAGCTCGGTAGGCGCCATCAGGGCGCACTGATACTCGTTCTGGGCCGCCAGCCAGGCGCCGTAGGCCGCCAGCATGGTCTTACCCGAGCCCACGTCCCCCTGCACCAGTCGGTTCATGGGAGAACCGGAGGTCAGGTCGGCAGCCATCTCCCTCATGACCCGCCGCTGGGCACCGGTAAGAGCAAAGGGGAGCAGATCCAAAAAGCTCTTCTCCGGCGGCAGCCGGAAAGTAAAGCCCGCCGCCTTGTCCCGCCGGGTACGCAGCAGAGCCATGCCGCAGGTGAGGTAAAACAGCTCCTCAAAGATGAGCCGCCGCCGGGCCACCGCCAGGGCGTTCTCATCGGCAGGGAAGTGGACGTTGCGGACGGCAAACTCCGCCTCTGCCAGCTGGTGTGCCTGCCGCAGCTCCTGGGGCAGGCTCTCCTCCACCTGGGCAGCGCAGTCCTCCACACACCGGAGGGTGAGCCCCGCCAGCAAATTGTTGGACACCCCGTGGGTCAGCCGGTACACCGGCAGGATGCGGCCGGTAAAACGCACCTTGTCCGCCCGCTCGCACACCGGGTTGGTCATCTGCCGCCGGGCGCCCTCGCCCTCCACCTTGCCGAAGCAGACGTAAGTTTCTCCCGTCCGAAGGACATCCTTTAAATAGGCCTGATTGAAAAAGGTGGCGGTGAGGCTGCCGGTGTCATCCACCAGGCGCACACGCACCAATTCCAGGCCCTTGCGGATGCGGGACAGCCGGGGCGGTTCGGCCACCATCAGGGTGAGGCACACCGGCACATCCGCCGGTGCCGAGGCGATGGACGCGCTCTTGCGGCGATCCTCATAGTCCCGGGGGTAATAGCGCAGCAAATCGCCCACCGTGGTCAGTCCCAGTCGGGCCAGCGACCTGGCTCTGGCCGGCCCCACACCCGGCAGGGCTTCCACACCGGTCTTCACTGTCAGCGCCATGATCCCACCCCCTTTTTTCTCCAGTGTAGCATAATTCCCATTTCCGGGCAAGCCGGGGGCGGTCTTTCCTGTGGTTCCCAACAAGAATTGCAATTTTTCAGAAAAACGATTGCAAAAACTTTAGCGTACAGATATAATACCTTTAAACATCAAATTTGTATGACAGCCCGGCAAACCGCCGGGCGCGCCTTTCCCCCGCCCCATCCGATACGCGGGGATTTATGACAGATTGCGACGACATTGATTCAGAAAGGAAGGACAGCATGGCGGAATGTAAGTTCAACAAAGTCCTGGTTGCCAACCGGGGCGAGATCGCCATCCGGGTGTTCCGGGCCTGCTATGACCTGGGCCTGCACACGGTGGCCATGTACTCCAACGAGGATACCTTCGCCCTCTTCCGCACCAAGGCGGACGAGGCCTACCTCATCGGTGAAAACAAGTCCCCCCTGGGGGCTTATCTGGATATCCCCTCCATTATCGATTTGGCCAAGCGCCGCAATGTGGACGCCATCCACCCCGGCTACGGCTTTTTGAGTGAGAATGCCGACTTTGCCAAGGCCTGTGAGGACGCGGGCATCACCTTTATCGGCCCCTCCTCCAAAATTCTGGCCCAGATGGGCGACAAGCTCACTGCCAAGGCCATCGCCAAGGCCTGCAACGTACCCACCATCCCCGGCTCCGAGCAGCCGCTGAAAAGCGGAGAGGAGGCCCTGGAGAAGGCCGTCTCTTACGGCTTCCCCATCATCCTCAAGGCGGCCGGCGGCGGCGGCGGACGTGGTATGCGCCGCTGCGACAAGCCGGAGGAGGTCATCCCCGCCTTCAATCTGGTGAAGAGCGAGGCCAAGAAGGCCTTCGGCAACGAGGATATCTTCATTGAGAAGTATCTGGTGGAGCCCAAGCACATCGAGGTGCAGATCCTGGGCGACAAGCACGGCAACGTGGTCCACCTCTTTGAGCGCGACTGCTCCCTCCAGCGCCGCTACCAGAAGGTGGTGGAGTTCGCCCCCGCCTTCAGCGTGCCGGAGGCCACCCGTCAGAAGCTGTATGAGGACGCGGTGAAGGTGGCCCGCCATGTGGGCTATGTGTCTGCCGGTACCGTGGAGTTCCTGGTGGACAAGGACGGCAACCACTACTTCATTGAGATGAATCCCCGCATCCAGGTGGAACACACCGTCACCGAGATGGTCACCGGCATCGACCTGGTGCGGGCCCAGATCCTCATCGCCGAGGGGCATCCCCTGTCCACCCCGGAGATCGGTATCCCCTCCCAGGAGGCCGTACACCTCAACGGCTACGCCCTCCAGTGCCGGGTAACCACCGAGGACCCGGCCAACAACTTCGCCCCCGACACCGGCAAGATCACCGCCTACCGCTCCGGCGGCGGCTTCGGCGTCCGTCTGGACGGCGGCAACGCCTACACCGGCGCCGAGATCTCCCCCTATTACGACTCCCTGCTGGTCAAGGTCACCTCCTGGGACAACACCTTCGAGGGGGTGTGCCGCAAGGCCATGCGGGCCATCAGCGAGGAACACGTCCGGGGCGTCAAGACCAACATCCCCTTTGTCACCAACATCCTGGCCCACCCCACCTTCCGGGCGGGCGCCTGCCACACCAAATTCATTGACGAGACCCCCGAACTCTTTGACATCGACACCGGACGGGATCGGGCCACCAAGGTGCTGAAATATATCGCCCAGATCCAGGTGGACTCCCCCTCCGCCGAGCGGCTCCAGCTGGACATCCCCCGCTTCCCGCCCTACGAGAATACGCCCCCCAAGTGTACCGGCCTTAAGCAGCTGCTGGACAGCAAGGGCCCCGAGGCGGTGCGGGACTGGGTGCTGGGGCAGAAGAAGCTGCTCATCACCGACACCACCATGCGGGACGCCCATCAGTCCCTGCTGTCCACCCGGGTGCGTACCCGGGATATGTTGAAGGCCGCCGAGGGCACCGCCGAGATCCTCAACGACTGCTTCTCCCTGGAGATGTGGGGCGGCGCCACCTTCGACGTGGCCTACCGCTTCCTCCACGAGTCCCCCTGGGAGCGGCTGCGGCTGCTGCGGGAGAAGATCCCCAACATCCCCTTCCAGATGCTGCTGCGGGGCGCCAACGCCGTGGGCTACACCAACTACCCCGACAACCTCATCCGCGCCTTCATCCGGGAGGCGGCCAAGGGCGGCATCGACGTGTTCCGCATCTTTGACTCCCTGAACTGGATCCCCGGCATGGAGGTGGCCATGGACGAGGTGCTCAAGCAGGGCAAGCTGTGCGAGGCCACCGTGTGCTACACCGGCGACATCCTGGACCCCAAGCGGGACAAGTACACCTTGAAATACTACGTGGACATGGCCAAGGAGCTGGAGAAGCGGGGCGCCCACCTTTTGTGCATCAAGGACATGTCCGGCCTGCTGAAGCCCTACGCCGCCAAGAAGCTGGTGTCCGCTCTGAAGCAGGAGATCGGCATCCCCGTCCACCTGCACACCCACGACACCTCGGGCAACCAGGTGGCCGCCTACCTCATGGCCGCCGAGGCCGGGGTGGACATCGTGGACTGCGCCATCGACTCCATGTCCTCCACCACCAGCCAGCCCTCCATGAACGCGGTGGTCACCGCCCTCCAGGGGCAGGAGCGGGACACCGGCCTGGATCCCGACAAGCTGCAGAAGCTGTCCGACTACTGGGCCGACGTGCGCCTGCGCTACAGCCAGTTTGAGGCGGGCATCAAGAACCCCTCCACCGACATCTACCGCTACGAGATGCCTGGCGGCCAGTACACCAACCTGAAGAGCCAGGTGGAGAGCATTGGTCTGGGCCACCAGTTCGAGGCGGTCAAGGAGATGTACAAGACCGTCAACCATATGCTGGGCGACATCGTGAAGGTGAC
>NZ_CALWOJ010000057.1 GCF_944383115.1 uncultured Flavonifractor sp. | reverse complement strand
TCGGTGCGGGCGATCTCAGCGCCGCCCAGACGGCCGGACACCTGAGTCTTGATGCCGCGGGCGCCGATGCGCATAGCGCGGCCCATGGCGTTCTTCATGGCGCGGCGGAAGCCGATGCGCTTCTCCAGCTGCTGGGCGATGTTCTCGGCCACCAGCTGAGCGTCCATGTCGGGGCTCTTGACCTCAACGATGTTGAGGGCCACGCTCTTGCCGATCATCTTCTCCACCTTCAGGCGCAGGGCCTCGATGGCCTCGCCGCCCTTGCCGATGACCACGCCGGGACGGGCGCAGTGCAGGTAGATGCGCACCTTGGCGTTGTCACGCTCGATCTCGATCTTGGGGATACCGGCGGAATACAGGGTCTTCTTCAGGTAGTCCCGGATCTTCTTGTCCTCCACCAGCAGGTCGCCCACCTTCTCGTTGCGGGCATACCAGCGGGAGTCCCAATCCTTAATGACGCCCACGCGCAGGCCGTGGGGATTCACTTTCTGTCCCATATTCTTCCTCCTCCCTTAGCGCTCAGCCACCACGATGGTGATGTGAGAAGTGCGCTTGTTGATCCGATAGGCGCGGCCCTGGGCCCGGGGACGCATCCGCTTGATGATGGGGCCGGGGCAGGCGAACACCTGGGAAACATACAGCTTCTCGGGGTCCATCTGATGGTTGTTCTCCGCGTTGGCAGCGGCGCTCTTGAGGAGCTTGAGCAGCAGCTCGGAGGCAGCCTTGGGGGTGGCCATCAGGATGGCGTTGGCCTGGGCTACGCTCTTGCCGCGGATCAGGTCACAGACGATCTGGACCTTACGGGGAGAGATACGGGTATATCTCAGATGTGCTTTAGCTTCCATATTCTCTCTCCTCCTTACTTACCAGTCTTGCTGCCGGCGTGGCCGCGGAAGGTACGGGTGGGGGCGAACTCGCCCAGCTTGTGGCCCACCATGTCCTCGGTCACGTAGACGGGCACGTGCTTGCGGCCGTCGTGTACGGCAAAGGTGTGTCCGACGAAGGAGGGGAAGATGGTGGAGGCGCGGCTCCAGGTCTTCAGGACCTTCTTCTCGCCGGTCTGATTCATTTCGTCGACCCGCTTCAGCAGCTCGGGGGCGCAAAAGGGGCCTTTCTTGATACTTCTGCTCATCTTTTACTGCCTCCCTTACTTCGCGTTGCGGTGCTTGACGATGAACTTCTCGGTGCGGTTCTTCAGCTTGCGGGTCTTGTAACCCATAGCAGGCTTGCCCCAGGGGGTAACAGGGCCGGGACGACCAACGGGGCTCTTGCCCTCGCCGCCGCCGTGGGGGTGGTCATTGGGGTTCATGACGGAGCCGCGGACGGTGGGCCGCCAGCCCATGTGACGCTTACGGCCGGCCTTACCGATCTGGATGTTGGCCCAGTCGGTGTTGCCCACCTGGCCGATGGTGGCCTTGCAGTTCTCGCGGATATAACGCACCTCGCCGGAGGGCAGACGAACCTGAGCCATGCCGTTCTCCTTGGCCATCAGCTGAGCAGCCTCGCCGGCGGCGCGCACCAGCTGAGCGCCCTTGCCGGGATACAGCTCGATGCAGTGGATCATTTCGCCCACGGGGATGTTGGCGATGGGCAGGCAGTTGCCGGGCAGGATGTCGGCGTCGGGGCCGGTCATGATCTTGTGGCCGGCCTTCAGGTTCACGGGAGCCAGGATATAACGCTTCTCGCCGTCCTCGTACTGGATGAGGGCAATGTTGGCGGAGCGGTTGGGATCGTACTGCAGGTTGATGACAGTAGCGGTGCCTTCCTTGTCCCGCTTGAAGTCGATGATGCGGTACTTCTTCTTGTTACCGCCGCCGCGATGGCGGACAGTGATGCGGCCGTAGCTGTTGCGGCCGGCGTTCTTCTTCAGATTCTCCAGCAGGCTGCGCTCGGGCTTGGCCTTCTTGTCGATGCCCTCGAAGGCGCTCACGGTCATGTGGCGGCGGGAGGGCGTTGTGGGCTTATAAGTTTTGATAGCCATTGTTCCTTATCCTCCTTACACCATGCCTTCGAAGAACTCGATGGTCTTGGAGTCCTCGGTCAGGGTGACCATAGCCTTCTTCCAGTTGGCCCGGCGGCCGGCGGGGAAGCGGCCGGTGCGCTTGGTCTTGCCCTGCATGTTCAGGGTGTTGACCTTGGCCACCTTCACACCGAAGATCTCCTCGACCGCCTTGGCGATCTCGATCTTGTTCGCGTCCTTAGCCACCTCGAAGGTGTACTTCTTGGCCTCGGTCTCGGCCATGGACTGCTCGGTGATGATGGGGCGCTTGATGATATCATAAGCGGTGGTAGCCATTACGCAAACACCTCCTCGATGACGGCCAGAGCGGCCTTATCTACGATAAACTTGCCGGCGTTCACGATGTCGTAAACGCTGAGGATCTTGGCGGTGGTGGTCACCACGCCGGGGATGTTGCGGGCGGACTTGATGACGTTCTCGTTGACCTCGGGGGTCACGATGACGGCCTTCTTGGCGCCCACGGTGCTGAGGAAGCCCTGCATGGTCTTGGTCTTGATGGCGTCCATGTTCAGGCCGTCCACCACCACGATGTCGCCGGAGGCGGCCTTGGCGGACAGAGCGGACTTGAGAGCCAGACGCTTGACCTTCTTGTTCAGCACATAGCTGTAATCGCGGGGCTTGGGAGCAAAAACGATACCGCCGTGGGTCCACTGGGGAGCGCGGGTGGAACCCTGACGGGCGCGGCCGGTGCCCTTCTGACGCCAGGGCTTGATGCCGCCGCCGGAAACCTCGGCGCGGGTCAGAGCGGACTGGGTGCCCTGACGGCAGTTGGCCAGGTGATTCTTGACCACCTCATGCACAACGGTCTGATTGGGCTCGATCCCGAACACAGCTTCGGAGAGCTCCACTTCGCCGACCTGGTTGCCGGCCATGTTCACAACGATTGCCTTAGGCATTTGAGTTCTCTCCTTTCTTACTTGTTACGGGCGGAAGCCTTCTGGGGATTGACGCGGGCGGAAGCCTTCTGCGGGTTGACGCTGGCAGCGGCGGCGGCGCCCTTCTCCTTGACGTTGATCACGGAGTTGCGCAGGTACACGATGCCGCCCTTGGGGCCGGGGATGGCGCCGCGGACAGCGATGATGCCCAGCTCGGAGTCAACCTTGATGACGTCCAGGTTCAGAACAGTGACCTGCTCGTTACCCATCTGGCCGGCGCCGATCTTGCCCTTGAAGATACGGGAGGGATCGGTGCTGGAGCCCATGGAGCCGGCGTGACGGTGCACAGGGCCGGTACCGTGGGATTCCTTCAGGCGGTGAGCGCCGTGACGCTTGATAACGCCCTGATAGCCGTGGCCCTTGCTGATGCCGGTCACGTCCACGCGGTCGCCCTCGGCGAACACGTCAACCTTGACCTCGTCGCCCACGTTGAGGGCGTCGCAGTTGTCCAGCTTGAACTCCTTCAGGGTGCTCTTGCGAGCGTCGCCAGCCTTCTTCAGATGACCCAGCTCAGGCTTGGTGAGCTTCTTCTCAGCTACGTCGCCGTAGCCCAGCTGAACGGCGTTGTAGCCGTCCTTCTCCTCGGTCTTCTTCTGCACCACGGTGCAGGGGCCCGCCTCGATGACGGTGACCGGGATGACCTTGCCGTCGGTGTCAAAGATCTGCGTCATGCCGACCTTCTTGCCGATAATGGCCTTTTCCATGTTTTTTCCTCCTTATAAAGGTTATTGGTCGGGAGAGTTACCCATCGGGCCGGTATTGCTCTCGCGACTTGACCCGCCTGTCTCAAATAACGCGACAGGCCGCGGTACAAACAAAGGAATGAATCGCGCCGCTATCACGCTTTGCCTGTTCGCAACGCGGTCACTGTTCACCGCTCCGTGAAAAATGCCGCTCCGCCTTCGGCGTCGCCTGTTTTTTCTCTGCGCGGTTCACTGTGCCGCTGCTCACGACGGCTCAGACGCTTACAGCTTGATCTCGATCTCCACACCGGCGGGAAGCTCCAGGCTCATCAGGGCCTCGACGGTCTTGGGAGAGGGCTTGAGGATGTCGATGAGGCGCTTGTGGGTGCGGCGCTCGAACTGCTCGCGGGAGTCCTTGTACTTATGGACGGCGCGCAGGATGGTGACGACTTCCTTCTTGGTGGGCAGGGGAATGGGGCCGGACACGGAAGCGCCGGTGCGCTTGGCGGTCTCCACGATCTTCTCGGCGCTCTGGTCGATGAGCTGGTGATCGTAGGCCTTCAGACGGATGCGGATCATTTCTTTCTGAGCTGCCATGTGTTTTGTTCCTCCTTAAACATACGAAGTGGTGCGCTTTCGCCGGGTCCACGGGGCCAAAGCGCGGTGTCTTTCCTCGCTTCGTACGGTGAGAGATTTCAGTACACGTTTCCGTGCGTATCACTCCATGACATGAAGAAAACCGGCACAAGCAGGCCGGTTTACTCCACGCACGGCGATATACGCCGCGCACAGATCCCTCAGCCGCCCGATTCTAGCTCGGACATACTCCGCGGAAGTTACCTCATTTCTGAGCAATCTCCCGCATCATCGCAGACTGCGCCCAAACAGGCGCTTGATTATGATACTCTAAAACCCAAACCCTGTCAAGGGCTTTCCCGGTTTTTTTGAAAATTTTTTGTCTCTGCCGGGGCAGGCGGGAAGATGGCCGCCTGTCCCAGCAGCAAAAGCACAGGGATCAGAGAATAGTGGTACCGCCCGGCCACCTCCACCAGCATCTGGGCGCAGGTCAGCCCCAGCACATACAGGGGCAACAGCACCAGAGCGGAACGCGCCCGGTTTCGCCACAGACGGACCAGTCCGGCTCCCGCCAGCACCAGGGCGGCGTAATAGAACCCGTTACAGGTCAGGGAGAACAACCGGGTGTGCCGCACCACGCTGCCCACATAGCCCACACAGGCGTGGTCGGAGCCCAGGAAGGCCCGCAGCTTGTCCCCCATCAGAGGCAGCAGGGCCACCTCCCCGGAGGTGATGCGGTTTTTGGCGGCCTCCAGGGCTCCCTCCTGCGCCTGCTGGGCGGTGGTTCCCGGCGCATCGCTGAGGGAAAAGAGCAGATCGCTGTCCGCCTGGTTCCAGGCCCCGCCGGAATCTTGGTTGAATCCCACCAGAATACTGTAGCCCGGCGTGGTGGAAGGCTCCTCCCCAATCCGCCGGGCCAGATGGGCCTGCCACAGCGGGCCGGTAACGGCATAGGCCGCCAGCAGGGCGGCCAGCAGCACCAGCCAGTACCGCCGGGTCTCTCCCAGCAGCCAGTCCTCCGGCTTCAGCACCAGGCGCCAGAGCAGCAGGGCAATGATTACCACCGCCGCCCCAGCAGAAACAGCAGGCTGCCGGAGGCGGCGGTCAGTAAAACGTTCAGTCCCTGGGCCAGCAGCGCCCCCGGCCCCAGCAGGCGGATAAACCAGCTGAGGAAGGAGGAATAGCCGAAGATGTGGGGAAAGAGGGCCATATACCGCCCGCCCTCCAGCACCGGCTGCCTGGCCAGGGCCTTGGCGTACCCCCAAAAGGTGGCGTAATCCCCGGAGGGGGTCACCCGCACCAGGAGTACCCAGGCCCCCTTGACCGCCAGACAGAGCAGGGTGAGCAGCAGCCACACCTTGGCCGCACCTAACCTGGCCAGCCGTCCGCACAGCAGAGGTAATCCCTTCCACAGCACGGGCAGAACCAGCAGAGCCAGGCCTAGCGCCTTCCAGGTCTCCCCGTCCCGGCTCGCCCCCAGCATCAGCGCCGTCCCCAGTAGCGCCAGGGTAAGGGCCAGCATCGTCCTGGTCAGAACACCGGCCCCCGCCGTCAAGGTTCTCTCCACCTTCTCCGCCCCCTTCCGCCTTACATTTTTTTGCTTTTGTCCTACGATAGGACAATTTTGTGTGGTTTTCAGTATAACGTTGGGATTGTCCTATGTCAAGACAAAAGGAAAGGAGGGCCTCTATGGCCAGAATCATTGACGGGAGCGAAAAAAACCTGGTGGGCGAGCAGGTGCGGGCCCTGCGCATCAAGCGGGGCATGAGTCAGCAGGCGTTGTCCGACAGGCTGGAAACCATGGCGATCTATGTGTGCCGGGGTTCGGTGTCCCGGATCGAGGACCGGCAGCGCACCGTGACCGACATTGAGCTGTACGGGCTGTCCCAGGTGCTGGGGGTACCCATCGCCCAACTCTTTGGTCCCGAGGAGCAATAAAAAAGGGGCCCCCGACGTCCATTGGGACGTCGGGGGCTCCTTTCTACGTTATCTTATAGCACTTCGGCAATTCGCTTCTTCATCTCGGCGGCGTCGATTTCGGTCTGAGTAAAGTGTTCCAGGGCCAATACCGCCTGGTTGACCAGAAGGCCCAGTCCATTGATGGGCCTGTGGCCCCGCTTTTTGGCCTGACGGAGCAGTTCGGTCTCGGCGGGAATGTAGATCAGGTCCACCACCGGCACACCGGGCTTCAAATGATCCAGGAAGGAGAAGTCGGCAAACTGCCCGGCGGTATCCGCCATGCCCAGGGAGGTACAGTTCACCAGCAGGTCGCACTGCGCCGCCGCCCGGGCCAGTTCATCCGGGGAAAAGCCCGTCGGATGGAGATGCTCCGGATCGTAGCCGCAGATGGCCTGGGCTTTGTCGGGGGTGCGGTTGCACACGGTGACCTCCGCCCCGGCCTGGGCCAGCTTGAGACATACCGCCTTGGCGGCCCCTCCCGCCCCCAGCACCGTCACCTGCTTGCCCGCCGGGTGGATGCCCTCGTCGGCCAGAGCCCGGAGAAAGCCCTCCCCGTCGGTGTTGTAGCCGTAGGTTTTGCCCTCCCGGATGCAGACGGTGTTCACCGCCCCGATGAGTTTGGCGTCCTCGTCCAGTTCATCCAGCAGGGGCACCAGTTCCTCCTTGTGGGGCATGGTGGCGTTGAATCCAGCGTATCCGGCAAATTTGGCACACTCCAGCCACTGGGCGCACTGTCCCCGGGGCACCGGCTGGCACAGATACACATAGTCCAGGCCCATCGCCTTGAGCATGGTATTGTGGATCAGGGGGGACTTGGAGTGCCGTACCGGGTCCCCGATGACGCACAGTTTGCGGGTGGTGTTTTTCAGTTCCACATTCATATCCATCTCTCCCCGCTCCCCCTCCGGCCGGTGGTCGGGGAGGGCGGCGTTGATTGCCAGGGCCACCAGCAATCCCACAATGGTCTCGATCATGCGGGCGGCGGCGTAGTAATACCGGGTCACGCCGGTGACACCGGTGATGAGAATGACACAGGGCAGGATGCAGGCCATGCCGCAGGCGGTGGGCCGCTTGATGAGCAGGCACAGCCATACCCCCGCCACACACACCGCCCCCAGGATGAGGGTCTTGAGCCAGAAATGCTCCAGGGCCGGCCCCAGCAGCAGGGTGGCGGTACCCAGGGCGCCGCCCACGATGACGCCGATGAGCCGGGAAATGCCCTGGCGGAAGGTCTGGCCCAGGGTACTCTGGGTACAGATGATGCAGGCAATACAGGCGTACAGCGGCCCCATCTGGCCCAGCACGCCCCCCAACTCCTCCCGGTAGGTGAGGCCAAAGGGGAGAAACAGGGCGTAGGACACCATCACCGCCACAGCGGTTTTGATCACCCGCATCCCGATGCGGGGCAGGAGAACGGAAGGATGTTTCATAAGATCTCCTTTTATCGGCGGGCGGCCTTTATGGCCGCCCGTTTTCCTCCAGGAAATAGCGGATCGCCGCCTCGTAGCCGTACAGCCCCAGGCCGCAGATCTGACCCACGCAGGCGGGGGCAGTGACGCTCTTGTGCCGGAACTCCTCCCGCTGGTGGACGTTGGAGATGTGGACCTCAATACAGGGTACGTCCACCGCCTTCAAAGCATCCAGAATGGCGTAGGAGTAGTGGGTGAATGCGCCGGGGTTCATCACGATGGCGTCATACACCCCGTCGGCTCCGTGGATGGCGTCGATGATGGCCCCCTCGTGGTTGGACTGGAAGCAGTCCAGCTGGGAATCGTGGGCGGCGGCGAAATCTTTCAGCCGCTTGCACAGGCTCTCATAGGTATTCTCCCCATAAATGCCCGGCTCCCGCTTGCCCAGCAGGTTCAGGTTGGGCCCGTTGATGATGAGGAATTTCATTTCAGCACCTCCAAAATCCGCTGTACCGTCTCCGCCGGGGTGGCCTGGACATCCACCACATGGTCGGCCCACTCCAAATAAATGGGTTCCCGGGCGGCGTACCGCTCCAGAAAGGCCCCTCTTCCCTGCTGGCCCAGGGGACGCCCCCCCATAGACACATTGTCGTAGATCTCCCCCGGGTCACGCCGGAGGAAGATCACGGTTCCGCAGTCTTTCAGGCTGGCAATGGAATCCGCCCGGGTGGGCAGACCGCCGCCGCAGGCAATGACCTGGCCCTTCCGTTGGGCCAGTTCCTCCGCCGCGCCCAGTTCCCAGTCCCGGAAGAAGGCCTCTCCCTCCTTGGCAAAGATATCGGGGATGGAGCGGCCCAGGGCCTCCTCAATATACTGGTCGGTATCCACAAAGGTGAATCCCAGTTCCTTGGCTAACAGACTCCCCACCGTGGACTTGCCGCAGCCCATCATGCCGATGAGCACCACATTGTCCCTCATGTCTGCTCCTCCCAGGCTCTGTAGTTGCCCAAGATCCGCACCTCTGTGGCCAGCTGGCTCAGCTCGTGGAGTACCCCGTCCATGCCGGGGGCGGTGAGGTCACCGGTGAAGTCCAGGAAGAAGAGGTACTCAAAGCCCCGTCCGGGGATGGGCCGGGACTCGATCTTCAGCAGGTTGAGGCCCTGGACGGCAAAGATGGTGAGGATCTCGTGGAGGGAGCCGCTCTGGTGGGGCAGGCGGAACACGGCACTGATCTTGTTGCGTTCCGGCCGCAGCTCAGGCACCGGGGACACCACCGCAAACCGGGTGTGGTTCATGGTGTTGTGGTTGACCCGCTGGGCCAGGATGTGAAGGCCGTACAGCTGGGCGGCCCGCCTGGAGCAGATGGCGGCGGCGGTGTGGTCCCCCTTCTCTGCCACCAGCTTGGCGGAACCTGCGGTGTCCAGGGTGGGCACCCGCTTCCAGTCCCGGTGGGCGTCCAGGTACTGTTCGCTCTGCATCAGCCCCTGCTCATGGGAGTAGACCGTCTTGATTTGGGCCAGCTCTACCCCCGGCAGGGCGGCCAGACAGTGTTCCACCGGCACCTGCCACTCTCCCACAATATAATAGTGGTACTGGGCCATCAAGTCATACACCTGACGAATGGACCCGGTGGAGGAGTTCTCCACCGGCAGCATGGCGTAATCCACCTCTCCCTTCTCCAGGGCGGCAAACACGTCGTTGAACCAGGGCTTGCCCACACTGTTCACGTCTCCGCCGAAGAAGCCCACGGCAGCCTCCTCGCTGTAGCAGCCCGGCTCTCCCTGGTAGGCCACCCGGGGATTGGCCACCGGCTGACGCACCCTGGCCAGGTCGGCCAGATAGGCGGCGTAGCCCGGGTCCTCCGCCCCCTCCTTCACCAGATGGCGCTGCTGGCGGCGGGAGATGGCCATGATGCTCTCATAGAGGTGGGCAATATCCGCCTTCCGGGCAGGGTCATCGGTCAGGGCCGTCTTGGCGGCAATGACCTGCTTCTCCCGGTTGGCGTCCAGCACGGGAATACCCTCCCGCTGCTTGTATTCCCCCACCTGGCCGGTAATTGCCATCCGCTCCAGGAACAGGCGCACCAGTTCCCCGTCAATGCGGTCGATCTCCTGCCGGTATTGCTCCAGTTCCGTCATATCCATCGCTCCTTTTAGATGCCCAATACAGCGCAGGCCGCCAAGGCAGCCGCCGCCTCGATCACCGGCACCGCCCGGGGGACGATGCAGGGATCATGGCGGCCGTGGATCTCGATCTCGGTCTCCTCCCCCGTCCGCAGATCCACGCTCTCCTGCGGCAGAGAAATGGAGGGGGTGGGTCGGATGGTGACCTCAAAGGTCACCGGCATTCCGTTGGTGATGCCGCCGTTGATCCCCCCGGCGTGGTTGGTCTTGGTGACCACCCTGCCGTCCTCCACGGCGAAGGGGTCGTTGGCCTCGCTGCCCCGCATGAGGGAGAAGGCCACACCGGCCCCGAACTCGATGCCCTTCACCGCGGGCACGGCAAAGAGGTACTGGGCGAAGATGCCCTCCACATTGCAGCCAAAGTCAGGGGCTCCCAGTCCGGCGGGCAGGCCGGTGACGGCACACTCAATGGCGCCGCCCACGCTGTCCTGTGCCTCCTTGGCCTCCAGAATGGCCTGACGCATCTCCTCCCCTTTGCCGTCGTCCAGCACCGGGAAGGGCTTTGCAGCCACCGCTTTCAGTTCCTCCGGGTCCTCCAGGGCGGCGTCACAGATGCCGTAGATGGAGCTGATGTGGGCACCCACCTGGATACCCCGGCCGGCCAATACTTGCTTGGCCACCGCGCCGGCGGCCACCAGCGGAGCGGTAAGACGACCAGAGAAGTGGCCGCCGCCCCGATAGTCCAGACAGCCTCTGCTCTTGATGAATCCGGCGTAATCCCCGTGGCTGGGCCGGGGGGTGTACCGGATGGATTCGTAGTCCTTGGAGTGCTGGTCGGAGTTGTGGATCACCATGGCCAGGGGGGCCCCGGTGGTCTTGCCCTCAAACACCCCGGAGAGTACCTCCACCAGGTCGCTCTCCTTCCGGGCGGTGGCGGCGGGGTCCTGGCCCGGCTTGCGCCGGTCCAACTCCTTCTGCACCTGCTCCAGATCCAACTCCAGCCCGGCAGGTACTCCCTCCAGCACCACGCCGATGGCGGGGCCGTGGGATTCGCCGAAGATCATGTGTCGCATATCAGTTCTCCTCCCAATCTGCGGTAATCCTCCCAGAACCGGGGATAGGACTTCTTGACGCACTCGGCGCCGGTGATGGTCACCGGCTCCTCGCACCGGATGGCGGCGATGGCCGCCATCATGGCGATGCGGTGGTCGTTGTGGCCGGAGACGGTAACGCCTCCCGCCAGCTTCTCCTTTCCGTGGATCACCAGATGGTCCTCATATTCCTCTACCTGTGCCCCCAGGGCGTTCAGCACTTCGGTCACCGTGGCCAGCCGGTCGCTCTCCTTGATACGCAGCCGCCCGGCGTTGACGATGGCGGTGGTCTCCCCCGCTCGCAGGGCGGCCATAGCGGCCAGGGGCGGTACCAGGTCGGGACACTGGCTCACATCCAGCTCCAGACTGCCCTTTCCCCCCATCTGCTCATAAAATCTGGCGATGGCCTGGTCCCCCTGAACGGAGGCCTGATCCAGCCCGCCGATCTCCACCGGGCAGCCCAGGAATTTGGCCCCATACCAGAAAGCGGCGTTGGACCAGTCGGCCTCAACGGCCAGATTCTGATGCTGATAATACTGATTTCCCGGCACACGGAAGGTGCGCTTGCCGTCGTATTCCGCCTTCACACCAAATTTGTCCAGGGCGTCCAGGGTCATGTCCACATAGCCCCGGCTCTCCAGGTCGGTGGTGAGTCTGATCTCGCTGTCCCCCGCCAGCAGGGGCAGGGCGTACAGCAGGCCGGTAATGAACTGAGAGGACACGTTGCCCGGCAGCGTGTAGACGCCGGGGGTCAGCTTGCCCCGCACCGTCAGCACCCCGTCCTTCTGCTCATAGAAGATGCCCTTCTCCCGGAAGAGGGCGAAGTAGGGTTCCTGGGGCCGCTCCATCAGCCGCCCGTGGCCGGTGAACTTGCCGCCCCCCTTGAGGGCCAGGGACACCGGAATGAGGAAGCGAAGAGTGGAGCCGCTCTCCCCGCAGTCCATCACCTCAGGGGCAGGCTCCTCGTGGCCGTCCACCAGATCGCCCCCCCGGATGATGGTACCGTCGGCGGAGGCGTCGGCGTCCAGGGTGCGCATACACCGCAGGGTGGCCTGGATGTCCTCGGACAGGTCCACGTTGGATAGCTTGCAGAAGCCGTCGGACAGAGCGGCGGCGATGATGAGCCGGTGGGCCTGGCTTTTGGAGGGAGGGGGCGTAACAGTTCCTTTCAACTGGGCAGGCGCAATGGTCACGTTCATTTCAGTTCCTCCAGCAGCGCAGCTTTGGGCATTTGATGGGGGATGGCATGGCCCATCTCTTCCAGCAGGATCACGCTGATGTCCGCCCCCGCACCCTTCTTGTCCAGGCCAATGGCGGCGGCATACTCCTCCGCCGTACAAGCGATCTCCACCGGCAGATCCAGAGCGGTGAGAACGGCGGCAATCCGGTCCGCCGTCCCAACCGGGGTAATCCCCAGCCTCTCCCCCAGTCCGGCGGCCTTTACCATACCGGCGGCCACCGCCTGGCCGTGGGTCCACTTCTCATAGTGGCCCGCCTTTTCATAGGCGTGGCCCAGGGTATGTCCAAAGTTGAGCAGCATCCGTTTTCCCGTGTCCCGCTCGTCCTTTTCCACAACAATCCGTTTTAAATTGCAGCAAGTATACAAAACGCGTTCGATTTCCGCCCTAATTTCCTTCCGGCTGGGCCGGGCGGCCAGGAAATCGAAGAAGGAACCGTCCAGGATGCAGCCGTACTTGACCACCTCCGCCATGCCGTCGGCAAAGGTGGAATCGGGCAGGGTGTCCAGGGTATCCGGGTCCATCAGCACCAGTTTGGGCTGCCAGAAGGCACCGGCCAGATTCTTGCCGGCATCCAGATCGATGGCCACCTTGCCTCCCACAGAGGAGTCCACCTGGGCGAGGAGGGTGGTGGGAATCTGGACGAAGGCCACCCCCCGGAGAATGGTGGCGGCGGCAAAGCCCGCCAGGTCCCCCACCACGCCGCCGCCCAGGGCCACCACAGCGTCGGTGCGGGTAAGGCCCGCCTCCATCATGGCCTCCCACAGCCTGGCCAGCTGACCGGCGCACTTGGAGGCCTCTCCGGCGGGGACGATGTGGACCGTCACGGAAAACCCGGCGGCGGCAAGGCTGTCTTCCAGCCGGTGGGCGTAGAGAGGGGCCACGTTGGAGTCGGTGACCACAAAGAGCCGCTCCGCCCGGGGCAGCACTGCCCGGCAATGTTCCCCCGCCTGATCCAGCAGGCCCCGCTCGATTAAAATATCATAGCTCCGCCCCGGCAGGGCCACGGTGAGGGTTTTCATGGAATCACTCCTTCTCGGAATGGCGGGCCGTCGGGGACGCCGGCCCCTACAGATTTTCCACCCCATTTTATCGTAGGGGGCGGCCTCCGGACGCCCCGTTGATCGGAAGTTCCGGTCTTATCTTACCAGTTTCTTCTCCACCAGGTCAACCAGCATGCTCACCTTGTGCATAAGGGCGTCGAACTTCTGGGGGGTGAGGGACTGCTGGCCGTCGCACTTGGCGTGGGCGGGATCGTTGTGGACCTCGATGATGAGGCCGTCGGCGCCCGCCGCCACGGCGGCCAGGGCCAGAGGCTCCACCATCCAGTACATACCGGCAGCGTGGGAGGGGTCCACGATGACGGGCAGGTGGCTCATCTGCTTGATGGCGGGGATGGCGGACACGTCCAGGGTGTTGCGGGTGTAGGTCTCAAAGGTGCGCACCCCCCGCTCGCACAGGATCACGTTCTCATTGCCCTCGGCCATAATATACTCGGCGGACATGATCCATTCCTCGTAGGTGTTGGAGAGGCCCCGCTTGAGGAGGATGGGCTTGGACATCTTGCCCACCTCCTTCAAAAGCTCGAAGTTCTGCATGTTCCGGGC
>NZ_CALWOJ010000056.1 GCF_944383115.1 uncultured Flavonifractor sp. | reverse complement strand
CCATCGCCCTGTTCCGGAACGGCGTGAAGGTCCAGGACGCCACCATCACCGCTGCGAATGACTGGAAGTACACCTTTGAGGATCTGCCCAAGTACAGCGACAACCAGAAGACCCCCTATGTCTACACCGTGTACGAGATGAACGGCGACCAGAAGGTGGAGAACAACGGCACCATCGGCGATTACACCGTTATTTACGACGGCGCGTACCAGAATGAAATCACCAACAAGCTCACCGACATCACCACCGGCAAGACCAGCGCCACCGTGACCAAGACCTGGATTGCCCCCTGGGTGGATCTGCCCAGCGAGATCACCTTCAAGCTGTACCGGACCACCGGTACCACCCTGGAGTCCGCTTCCGCCGAGTTCGTGCAGGACGTGGTGCTGACCAAGCCCGCCACTGAGAGCCTGGAGTGGACCGCCACTGTCAACGATCTGCCCACCCGCAACAGCCAGGGCTACCGCTACACCTACTTCTTCGAGGAGCAGGCGGTGAGCGGCTTCGATCTGACAGACACCAACACCGCCAAGACTGAGTTCACCAACCGCATCCAGCAGGTGAGCGACGTGAAGGTCTCCGTGGAGAAGCTGTGGGTCGGCGCCATCGCCAACAGCATCCCCGACAGCCTGTTCGTCCAGCTCTATCGCGACGGCGTGTCTATGGGCGACGCCTACAACGTGGAGCTGAAGCCCGACGCCGACGGCAAGTGGACCCACACCTTCGAGAACCTGGATCGCTACGACCTGACCACCGGCAAGTACTACAGCTACACCGTCCAGGAGGGCTACTTCACCCAGGACGACGCCGGCGTCAAGACCTGGAACCCCGTGGCGGAGAGCGAGACCATCACCTTCAACAAGGACACCGGCGACTACACCTTCCAGGTGTCCTACAACACCACCGGCTATGAGACCAATGAGGTCCAGACCACCATCACCAACACCTACGACAGCTGCAAGCTCTACCAGTACCGTGTGGATCGGGTGTACAACTACTACTCCGACGGCGACCTGGTTCCCGGCGCCAGCAGCATGGTAACCGGCGACGTGATTGACGGCACCAAGGATCAGATCATCACCGTCACCGAGGGCGATACCGACACCTACAAGAAGACCGACGGCAAGGAAGAGTTCACCTATGTGAGCGGCGATCCCGCCGTGGACGACGGCACTGGCAAGCTGGTGCCCACCGTTACCCTGACCAAGTCGGGCGAGACCTATGTGATCACGCTGCTCTATGAGTTCCGCTACAGAACGCCCAGCCCCGACTACTACAAGGTTACCGTCAACTACTACGACGAGGACGGCAACAAGATCGCCGAGAGCTTTGTCAGCGAGCGCATCCGTGAGGGCCGCAGTTGGGACTTCAGCGACAAGGAGCGGGAGACCATCACCGTGGACGGCGTGACCTACACCTTCAACTACGCCGACGGTGATCCCATCACCGGCACCAACATCCGCCGTAACCAGGTGGTTGACCTGTACTATGCCGTGGAAGAGGAAGAGATCCCCGATCCTCCCGTTCCCGGCGGCGGCGATCCCGATCCCGATCCCGACCCCGACCCCGACCCCGATCCCGACCCCGGCGAGCCTGACGAGCCCGATGTGGAGATCCCCGATCCCGAAGTGCCCACCGGCAATCTGCCCCAGACCGGCACCACCGCAGACGACGTGACCGCCAATGCCGCGAGTCTGCTGGGCCTGTCCGCCGCCCTTGCGGCCGCTGGCCTGACCCTGGTGCTGCACAGCAATCGTAAAAAAGAGCAGGAGGAAAACTGAGCATTCCCCTATAGGCAGGAGAGGGAGCAAATGAAGAAAGAGTCATCCCATCGCACCAATGTTATGGTGCAGATCCTGGATACCCAGCATGCCACCTGGCAAGGTACGGTTACCTGGATCGACACAGGCCGGAAAGAGTCGTTTCGCAGCGCGCTGGAACTGCTCCGCCTGATTGACAGCGCACAGCTTGCACAGCAGACGGCAGCTTCGTCCCCGGCGGACGGGTGACTCCCACCCTCTCCGCTGGAGGACGGGGCACGGGGAACTTGCCCCCTCTGAAAGAAGGCGGTCCCCCGGCCGAACGTAAAAGCGGATTAACAACAACAAAACGGCGCCCCTGCATGGGTAAGCCATGCAGGGGACGCCGGAACCTACCGAAAGACCTGACGAGGCCTGCCGGTGAACGCAGAAACTGTTACGGAGTGTGAGGAAGCGGGCTCATGCGCAGGGGTTCCGCTCCCCGCCCTCCCTACCTGAAACGCAGAACGCCCCCCGCGTGAGACGTCTCACGCGGGGGTACTTTTGTTTCTCGGAATTGTTACAGCACCTTGGACAAAAACTCAATGGTGCGGGGTTCCTTGGGATTGGCAAAGAAGGCGTGGGGATCGTTCTGCTCCAGGATCCTGCCGCCGTCCATGAACAGCACCCGGCTGCCCACTTCCCGGGCAAAGCCCATCTCGTGGGTGACCACCACCATGGTCATGCCCTCGTCAGCCAGCTGCTTCATGACTTCCAGCACCTCCCCTACCATTTCGGGGTCCAGGGCGGAGGTGGGCTCGTCAAAGAGCATGACCTTGGGTTTCATGGCCAGGGCCCGCACAATGGCAATGCGCTGCTTCTGGCCGCCGGAGAGCTGGGCGGGATAGGAGTCGGCCTTCTCCTCCAGGCCCACCCGTTTCAGCAGGGCGGTGGCGGTGTCGTCGGCCTCGGCCTGACTCATCAGCTTGGTGCGGACGGGAGCCAGGGTGATGTTCTTCCGAATAGTCATGTTGGGAAAGAGGTTGAAGTGCTGGAACACCATGCCCATCTGGCGGCGGATCAGGTCGATGTTGGTCTTGGGATCGGTAATGGGGGTGCCTTCAAAGGTGATGGTACCTTTGGTGGGGGTCTCCAACAGGTTGAGGCAGCGCAGGAAGGTGGATTTGCCCGAGCCGGAGGGCCCGATGATGACCACCTTTTCTCCTTCCTGGATGGTCTCGCTGATGTCGTCCAGCACCAGATGATCCCCAAAGGACTTGCTCAGATGTTCAACGCTTATCACTTTGGCGCAGCCTCCTTTCAAAGATGCCCAGCAGCCAGGTGAGGACCATGACTACCACCAGGTAAACCAGCGCGATGCCGAAGAAGGGCATCAGAGCCTGATAGGTGCGGGCCTGGATCTGTATGGCCACCTTGGTCAGGTCCACCAGTCCGATAACGGTAACGATGGAGGTCTCCTTAAACAGGGTAATCAGCTCGTTGCCCAGGGCGGGCAAAATATTTTTGATGGCCTGGGGAATGACGATCTCCTTCATGACGGGCACATAGCTCAGGCCCAGGGACCGGCCGGCCTCCATCTGGCCGGGGTCTACCGACATAATGCCGCCCCGGATGATCTCGGCCACATAGGCGCCCGAGTTAATGCCGAAGGTGAGCATGGCTACCCCCAGGGTATTGCGGGTGCCGGCAAAGATGACGAAGTACATGATGAGCAGCTGCACCATCATGGGGGTGCCCCGGATGACGGTGGTGTAGATCTTGCAGATCACGTTGAAAAAGCCCAAGACAGGGTTCCGCCGCCCCACGCGCTGCTGATCGTGGGAGGTGCGCACCACAGCCACCAGAATGCCCAGGATCACGCCCAGAATGAGCGCGGCGATGGTGATCTGGAAGGTGGTACCCAGGCCCTTGAGATACAAGAGCCAGCGGTCGCCCTCCACAAAACTCTGATAGAAATCGTGGAGCATCTGGATGTGGAAGGGGATGGCCTCCTGCGCCGTCCGCAGGGCGGTAAAGGTGGCTTCAATGGATTCCCAAAAGCCCATTTTTCACACTCCTCAACAAGAGGGGCGGCAAAAGCCGCCCCTCTAAAATGTTCTGAGATAGCCGTTAGTCGGCAGTGATATATTTGTCAACAATGGTCTGAACGGTGCCGTCTTCGATCAGCTCGACGAGGGCGGCGTCAATGGCCTCCCGCAGGGCGGGGTTGTCCTTGGACACGCCGATGGCGTAATCTTCCACCGCATACTCGGTGTCCAGGATGGTCAGGCCGGGGTTGGCCTCCACATAGGCCTTGGCGGGCTCGTTGTCGATGACCACGCAGTCCACGCTGCCGGCTACCAGAGCCTGCACGGCGGCGGCGCCGCTGGTAAAGGCCTGGACGTGATCAGCGCCGAAGTCGTCGGTGCAGTACTGCCAGCCGGTGGTGCCCTCCTGGGTGCCGATGAGCTGATCGCCCAGATTGTCAATGGTGACCTCGGAGCCTTCCTTCACGATGATGACCTGGATGCCGGTGGCGTAGCTGGAGGTAAAGTCCACGTTCTTCAGACGCTCCTCATTGACGGTCAGGCCGGCCATCGCCATGTCGCACTTGCCCTGCTGCACGGAAGTGACCACGGTGGAGAAGTCCATGTCGTTGATCACCAGCTCCAGGCCCAGCTTGTCGGCAATGGCCTGGGCCACTTCCACGTCGATGCCCTCAAAGCCGCCGTCGTCGGTGGTCATCTCATAGGGAGGGAAGGCGGCGTTGGTAGCCATGTGGAGCTTGCCGGCCTCCACGGTGGTGAACTCGCCGGTGGCGGGAGTCTCGGTGCTGCCGGCGGGAGTCTCGCTGTTCTCAACAGCGGAGGTCTCGGTGTTGTTGGCGGGGGTCTCGGCGCTGCCGCCGTTGCCGCCGCCGCAGGCGGCCAGCAGAGACAGAGACATGACTGCGGTCAGGCCCATCAGGGCCAGCTTTTTAAAGTTCTTCATGACAGATTCTCTCCTATTCATCCTATTTCACGCGATCCTCAATGCGTTCCTTACTTGAAGTGTCTCTTATTATACACGATATTCAAAAAAATGCAATATTTATTCAACCGTCAAAGCGTACAAAAAACGGTTGGGTTTTCAGTGATTCTCTCTCTGCCCGGCAAACAGGCCCGGAACGGTCACATAATAGTGTTATGTGAGGAAAAAGGCCTGTTTTCAGCCACTGAAGGACTTTACTTCTTTTGAAATAATGTGGTATAATGGCGGCGAGATTTTCAGATGTGGTTTTTAAAACCAGAAAGGAGGCGGCCTTTTGGAAGAGATCCGTGCCTTAAAGGAGCGGCTGGAGGGCGAACGGCCGGTGGACTGGGAAGGGTTCCCTGATATTGGCCTCTACATGGATCAGCTGATCAACTATATGCCCCGCCAGCTCATCCACTATGGCGAGGGGGAGGCCCTTACCTCCGCCATGGTGAATAATTATATTAAGGATGGGGCCATGCCCCGGGCGGAGGGCAAGCGGTACTCCCGCACCCACCTGGCCTATCTGACCGCTCTGTGTGCCCTGAAGCAGGTACTGTCGGTGAAGGACGCCGGGCTGCTGCTGGCTGCGGCCTCCCAGGACCGGGAACCCAGGGAGCTGTATGAGCAGTTCTGCATGGAGCTGGACCGGGCCCTGGACGTGACCGCCGGGTCCCTGGACCCCACTGCCGGGGAGGAGGACCTGCCCGGCCTGGCCCTGGCTCTGGCGCTGCGCAGCTACGCCGACAAGCTGGCCTGCCAGCGCATCCTGGAACTGCTGCGGGCCAAGCGGCCCCAGCCGGAGAAGAAAAAGAAAGACTAAACTTAACATTAGATCATAACGGGAGGTTATCAGCACCGTGGGTGAGTATGTCATTTTAACGGATTCCTCCGCCGATCTGTCGGCGGAACTGGTGGCGGAGTTGGGGGTAGAGGTCCTGCCCCTGTCCTTTACGATGGAGGACAAGACCTATTATAACTGGCCGGACAACCGGGACATCGACCCGGGGGATTTCTATGCCAGACTGCGGGGCGGGGCCATGGCCACCACCTCGGCGGTCAATGTGGCCGACTATACCGAGACCATCGAGCCTATGCTGAAGGCGGGCAAGGATGTTCTGGTATTGGCCTTCTCCTCCGGATTGTCCGCCACCTGCCATTCCGCCCAGATTGCGGCGGAGGAGCTGATGGAGCAGTATCCCGCCCGGAAGGTGTATGTGGTGGATACCCTGTGCGCCTCTCTGGGCCAGGGGCTGCTGGTGTGGTATGCCGCCCAGCAGAAGAAACAGGGTAAGAGCATTAAAGAGGTCCGGGACTGGACCGAGGCCCACAAGCTCAACCTGTGCCACTGGTTCACTGTGGATGACCTGCACTTCCTCAAGCGGGGTGGCCGTATTTCCGCCGCCACCGCCGTGCTGGGTACCATGCTGTCCATTAAGCCGGTGATGCATGTGGACAACGAGGGTCACCTGATCAAGGTAGGCACTGCCCGGGGCCGCAACGCCTCTCTGAAAGCCCTGGTGGATCACATGGCCGAGACCGCCCAGAACCCGGGAGAGCAGGTGGTGTTCATCAGCCACGGCGACTGCCTGGCTGATGCCCAGAAGGTGGCCGACGACGTGAAGGCCCGCTTTGGGGTAAAGACTGTGGTCATCAACTATGTGGGCCCCGTCATCGGCGCCCACTCCGGCCCTGGCACCGTGGCACTGTTCTTCCTGGGGAGCGTCCGGTGATGGAGGATATCAAGTGGTTGGAGGTGGTGGTGGACACCACCGAGGCGGAGCTGGACGGCCTGTGCGCCCGGCTTACCGCCAACGGCGTTACCGGCTTCGCCATTGAGGACGAGGAGGACTTCAAGACCTTCCTGGAGCAGAACCGCCAGTACTGGGACTATGTGGACGAGGACCTGCTGGAGCGCATGAAGGGCGTGTGCCGGGTCAAGTTCTACGTCACCGATGACGACGACGGAAAAGCCCAGCTGGAGCGCTGGATGGAGGGCATCCACCAGCCCTATACCACCGCCTCCCTGGGGGACAACGACTGGGCCCACTGCTGGCAAAAGTATTATAAACCGATGGCGGTGGGGGAAAAGCTGTGGATTGTTCCCGAATGGGAGCGGGATCAGACCCCGCCGGAGGGCCGTACGCCGGTGTATCTCAATCCCGGCCTCACCTTCGGTACCGGCAACCACGCCTCCACCCAACTGTGTCTCATGGGCCTGGAGGAGTACACCGTACCCGGCCAGCCGGTACTGGATCTGGGCTGTGGCAGCGGCATCCTGTCCATCGCGGCCATGGCTCTGGGGGCCAGCTGCGCTGTGGCGGTAGACATCGACCCCAAGGCGGTGGATGTGGCCTATGAAAACGCCGCCCTCAACGGTATCGGCAAGGACCGGTATACGGTCCGGGCGGGAGACGTACTCACCGACCAGGCCCTGGTGCGGGAACTGGGCGGGGGTTGCTATCCCCTGGTGCTGGCCAACATCGTGGCCGACGTGATTATGCCCCTGTCCGCCAAAGCGGGAGAATGGATGACCGACGACGGCGTGTTTCTCTGCTCCGGCATCATTGACACCCGGGCGGACGAGGTGGCGGCCGCCTTGGAACGCAACGGGCTGCGGGTCATCCGCCGCCGGGAACAGAACGGCTGGGTATCCCTGGCCGCCAAACGGGCGTAAAGAAAAGAAAGAAGGACGTACCGCTGAGGCGGTACGTCCTTTTTATGCGGAAAGACAGGCGGACTTTGGTGGGTCGCTATTCGTTTTCTGTTTCTTTCAGGTTTTCCAGCGCCACCCGGGTAGCCTCAATCACAAACTGGGAAAAATTACAGTCCGTCCCCTGGATGGCCTGCTCCACTTCTTCCAAAATGCGGTTGGGAAAGCGGATGGTTTTTGAGGTCGTGCCGGGTATGGCGGGCAGTTTAAATTTTGTCATAGCATCACCACGTCTTACAGTTTGTCCTTTACAACGTAATACAATTTGTGCTATAAATATGTAAGACAAAACGTAAGACAACCGAGGGCGGAGTTGTCCGCCATGGAAGGCCTGAAGTGAAAGGATTGCAATTTTTTGTGGAGTATGGTACACTTTTTCGGTAGGATTTGAGGTCGCGCCCCGGGGAAAGAGGGCGTTGGGTACGAAAGGGAGTTTCGATGCCTGTGGGGACCTTGAATCAGGCAAAACGAAACGAAAGGGAGTATCGTACGCATGGAGATCAACGGCGAGCAGGTCAACGAGACCGTCAATTACGCTGATCTGGGCCTGTCCCCGGAAGTGATGAAAGCCATCGACAAAAAGGGCTATGTCCAGGCCACTCCGGTTCAGGCCGGGGCCATCCCCTACTTCATGGAGTGGAAGGACGTGATCGCCAAGGCCCCCACCGGCACCGGCAAGACCTTTGCCTTCGGCATTCCCATGGTGGAACACATCGACCCGGCGCGGGAGGAGGTCCAGGCTCTGGTACTGGCCCCCACCCGGGAGCTGGCGGTGCAGATCCAGGAGGAACTGCGGGACCTGTGTGAGTTTAAGGAGGGGGTGCGCACCGTTTGCCTCTACGGCGGCGCCCCCATTGACAAGCAGATCAACACCCTGAAGAAGAAGCCCCAGATCGTGGTGGCCACCCCCGGCCGGCTCATGGACCACATGAAGCGGCGCACTGTTCGCCTGGACAAGGTGGAGACGGTGGTGCTGGATGAGGCCGACCGGATGCTGGACATGGGCTTTGTGCGGGATGTGACCCGCATTTTGGACCAGTTGAAACAGCGGAAGAACATGGGCATGTTTTCCGCCACCATCAGCCGGGAGGTCATGGATATTTCCTGGGTGTACCAGCGTGACCCCATTGAGATCACCGTCCGGCCGGTGGAGGAGTCCAAGCCCGACATCACCCAGTACCGCATCGACCTGGACGGCCGGGAGCAGAAACTGGACACCATCGTGGCCCTCATTACCCACGGGGAGTACGAGCGGGCCATCGCCTTCTGCAATACCAAGAATATGACCGACCGGCTGGCGGGATTGCTGAAAATGCGGGGCATCTCCTGCGAGGCCATCCACGGGGATATCCAGCAGCGGGTGCGGGAAAAGACCCTGGAGAAGTTCAAACAGGGTCAGATCAAGGTGCTGGTGGCCACCGACGTGGCCGCCCGGGGCCTGGACATTGACGACGTGGATGCGGTATTCAATTATGATGTGCCCGATGAGATGGAGAACTATACCCACCGCATTGGCCGCACCGGAAGAGCCCGCCGCCACGGGGTAGCCTATACATTTGTAGCTACCGTTACCGAGGGCATTCGTATGGACGATATCGTCCGCAACACCAAGGCGGAGGTCCAGCGGCTGAAATACGATCAGGACGGCTGCCTGATGTTGGTGGAAGGCTAGGTGTACGCGCCTGTCACGGACGGCCGCAGGCCGTCCGTTGCTGTGTTTCGGGGACGTTCGCCCAATTTCTCTTGCCATTTACAGATTGCCGTGCTATCATGTCGGCATACTAGGAAATGGTTAGGAGAGAAACTCCCATGATAGAGTTTAAAACGCCCGCCCCGTCGGATAAATCCTGGGTGGACGGTTTGCTGGCCCGGGGCAACTACCGGGGCTGCGATTATAATTTTACCAATATTTTTGTGTGGAAAAAGGCCTATGGCGTGGAGATTGCCCAGGGGAACGGATTCCTGCTTACCCACCTGTGCGGTCGGATGGGATGCAGTTATATGTATCCTGCCGGGGCGGGCGATATTGCCGGAGCCATCCGTGCCCTGGAGGAGGATGCCGCCCGCCGGGGGCAGCCCCTGCGCCTGGTGTGTCTGACCCGGGGCCAGATGGCCGAGCTGGAGGAGTTCTTCCCCGGCCGCTTTGAGTACCTGGCCGACCGGGACGGTTTTGACTATCTCTATGAGATCGACCGGCTGGCCGACCTGGGGGGCAAGAAGCTCCACGCCAAACGCAACCATATCAATCGCTTTATGGAGAATAACCCCACCTGGGTTTATGAAGAGATCACCCCTGAGAGTTTGGGCGAGTGCCTGGAGATGGACCGGGAGTGGTACCGCCGCTCCCTGTCCCGGGAGGGGGAGGCGGAAGAGCGGGATCTGGGGGATGAGGGCATCGCCCTGCGCACCGCGATGGAACATTACCAGCAGCTGGGCCTGGAAGGCGGCCTGATCCGGGTATACGGCGAGGTTGTGGCCTTTACCATGGGGGACAAGCTGTCCGCCGACACCTACGACGTCCATTTTGAGAAGGCTTACGGCGAACTTCAGGGGGCTTACGCCATGATCAACCGGGAGTTTGCCAGATGGGTGCGCCAGCACCACCCGGAGGTAAAGTACCTCAACCGGGAGGACGACATGGGCGTGGAAGGCCTTAGAAAAGCAAAATTATCCTATTATCCAGACCTGCTGGTGGAGAAGTACGCCGCCATTATGAGGCCTGTCCGATAGAGGAAGGAGTATTCCTATGGTAGAGATCCGCCAATCCCGGTCTGACGAGATCCAGGAGCAGAAGGCCCTGTGGCAGACCGCCTTTGGGGACGATCCCCGCTATATCGACTGGTTTTATGAATGCTGCTGGCGGCCGGAGAATATGCTTTTACTGCTGGAAAACGGAAAACTGGCCTCTATGCTGGCCTTGCTGCCCCAGACCCTCCGCCTGCCCAACGGGGAAACGGCATCCGCCTATTATATCTACGCGCTGGCCACCGCCCCGGAGGCACGCAACAAGGGCTACGGCCAGCAGCTGCTGGGCTATGTGGATCTGTTTTTAAAGGAGCGGGGGGCGGACTGCGCCACGGTAGTGCCCGCAGAAGCCAGCCTGTTCAAGTTCTTCGGCATAGTGGATTTCCTGCCCGCATTTTACACCCGGAAGGTGGAATTGCTGCGGAGCATGACCACCGCCCTCCATCCCCAGGATCGGATCAAAGCCATTACCCCGGCGGAGTACAATGCCATTCGGGAACGGGTGCTGGCCGATATTCCGTCGGTGTCTTACAGTGAAACCCAGATCCGCTATCAGGAGGGCATAGGCAAAATGACCGGCGGCGGCCTGTACCAGATCACGGCGGGCGACTTCCAGGGCTGTGCGGCGGCGGAATACCTGGATGCGGATAGCGTCCTCTTTAAGGAGCTGCTGCTGCCGCCGGAGTATATGCCCCGGGGCCTGGCCGCCCTGGCGGCCAGAATGCCGGGACAGCGGTGCTTTGCCCGTACCCCCGCCCAGTGGGACGGGATGCGGGGCAGCTACCTCCAACCCTTCGGCATGATCAAGTGGTATGATCCCGATAAGCGGGCCCTGTGGGGCGCGGATACCCAGGGCTATATGGGCCTGGGATTTGATTGACAGCCCGGAAAAAGAAATGAGGAAAAAGCGGACGGACGCGATAGGTTGCGTTCCGTCCGCTTTGCTTTTCTGGGACGTGGATTTTGCAACCGGATGGTGGCCCCAGGTTCAAAGCTGCCATTTTGCAGGAATGCCATGCAAATGAATATAGAGGGCTGTTTTATGAATAAATATTAAGTAATTTTATCGCATTAGCGAGAAAAAGTAATGAAAAGCAGATGATACAAGGGGAAAAAGCAATCGAGGGCGAAGAAAGGAATGGACAATTATGCAGAAAAATGTCTTTCTGTGGCGGACGGCTGCAAGATTTGACGGCCATTCCATCAAATTCAGGCGTCAGAACTCTTGACGGAAGGTGCTAATTACGATAAAATAAACAGACGTTTATTGTGGGGCGATTTACAGAAACGAACAGAGAATGGTATAGGAAGTGAAGAAATGGCAAAATACATTTTGAAAAGAGTGCTGATGGCAGTGATTACCCTGTTCATTGTCATCTGCCTTACTTTTTTCCTCATGAACGCCGTTCCGGGCAGCCCGTGGCTGTCTGAGAAGACCCCGACTCAGGCCACCATTGACGCCCTGAATGCGAAGTATGGCCTGGACAAGCCGGTCATCGTTCAGCTGGGACTGTATCTGGAGGATATCCTCCACGGCGACTTCCGCACCTCCCTAAAGATGCAGAAGGACCGCCCGGTGCTGGACATTATTACCAGCATGTTCCCCATTTCGGCCAGAATCGGCATTATTGCCATCCTGTGGGCCATATTGGTGGGCGTCCCATTGGGCTGTCTAGCCGCATATAAGCGAGGTACCTGGGTAGACAGCCTATTACGAGTCATATGTACGATAGGTATCTCCATGCCAGGATTTGTGGTGGCGACTATCCTGCTGCACCTGCTGACGGGCGGTATCGAGGGATTCAAGTTGTTCCCAACCACATTTGACGGGTCCTGGCAGAGTTATGTGCTGCCCTGCGCGGCGCTGGGCTTCTACCCCATGTGCTATCTGTCCCGGCAGACCCGTACCGCCATGCTGGACTCCATTAACCAGGAGTATATCAAGACGGCTCGTGCCAAGGGCCTGAAGAACAAGAAGATCATCTTCAAGCATGCCCTGCGCAATGCGCTGATCCCCGTCATCACTTATCTGGGTCCCCAGATTGCCTTTACCCTGTGCGGCGGCTTCGTGGTGGAGAAGGTATTTTCCATCCCCGGTCTGGGCCGTTATTTCGTAATGTCCATTCAGGCCCGCGACTATCCCATTATTATGGGTACGACCATTTTCCTGGCGGCCTTTATCATTATTATGAACCTGGTGGTGGACCTGTTGTACAAGCTGGTAGACCCGCGGATCAATCTGAGCAAGGGAGGGAACTGAGTTGGCAGAGAAAAAGAGAAAAAGAGTCCTCGGCTCCCTTCAGCCTGATATTGAGGATATTCTGGACTGGAACAAACTGCCTGAAAACGCCTTTGAGTCGGCCAGCGCCGAGGAAAAGGAGAGCTTTATTCAGGACCGCAAGAGCGTGTCCTATTGGAAGGATGCCTGGCGCCGCCTGCGCCGCAATAAGGTGGCCATGGTGGCCATGGTTATCGTGATCCTGCTGGCCCTGTTTGCGTTTGTCGGGCCTGCCATCGTGCCCTACGGCTATGACGAGCAGATCCCCGGCGCCGCCAATCTGCATCCCTGGCATTACTCCCTGGAGGATCAGGCCTCTCTTGATCCGGAAGCCGCCATTGAGCAGGCCCGGGCCGAGGCTGAGGCCGAGGGCCGGGAGCTTACCCGTGTTGAGGAGGCCCAGATCCGGGCCAAGATCAAGGCCGGCGGCACGGAAAACATTACGCCCCGGCTGTTTGGCTATACCAATGACGAACTCCAGCGCATGGCCGACGGCGAGTTTGTGTTCCCCCATGTGTTCGGCTGCGATATGCACGGGCGCGATATCATGGTGCGTACCATGATCGGCACCCGGGTGTCCATGATCGTGGGCATCTGCTGCGCCATCATCGTGCTGGTCATCGGCGCGCTGTACGGCTCCATCTCCGGCTATTGCGGCGGCAAGGTGGACGCTGTCATGCAGCGTATTGTTGAGATTATCTATACCATTCCCGAAGTGCTGATCATTCTGCTGCTGGGCGCCACCCTCAAACCCATTTTGGAGGAATTCCAAAACTCGGGCGACGGGCCGCTTCAGAACTTTGTCACCATTCTGGGGCCCAACCTGATCGCCATCTTTATCGCCTTCGGCCTTTTGTACTGGGTGACCATGTCCCGCATTATCCGCGGCCAGATCCTCCAGCTGAAGGAGCAGGAGTATGTCACCGCCGCCCGGGCCCTGGGCGCCAAGGGCGGGCGCATCATCAAGCGCCACCTGCTGCCCAACTGCGTGGGCCAGATCGTCACCACCACCTTCCTGCAGATTCCCTCGGCCATTTTTACCGAGTCTTTCCTGTCCTTCCTGGGCATGGGCGTTTCCGCCCCCATGACCAGCCTGGGCTCCATGTGTTCCGACGGCCTGAGCGGCCTGCAGAGCTATCCCTATCGCCTGTTTATTCCCGCCATTATCCTGAGTATCCTGATCCTGTGCCTGAACCTGTTTGGCGACGGCCTGCGGGACGCCCTTGACCCCCGTCTGAAGAAGTAAGAAAGGAGGAGACACCATGGAAGAAAAACAGAAAACCGGCAAGCTGCTGGAAGTGAAGGATCTCC
>NZ_CALWOJ010000055.1 GCF_944383115.1 uncultured Flavonifractor sp. | reverse complement strand
TCTCCCAACAATGGAAAGGTGGGAATTGCGATTATGGATATCACTGCACGTCTGCAGGATCATCAGAAATGGATCAAGGAAGAACTGGAGCGGAGCGTGAATTTCTGGCTGAAAAACGGTATGGACCCGGTGAACGGCGGCGTCTACACCTGCCTGGATCGGGAAGGCAAGATCTTCTCTACCGACAAGAGCGTCTGGATGCAGGGCCGCTGCGCCTGGATGTTTGCCTATCTCTGCCACACCTACGGGGTGAAGGACGAGTGGCTGGCCGCCAGCAAGAGCTGCCTGGACTTTATGGAGCGCTGCTGCATCAACCGTGAGGCGGGCAACCGGATGTACTTCACCGTCACCGGTGACGGCAAGCCCCTGCGTCAGCGCCGCTATTGTTTCTCCGAGGGGTTCTACGCCATAGCCAATGCCGAATATTATGGTGTTACCGGGGACAAGGAGTGCCTGGAGCGGGCCCGGGCGGCCTATGAGCTGATCTGGAACCTGAACCAGGGCCTCATCAAGGACCCCACCGGCATGGGCCCCAAGACCATTCCCGAGACCCGCTCCGGACGGGCGCTGGCCAACCCCATGATCTACCTGAACATTACCTCCGTGCTGCGCCGGGTGGATCCCGAGCAGGCTGAACTGTATAACCAGCGGGCCGCTCAGTGTGTGGACGAGATTTTCCGCTACCACTATAAGCCTGAGCTGGGCTGCACCCTGGAGAGCGTGGGCCCCAACGGCGAGTTCCGGGGCGACGTTACCGAGGGTCGTGTGGTCAACCCCGGCCACGACATCGAGTGTTCCTGGTTCCTGATGGAGGACGCCAACCTGCGGGGCAACAAGGAGCAGCATGCCACCGCCATCAAGATCTTTGACCAGGCCATCAATGCCGGTTGGGACAAGGAATACGGCGGACTGCTCTACTTTATCGACTGCCTGGGCCGTCCCCCTGAGGCCTATGAGCATGATATGAAGCTGTGGTGGCCCCACGATGAGATCCTGATTGCCTCCATGATGATCTACCGCGATACCGGCGACGAGAAGTACCTGGAGTGGTTTGAAAAGACCCTGGATTACTGCAAGAAATACTTCTCCGATCCTGAGTACGGCGATTGGTACGGTTATCTGCGCCGGGACGGCAAGCCCACCGAGCCTCCCTGCAAGGGCTCCACGTTCAAAGGTCCCTTCCACCTGCCTCGTATGCTCATTATGTGCGATCAGATGATCGGCCAGATCCTGGAGCGGAATTGAGGGCCGGCCATGCCCTTGATAGATGTTTTTGAAAAGATCAACGGTGAGTACTACCAGTTGACCAGTGCGGAAAAGAAAGTGGCCGACTACGCGGTCATCCACCAGCAGCAGACCCAGTTCATGTCTATTTCGGAGCTGGCTGAGGAGGCCGGCGTGGCGGAAGCCACCATCTCCCGCTTCTGCAAGCGGCTGGGCTATAAGGGCTACAGTGCTTTTAAACTGGCTATTGCCAACGCCACTGCCAGCCGGATGGATCACGGCGCCGGCGACGAGGAGGAGGCGGAGGAGGACAGCGTGGAGGGCATGTGCCGCGCTGTCTATCGCAGTGATTCGGAGGCCCTGGCCCAGACCCTGGAGCTGATCCAGGCAGATATGGTGCGCAAGGCGGCGGACATGATCGTCTCCGCCGGCCGGGTGCTGTGTATGGGGCAGGGCGGATCCATGATCCTCTCCCAGGAGTGCGCCCACCTGTTCAGTACCATTCAACTGAACTTCATGGCGGTGATGGACTCCCACCTCCAGGCCATTGCCGCCTCTCAGCTCACCCCAGGCGATCTGGTCATTTACTTCTCCTACTCCGGTTCCACAAAGGAACTGATCAAGAATCTCCAGATCATCCGGGACCGGAAAGCCCGGATCATCCTGGTCACCCGGTTCCCCAAGTCGCCCGGCGCCGCCTACGCCGACATCGTACTTCAGTGCGGTTCCCGGGAGGGTCCCCTCCAGGGCGGTTCGGTAGCCGCCCGCATTGCCCAGCTCTATCTGATGGATGTGCTGTTCCATGAGGTGTGCCGCCGGGATCGGGAGGGCTGCCGCGCCAGACAGGAACTGGTAGCTGAAGTGCTGTCCGACAAGCACATCTGACCGCGGGCTGCGGATTGTGAAAATAATTTGCAGATTTCATAAAAAAAGAAAAAATATGTGATTCGCTATTGACAAATCCTGTGTTGAACTGTACAATCTACACAACGGGTTACGATTGTGTAATCACGAAAATTATCGAAAATGAGGAGGATGAACGAAGATGAAGAAACGTATTCTTGCGCTCCTGCTGGCCGCCTCCATGTCCGTGGGTCTGGCTGCCTGCGGCGGCGGCGGCACCAGCGAATCCCCCGCCGGCAACTCCGATACCCCGTCCGGCAACACTCCCTCCGGCTCCGGCGAGACTGTGGAGCTGACCATCTGGACCTACCCCATCGGCAAGTTTGGTGACTATGACACCATGCAGGCTCTGATCGATGAGTACACCGCCGCCAACCCCGGCGTGTCCATCAAGTTCGAGCTGCTGGACTACACCAACGGCGATACTCAGGTCACTTCCGCCATCACCAGCGGTACCGCTCCTGACATCATCATGGAGGGTCCCGAGCGCCTGGTGACCAACTGGGGCGCCAACAACCTGATGGTGGACCTGTCCGATCTGTGGACCGAAGAGGCCACTGCCGACATCGCCGCCACCAGCGAGGCTGTTGTGAATGCCTGCCAGCTGGACGGCAAGTACTACGAGTATCCTCTGTGCATGACCACCCACTGCATGGCCATCAACTATGAGGTCTTTGAGCAGGCCGGCGCTCTGCAGTACATCGACGAGGAGACCCGCACCTGGACCACCGACAACTTCGTGAAGGCCATGGAGGCCGTCCGTGACTCCGGCCTGGTGGCCGTGCCCGGTATCGTTTACTGCGGCGGCCAGGGCGGCGACCAGGGTACCCGCGCCCTCGTCAACAACCTGTACTCCGGCACCTACACCAATGCCGACCACACCGAGTACACCGCCAACTCTCCTGAGAACGTGAAGGCTCTGGAGCTGATCAAGTCCATGGTGGACAACGGCTCTCTGAACGCCAACGCCGGCTTCCAGGCTGCCGACGAGCTGCAGCAGTTCGCCAACGGCACCGCCGCTGTGACCTTCTGCTGGAACGCTTCCAACAAGGCTCAGTACGCTTCCCAGGTTGCCTTTACCCCCTATGCCATGGCTTTCCCCTCTGACGACGGTGAGCCCGAGCTGTGCGGCGGTATCTGGGGCTTCGGTATCTTTGACAACGGCGACGAGGCCAAGATCGCCGCTGCCAAGGACTTCATCCGCTACATCTGCGACGATCCCGAGCAGTCCAAGGAGAGCGTGCAGCTGACCGGCTTCTTCCCCGTCCGTGCTTCTCTGGGCAACGTGTACGAGGGTACCGAGACCGAGGCTGATGCCGCTGAGTTCCTGACCCTGATGCCTTACATGGGCGACTACTACAACGTCATCGGCGGTTGGACCGAGCAGCGCACCAACTGGTGGAACATGCTCCAGAAGATCCTGACCGGCGGCGTGGATGCTCAGACCGCTGCTGACGAGTTTGTCAGCGCCAGCAACGCTGCCATCGGCTAAGCGGCGCAAGCATGATCTGACGCACTTTCTGTGCCCGCTCCCTGTGAGGGGGCGGGCACAGTTGCTTTTCCAGAACCATTTGGAGAGGCCCGGAAATATCTTCGAAAAGAGGGGAGAAATTCATGGCACAAAATGCCGTAGCAACGGCCGATAAGAAGCCCCGGAAGGAGAAACGTTCCCAGTTCTCCGGCATGAGCAAGGCCCTGGTCCGGCGGGAGACTATTTCCGCTTACCTGTTCCTGCTGCCCAGCCTGGTCTTCTTCATCGGCTTCGTGGTGATCCCGATGATCATGTGCGTGGTATTTAGCTTCCAGGAAATGGGCCTGGACAGCTCCGCCACCAAGTTCGTCGGCTTTGCCAACTATATCAAAATGGCCCAGGATCCCATCTTCTGGAAAGGGTTCCTGAATACCGTCATCATCGTGGTGGTAGCGGTGCCCGCCGTTACCGCATTTTCCCTGTGGGTCAGTTCCGCCATCTATCAGATGAAGGCGGTAACCCGCTCCTTCTTCCGCTGCGTGTTCTACCTGCCCGTGGTCACCGGCACCGTGGCGGTCACCGTGGTGTGGAAGTGGATGTTCAACCCCTACAACGGTCTGCTGAACCAGGTCTTCGGTACCACCGGCTATGACTGGCTGGGCAATTCCGCCACCGCCATCTGGTGTATCATCCTGATCCTGTTCACCACCTCCATCGGCCAGCCCATCGTGCTGTATGTGGCCGCTCTGGGCAACGTGGATCAGTCTCTGGTGGAGGCTGCCCAGGTGGACGGCGCCACTAAGCTCCAGGTGTTCTGGAAGATCAAGTGGCCCCAGATCATGCCCACCACCCTGTACATCCTGGTCATCACCACCATCAACTCCTTCCAGTGCTTTGCGCTGATCCAGTTGCTGACCTCCGGCGGCCCCAACCACGCCACCGACACCATTATGTACTACATCTTCCAGATGGCGTACAACAACCAGAACTTCGGTTACGCCAACGCTATGGGCGTGATCCTGGCCATCATCATCGCGATCTTCTCTGCCATTCAGTTCAAGTTCGCGAAGACCGACAACGGTTAAGGGGGTGAGAAGATGAATAACGCGAAAAGTAAGCTGGCCGGCACTTCCACCGGCTATAAGGTGATCACCATTGTGATCCTCATCCTCCTGGCGATTTTCTTCATCTTCCCGCTGTACTGGATCGTCACCGGCTCCTTCAAGGACGCCATGACCATCAACGCCCGTACGCCTCAGTGGTTCCCCCTGAGTCCCACCCTGGAGAACTACGCCAAGCTGTTCAAGAACCCCGCCGGCTGGTGGCTGCTCAACACCATCATCATGGCTGTGGGCGCTCTGGTACTTACCTGCCTGACCGCCGCTCTGGCCGGCTATGCCCTGGCCAAAAAGCGGTTCTACGGCCGGGCCCTCCTCTTTACCATCATCATCTGCGCCATGGCCCTGCCTAAGCAGGTTATCGTCATCCCCCTGCTGCGTGAGATGAACATCCTGCACCTGGCGGACACCCTGTGGGCTGTCATCCTGCCCACCGTTGGCTGGCCCTTCGGCGTGTTCCTGATGAAACAGTTCTCCGAGACCATACCCAATGAGATCCTGGAGGCCGCCCGGGTGGACGGCGCCGGGGAGCTGCGCACCTTCTTCAGCGTGGTGTTCCCCATGATTAAGCCCGGTATCGGCGCACTGGCCATCTTCACCTTCGTCAACTCCTGGAACGACTACTTCCTCCAGCTGATCATGCTGACCAGCCGGATCAACTGGACCATCTCCCTGGGTATTGCCCGCCTGCAGGGCGAGATGTCCAGCGACTTCGGCCTCATCATGGCCGGCGCCACCCTGGCCGCCATCCCCATTGTGGCCGTGTTCATCGCCTTCCAGAAGTACTTCACCCAGGGCATTGCAATGGGTGCAGTCAAGGGTTGATTTATCCTCCAAGTTCGTATATTATCGTTTTTGAGAGAAGGAATACTGACATGAGCGATCTGAAAAAATACCAGGGCGTGATCCCGGCCTTTTACGCCTGCTATGACGAGGCCGGCAACATCGATCCCGACGGGGTCCGCGCCCTGACCCGCTACCTCATCGGCAAGGGCGTCAACGGCCTGTATGTGGGCGGCTCCTCCGGCGAGTGCATTTACCAGAGCGTGGCTGAGCGCAAGGTGGTGCTGGAGAACGTGATGGCCGAGGCCAAGGGCAAGGTGGTGGTTATCGCCCACGTTGCCTGCAACAACACCGCCGACAGCATGGAGCTGGCCGCTCACGCCGAGAGCCTGGGTGTGGACGCCATCGCCGCCATCCCCCCCATCTACTTCCACCTGCCTGAGTACGGCATTGCCGGCTACTGGAACGACATCTCTTCCGCCGCTCCCAATACCGACTTCATCATCTACAACATCCCCCAGCTGGCCGGCGTGGCCCTGACCCCCTCTCTGCTGGCTGAGATGCAGAAGAATCCCCGGGTCATTGGTGTGAAGAACTCCTCCATGCCCGTCCAGGATATCCAGATGTGGAAGGACGCCGGTGTCATCGTGTTCAATGGTCCCGACGAGCAGTACATCTCCGGCCTGGCGATGGGCGCCTGCGCCGGTATCGGCGGCACCTACGCCGTCATGCCCGAGCTTTTCCTGAAGGTGTATGAACACTTCCAGAAGGGCGAGATGGAGCCCGCCCGTCAGATCCAGAACGACATCTGCCGCATCATCTATAAGATGTGTTCTGCCCACGGCAATCTGTATGCCGTGATGAAGGCCATCCTGGCCAAGAACGGCGTGAACTGCGGTTCTGTCCGCAAGCCCATGCCCGGCCTGATTGACAGCGACGCCGCTGTGGTGGACGAGGCCTATGCCATGATCACCGCCGCCATCGCCAAGTACTGCTGATCCCAGATCAAGTTCCGGGGCGGGCGGTGACCCGCCCGCCCCATCTTTGACATGAAAGGCTAGGAGTTACATTATTATGCGTATTTATCAATCGGAAGACTATCAGGCCATGAGCCGCCGGGCGGCCAATATTATCTCCGCCCAGGTCATCTACAAACCCGACTGTGTGCTAGGCCTCGCCACCGGCGGCACCCCCGTGGGCACCTATAAGCAGCTGGTGGAGTGGTATAAGAAGGGCGATCTCTCCTTTGCGGAGGTGCGCTCCGTCAACCTGGACGAGTACCTGGGCCTGTCTCCCCACCATGAGCAGAGCTACCGCTATTTTATGCAGGACAATCTGTTCGACCATATTGATATCAAGCCGGAAAATACCCATGTACTTAACGGCCTGGCCAAGAACCCCGAAGCTGAGTGCGCGGCTTACAACAAGCTGATTCACGATCTGGGCGGCATCGACTTGCAGCTGCTGGGCATGGGCCATAACGGCCACATTGCCTTTAACGAGCCCGGCGACGATTTTGGCCTGGAGACCCATCTGGTAAACCTGACTGAGAGTACCATCGAGGCCAACAAGCGGTTCTTTGAAAGTCGTGACGAGGTACCCCGCCACGCCCTGAGCATGGGTATCAAGAACATCATGAATGCCCGCCGCATCCTCATCATCGTCAGCGGGGAGGAGAAGGCTGAGATCGTGAAGGAGGCCTTCAGCGGCCCTGTCACCAAGGACGTGCCTGCCTCCGTGCTGCAGCTCCATCCCGACGTGACCCTGGTGGGCGATAAGGCCGCCCTCAACAAGCTGGTGGAAGCAGGTGTTCCCGTATGCGGATAACCGGCGGCCAGGTCTTTGACCTGCAGGAGGGCTTTGTCAAGCGTGACGTCTGCTTTGACGGCCGACTCCTCTCCAACTCCAGCGCCGACGGCAAGACCTACGACGCCAGCGGCTGCTATGTGATCCCCGGCCTCACCGACGTGCATTTTCACGGCTGCAAGGGCCACGACTTCTCTGACGCCGACCCCGAGGGTCTGGAGATTATGGCTCAGTATGAGCTGTCCCGGGGCGTAACTCAGATTTGCCCCGCCGGCATGACCCTGCTGGAGGAGCAGCTCACCAAGGTCTGCCAGGTGGCGGCCGCCCATAAAGCTGCCGACAAGCCCGGCGCCGCCCTGTGCGGCATCAATTTGGAGGGACCCTTCCTCTCCATGGCCAAGAAGGGCGCGCAGAACGGGGACTGGCTCCATGCTCCTGATGTGGAGATGCTCCGCCGTCTCATCGCCGCCTCCCACGGGCTGGTAAAGCTGGTGTCTCTGGCTCCCGAGGAGCCGGGCGCCATGGAGTTTATTGAGGCTATGGAGAGCGAGGTCACCATCTCTCTGGCCCATACGACAGCGGATTATGACACCGCGATGGAGGCCTTCCGGCTGGGCGCCCGGCAAGTGACCCACCTGTTCAACGCCATGCCTGCCTTTACTCACCGGGCTCCCGGCGTGGTGGGCGCGGCCCTGGATACCCCCCTGTGCAATGTGGAACTGATCTGTGACGGCGTTCACATCCACCCCTCTGTGGTGCGGGCGGTGTTCAAGATGTTCGGCGCCAAGCGGGTCATCCTGATCTCCGATACCATGCGGGCCGCCGGTATGCCTGACGGCGATTACACTCTGGGCGGTCAGGCTGTCAAGGTAAAGGGCAAGTACGCCACGCTGGAGGACGGAACCCTGGCCGGTTCCGTCACCGACCTGATGAATTGCATGAAGACCGCCGTGTCCTTCGGTATCCCTCTGGCGGATGCCGTGCGGGCCGCTGCGGTCAACCCTGCCAAGGCCATCGGCATTTTCAGCCGGGCCGGCAGCCTGGAGCCCGGCAAGCGGGCCAATGTGGTTGTTCTGGATGAAAATCTGGAACTGAAAGATGTATTCTTCCGCGGCGAACTGGTTCGCGGCTGAATAGAGCGCACCCCCAAATACAGGCCCTCCGGTCCTACTCCATTCCCATAGGCCGGAGGAGTCGAAAAAAGGAGGAAAATCCGCCGGGCCGGCGGTGCGGCAGTGTGGAGACCTGTCGTAACGTTCCGGGAGTTTCACTCTCCCGGAGCAAGAGGGTATTTGCGGAGGCATTGCCCTTACGGTCCATACATATGGCAACTGTAGTTCTGAAAGGCATTAAGAAGATCTATGACAACAAGGTGACCGCCGTTCACGACTTCAACCTGGAGATCGCGGACAAGGAGTTCATCGTGCTGGTCGGTCCTTCCGGCTGCGGCAAGTCCACCACCCTGCGGATGGTGGCCGGCCTGGAGGATATCTCCGAGGGCGATCTGCTCATCGGTGGCAAGCGGATGAACGACGTGGAGCCCAAGGACCGCGATATCGCCATGGTGTTCCAGAGCTACGCGCTCTATCCCCACATGACCGTGTATGAGAACATGGCCTTTGCCCTGAAGCTGCGCAAGGTGCCCAAGGATGAGATCGACAAGAAGGTGCGGGAGGCTGCCGCCATCCTGGATATCACCCAGTACCTGGATCGTAAGCCCAAGGCTCTGTCCGGCGGCCAGCGTCAGCGTGTGGCCATCGGCCGCGCCATCGTCCGCGATCCTCAGGTGTTCCTGATGGACGAACCTCTGTCCAACCTGGACGCCAAGCTGCGTAACCAGATGCGTGCCGAGATCATCAAGCTGCGCCAGCGCATCAACACCACCTTCATTTACGTCACCCACGACCAGACCGAGGCTATGACTCTGGGCGACCGTATCGTCATCATGAAGGACGGCTTCATTCAGCAGATCGGCACTCCTCAGGAGGTGTTCGATCGTCCCGCCAACCTGTTTGTGGCCGGCTTCATCGGCTCCCCCCAGATGAACTTCTTCGACGCCAAGCTGCAGAAGAAGGACGGCAAGTATCAGATCGCTGTGGCCGACGCTGTGATTGAGCTGGCCGACAAGGCCCAGAAGATCCTGGCCGAGAAGGGCGCCGGCGACATGGACGTGGTGGCCGGTATCCGCCCCGAGCATATCTCCTTTGCTGCTGTAGCCGGTCCCCACACTGTGTCCAGCAAGGTGGACGTGTCCGAGATGATGGGCAGCGAGGTTTATCTCCATGTTACCGCCGCCGGCAAGGACGTGGTGCTGCGTATCCCCACCACCGAACTGCCTGAAGAGCATCGTGCCGGCATTCCCTACGGCACCGACATCAACTTCACCTTCCGTCCTGAGCTGATCCACCTGTTTGATCCTCAGACCGAGAAGAATCTGCTGTATTGATCCCATAGAGATATAGAACCGGCCCCTGCTGCCAATTGCAGCAGGGGCCGGTTTTATTGCTGCGGGGAACGAAGGGCAAGGCTGCGGCATAATCTGTAATTGACAGTAGAAACACAGACTGACAGCCAGGCGAATGGGGAAAGAAAGGCAAGGGAGCAATGTTGTATCCATATCAGGGAGACCAATGCAGATATTATAATCCAGATCCGCTCCGTGTCGATCGGAGCCCAGGCTGCATCTGCCGAGGCCCGACCGGCCCCACCGGAGCATCAGGGGAGACTGGCCCCACAGGGCCTGCCGGCCCCACCGGCCCTACCGGCCCGGCTGGCTCCGCCAGCGTTACCGGCCCTACGGGCCCTACAGGGCCTGCCGGCCCCACCGGAGCATCGGGAGAGATTGGACCCACCGGACCCACCGGGCCTACCGGCCCGGCCGGCTCTGCAAGTGTAACCGGCCCTACGGGTCCTACCGGCCCTACGGGCGCCCCAGGGCCTACCGGCCCGGCCGGGACATCGGGTGGGACTGGGCCAGCGGGCCCCACAGGCCCCACAGGCCCCACAGGTCCTGAAGGTGCGGCGGGGCCTACAGGCCCGTCGGGGGAAGCGCCGGAGGATGTATTTGCATCTTTTTTCAACTACCAATACCCCCTTGTGCAGGGCAGACAGCTGGAATGGTTTCCCGATATAACAGATCCCACGGGAAACATCACACAGACAGATGCAGCCCGCATCGCCCTTTCCCCGGGGTATTACTTGGTGTCTTACAGTATATCGGCCGTTTTTCGCCAGCCCAACTATATGCAGATAACGCCATTTTATAACAACATGCCCCACCTGGAATACGGCGTCTATTTCGCGATTGAGGTGGGCGGTGGAAGTGCCTGCGGGTCGGCTTTTTTCATTATACCTGTATCAACACCCACCACGCTCTCCATGACCTATAACGGATCGGCAGATGCCAGCGACGGGGAGCTTAATATGACGATTGTGAAGCTGAATCGCCCCATCTGATCGTTTTTGATTCCCTCAAAAACCAGTCCTTTCATTGTCTACACAAGCGGGCTGGGATGTGGTACACTATGGGGGAAAGGGGAGAGAAACATGGGAGAGCTTCGGGGCCGGTTTGCGCCCAGTCCCAGCGGCCGGATGCATCTGGGCAACCTGTTTTCCGCCCTGCTGGCCTGGCTGTCGGTGCGCTCTGCCGGTGGGACTATGGTGCTGCGGATGGAAGACCTGGATCCGGACCGGTGCCGGAAAGAATATGCCGTCCAGCTGGCCGAGGATTTGCGCTGGCTGGGCCTGGACTGGGACGAGGGCTATGAAAAAGGCGGCCCCCACGGCCCCTATTCCCAGAGCGAGCGCACCGGATTGTATGCAGATGCTTTCCGAAAATTGGACGGGATGGGGCTGATCTATCCCTGCTTCTGCACCCGGGCAGAGCGACTGGCCGCCTCGGCGCCCCACCGGAGCGACGGACAGACGGTCTATGGCGGCAAGTGCAGGTATTTGCCGGATGAGGAGCGGTCCCGATTGGGCAAACTGCGCCGCCCTGCCTGGCGTTTGACGGTGCCTGACCAGGACATCGGCTTTACAGATAAATTGCAGGGGGCCTGCCAGGAGAACTTACTAAGGGATTGCGGAGACTTCATTGTCCGCCGGTCGGACGGGGTCTATGCCTATCAACTGGCGGTGGTGTATGACGACGGCGCGATGAAGATCAACCAGGTGGTACGGGGGCGGGATCTGCTGGACTCCACCCCCAGGCAGCTTTATCTCTATGAGTTGCTGGGACTGACGCCGCCGGAGTTCTGCCATGTACCCCTGCTGTTGGCCCCCGATGGCAGGCGGCTGTCCAAGCGGGAGCAGGACCTGGACATGGGCGCGCTGCGGCAGCGTTTCACACCGGAACAGCTGACCGGTCTGCTGGCCTTCTGGGCCGGGCAGCTGGACCGACCGGAGCCGGTAAGCCCGGCGGAGCTGGCCATGGACTTCCACTGGGCAAAAGTTCCGACGGAGGATATTACGGTAAATCTGGGCTAACTGTAAAAGGACGCCGCGGCGCATTGCGCCGGGGCGTCCTTTTACCTTTTAGGAAAAACTTACGTCGCAGTCGGTGGGGACAATACATACATAGGTGGTACCCACGCCGAAGGTGATAGGCTTGCCGTCGGTGTCCTCATAATAGAACTGGCCGCTGGGAGCCTGTTTGCTCCAGGTCAGCTCTGTGATCTTACCGCCGCAGGCAAAGAAGCCGCTGCCGCCGCTGGACAGGTCCACGGTGATGTGACCCAGATAGTCGCCCGTGTTGCGGCAGGCAGTCTTGAGGATGACCACGTTGGTGACCTCCACCTGCTCGTTGGTATTGCCGTCTATGTAGGCGCTGCCGTACTCTTCCACGCCGTACTTGCCGGTCTCCTCGTTGTAGACGAACTGGCCGGTCTTGTAGGTGGATACCGGGACAGTGATCTGGGATGCGTCCACGCCGTCGGCGGGGGTACCGTCCTGGGCAAAATTCATCTCGTAGTGATAACCGTCCTCGTGATCCAGCCGGATGTTGTAGGTAGGCAGCCGTTCGATGATGGTCTGGCCGGTGGTGACAACCGTATGCTCCAGGCTGTAGTTCTGTTTGCGAACCGGGTCCCGCCACATCAGGTTGCTGTTTTCCGTACTGCCCAGATAGGGGCCACGGACTGCGTCCAGAGCAGTGACGCCCCAGGATTTGATTTTACTGTAGGCATCCTCGCTGCCGCCGGCATGGAGGAAGATAGCGTCGTGGCCCAGAGCCACCTCCAGATAGTAGGGGCGGGCGGAGCGAATGGAACCGATGGTACCCACGCCGTCCAGCGACTGATAGACGCCCACCATCCGGGTGATGCCGCCTTCGGCGGGGATTTCGTAGATGATATCCGCCTGGGACTGGCCCAGCTGGGGCAGGGCCTGTTTGAGATTGTTGAGCATGATGGCCACCGGACGGCGGTTCACCCATTCCTCGCCGATGGGCAGGCCGGTGAGGGGATTGAGGGGGCCGTCATATGGGGTGGGGGAGGGCTCCGCAGTTTCTACAGCGGATGTGGGTACGGAGGATGGAGACGCAGAATTCTCCGGCTCCGAAGATCCGCCGCAGGCGGAGAGGAGCAATGGAAAGGCAAGCAGTAAGGGCAATAATTTTTTTCCCATGACGGTGACCTCCATTTTCTTTCTGAACGCCCGCTGTGAGGGCCGGGGCTGTGCGGTGGGATTTTCTTTATCATACTCTGAGGGATGGGGCTGCGTCAAGCACACGATACCCGGGAAATTGCACTTGTGATTTTAACACGGCTTGGGTATAATGGTAAACAGGCAGGGAATGTCTCAGAAAGGAGAACGCCATGGCACGTCACGGTTTCATCCACGATAAACTGGATATCAAATTCCTTGTACTTTACATCATGGCGCGGGTGGCCTCTCCCATTGATTTTCATGCGCTCACCGATCTGACCATGTGCGACGATGGCGTGGACTATTTTGAGTTTGCCGAGGCGGTGTCTGAACTGGTGGAGACCGGCCATCTGACATTGGAGAACGAACTATACGCCATTACCGAAAAGGGACGTATGAACGGCGCGGCCTGCGAGAGTAGTCTGCCCTATACCGTCAAACAGAAGTGCGGCGTCAACCTGGCCAGGATCAACGGCATTCTCCGGCGTAACGCCCAGGTGCGCTCCCATGTGGAGGATCGGCCGGAGGGGGGCAGCACAGTTAAGATGGAACTGGACGACGATAAGGGCAATCTGTTTACGCTGGAACTGTTTTGCGGGACCAAAGAGCAGGCCCAGCGTCTGGCCAAGGGGTTCAAGGAGGAACCGGAGCGGGTATATAACGATGTGATCACAGCTCTGCTGGAGTGGGAAAAGAGCCGCTGACTTTTTCCGAAACGGGAAATTTGCGGTTGACAAACCTGGGCGGGGCCGCTATAATAATCAAGCAGTCTTGCGAAGGGCTGCATTTTTGCGGATGTGCTGGAACTGGTAGACTGGCTAGCTTGAGGTGCTAGTGGCCCACGGCCGTACGGGTTCGAGTCCCGTCATCCGCACCATATGCGCGAGTGGTGGAATTGGCAGACTCGCTAGATTCAGGTTCTAGTGTGCATTACGCACGTGCGGGTTCAAGTCCCGCCTCGCGCACCAAACCCATATAATCCGAACCCATTTCCAATCGGTGAAGGGTTCGGAT